>NZ_JBHWFF010000013.1:189834-223245 GCF_042733785.1 Streptomyces sp. NPDC059695 | reverse complement strand
CCGCCCCGGCCCCCGCGCCCGCGTTCGGCGCGCCTCCGGCCCCGCCCGCGCCGGACCCGCCCGCGCCCGCGCAGCCGGTCCACACGGCGCCCACGATGGTCGCGCCGCTGGCCCCGACGGCCCCCGTGCCGCCGCCCGCGCCGGCCCCCGCCCCGTACGGGCAGCCGCCGCAGCAGCCGCAGTACGGCCAGGTCCCGGGACAGCCTCCCGCCCCGTACCCGGGGCAGGTCCCGGGCCAGGCACCCGCCCCGTACCCCGGTCAGGGACAGCCGCCGCAGGCCCCCTACGGGCAGCCCGCCCCCGGCCCGTACGGCCAGCAGCCCCCGGGGTACGGGCATCAGCCCGGCGTCCCGCAGGGCGCCCCGGCCACCGGAGCGGGGCTCGCCGCCGCGCTCGCCCCGTACAAGGAGACCGCCACCGGCGCCCGCTGGACCCCGCAGAACCAGCAGCTCATGCGGGTCGACCTCGCCATGGGCGGCGTCCCCGTCCTCGCCCGGCAGGGCTCCATGGTCATGTACCAGGGCAAGGTCGACTTCGGCTACAAGGGCGCGGGCTTCGCCGGCCGGATCGTCGGCAACGCCACCGGCCAGGAGATGCAGCTGATGCGCTGCACCGGCCGCGGCCAGGTCTTCCTCGCGGAGCAGGGAGCCCACCTGCACCCGATCGAGCTCCAGGGCGACGGCATCTGCGTCTCCGCGGAGAACGTCCTCGCGTTCGACGAGTCGCTGCAGTACGAGGTCCGCCGCATCGAGGGCCACGGCATCCCCGGCGGAGCCCTGTTCACCATGCAGTTCCAGGGCACCGGAACCGTCGTCGTGAAGACCCACGGCGTCCCCGTCGTCCTGCCCGTCACGCCGACGACCTTCGCCGACTGCAACGCCGTCGTCGCCTGGTCGTCCGCGTCCCAGGTCATCCTCTCCAGCCAGGTGCGGCTCCGCCGCAACGCCTACCCGGGCCACAGCGGGGAGACCGTGAACCTCCAGTTCCGGGGAGCCCCCGGCAACTTCATCGTCGTCCAGCCCTACGAGGTCTGAGGGAGCCCGTCATGAACCAGCAACTCGCGGGCTACGCCCCGACCCCCGTCGCGGCCCGGATGGAGAACCACGGCCGGACCATGCTCAAGGTCGCGATGGCCTCCGGCCAGGACCTGTACGCCCGGAGCGGCGCGATGGTCGCCTACGAGGGCTTCATCAGCTACGAGCCCAACCCGCCCGCCGTCCGCCAGGTCGCCCAGCAGTGGATGACCGGCGAGGGCGCGCCGCTCATGAAGTGCACCGGCGACGGGCTGCTCTACCTCGCCGACTACGGCGCCGACGTCGTCGTCATCAACCTCCAGAACGACTCGCTCTCCGTCAACGGCACCAACCTGCTCGCCTTCGACGCCCACCTCCAGTGGGGCGTCGAGCGGGTCAAGGGCCTCGCGAAGTTCGCCGGCCAGGGCCTGTTCAACGTGGAGATCGCCGGCACCGGATGGGTCGCGCTCACCTCGCGCGGCACGCCGATCGTCGTCGACTGCGGCCGCGGCGAGGACGAGACGTACGTCGACCCCGACGCGCTCGTCGCCTGGTCGCCCTCGCTCAAGGTCAAGGGCAAGCGCAGCTTCAAGGCGTCCTCCCTCATCGGGCGGGGCAGCGGCGAGGCATACCAGATGGCCTTCTCGGGCCAGGGCATCGTCGTCGTACAGCCGAGCGAGGACAGCACCGACCGCCTGCGGGTCCGGGGCTGAGGGGGAGCGAGAACACACCATGCAGAGCCCGCTTTTCAACCACGCCGAACAGCAGAGCCAGGAGCGGTACGTCATCCAGAACCCGCAGCTCCTGCGGGTCTCCCTGACCGGGCAGGACGACGTCCTCGCCCGCAAGGGCGCCATGGTCGCGTACCAGGGACTCGTCGACTTCGACGGCGAGTACAAGACCCCCAACCAGCGGCGCGCCCAGGCCCGCACCGGTGAGGGTCTCGACCTGATGCGCTGCTCGGGCCAGGGCACGGTCTACTTCGCCAACCTCGCCCAGCACGTCCACATCGTGGAGGTCGAGCAGGAGGGCCTGACCGTCGACAGCGCCTACGTCCTCGCGCTCGACTCGACGCTCCACACCGAGGTCATCGCCGTCGACAGCCAGTACGGCGTCTCCGGCTCCGGCAAGTACCAGCTCAACATCTCCGGCCGCGGCAAGGTCGCCCTGATGACCTCGGGGCAGCCGCTGATGATGCAGGTCACGCCCGACAAGTACGTCAGCGCCGACGCCGACGCCATCGTCGCCTGGTCCACCGGACTCCGCGTCCAGATGCAGGCGCAGACGACGAACTCCAGCGTCCGCCACCGCCGCGGGAACACCGGCGAGGGCTGGGAGCTCAGCTTCCTCGGACAGGGCTTCGCGCTCGTCCAGCCGAGCGAGGTCATGCCCCCGCAGAACGCCGCCATCGGACAGGGCATCGCCGCCCAGTTCGGCGCCGGCCAGCACGGCTCCCACGCCCAGAACCAGAACAACGCCTGGAACTGAGCACCCACGCGCGAGGGGCGGCCTCCACCGGAGACCGCTCCTCGCGCGTGTCCTGTCGGTCACGCCAGCCGCGCCAGCGTGCCCTTCAGCAGCTCCACCACCGACGTGTCGGCCACACCCGCCACGTCCTCGTACGCGAACCAGCGCAGGTCCAGCGACTCCTCGCTGATCTCCGCCACCGCGTCCGCCGGGGCCAGCGCCGCGTACTGCACGTCCAGGTGCCAGTGGCAGGGCGCCGGGATCGGATGCCGGTCCAGCCGCACCGGACCGCCCGGCAGCAGCGTCAGACCCGTGGCGATGCCCGACTCCTCGGCCGCCTCGCGCAGCGCGGCCGCCTCCAGCGTCGGGTCGCCCTCCTCGCAGTGGCCGCCCATCTGCAGCCACATGCCCAGCTTCTTGTGCAGGGTCAGCAGCACCCGCCCGCGCGAAGGGTCGACCACCAGCGCGCTGGAGGTCAGATGACCCGCCCCGCAGGGCTTGTACATGCCGTCCGGGTGCCGCGCGAGATGGTCCAGATAGACATCGCGCAGCTCCGGCTGGTCCTCGTACCCCTTCAGGACGAGGACCGCGTCGTCGTACAGGCTCACTTCTCGCCGTCCCCGCTCTCGGGGTTCTCGCCCTTGGCCGCCTCGCCGAGCATCTTGTCCAGCTCGGAGAAGTCCAGGTGCTCGCGGTGCACGAAGCCGTCGGGGTCGTCCAGGTCGGTCGCCGTCGGCAGCATGTCCGGGTGCTCCCACAGCCCGTCCCGGCCGTCGACCCCGCGCGCGTCCGTGAGCGAGGCCCACAGGCGCGCCGCGTCCCGCAGCCGGCGCGGACGCAGCTCCAGACCGATCAGCGTCGCGAAGGTCTGCTCGGCCGGACCGCCCGAGGCCCGGCGCCGCCGCAGCGTCTCGCGCAGCGCGTCCGCCGAGGTCAGCCGGGACTTCGCGGCCTCGTGGACCACCGCGTCCACCCAGCCCTCGACCAGCGCGAGCGCCGTCTCCAGACGGGCCAGGGCCGCCTTCTGCTCCGGAGTGTCCTCCGGCTGGAACATGCCCTGCTGGAGCGCCTCCTGAAGCTGCTCCGGATGCGTCGGGTCGAGCTGCCCGACGGCCTCCTCCAGCTTCGAGGTGTCGACCTTGATCCCGCGCGCGTACCCCTCGACCGCACCGAAGAGGTGCGCCCGCAGCCACGGCACGTGCGCGAAGAGACGCTGGTGCGCGGCCTCGCGCAGGGCCAGGTAGAGCCGCACCTCGTCCGAGGGCACGCCCAGGTCCTTGCCGAAGGCCTCGATGTTCAGCGGGAGCAGCGCGGCACGCCCGGCCGGGCCCAGCGGCAGGCCGACGTCCGTCGAGCCGACGACCTCACCGGCGAGCGCACCCACGGCCTGTCCGATCTGCTGGCCGAACATGGCGCCGCCCATGGACCGCATCATGCCGATCAGCGGGCCGGCCATGGCCTGCATCTCCTGCGGCAGGACGTCGCCCATCGCCGAGCCGACCCGCTCGGCGACCGGGTCCACGAGCTGCTGCCACGCCGGCAGCGTCGCCTCGACCCACTCCGCGCGGCTCCACGCCACCGCGATGCTCGCGCCCGAGGGCAGCGAGGTCACGCCGTCCAGCCACAGGTCGGCCAGGCGCACCGCCTCCTCGACCGCCGACTTCTCGGCCGGGCCCACGCTCGCGTCCTTGGTGCCGTCGGCCGTGCCCTGGGCCACCACCTGGCGCGCGATCTGCTTGGCCATGTCCCAGTTCACGGGACCGCCCTCGTAGCTGAGCATCTGCCCGAGCTGCTGGAAGGCCGCGCCCAGATCGTTGGGGTTCAGGTTGCCGAACATCGCGGCGAACGGATTGTCCGCGCCGCCGGGCCCGCCCATGCCGGGCAGCCCGCCGAAGCCGAACGGGTTCGCGCCGAACGGGTTGCCGCCGGACCCCTGGCCACCTCCGGCGGGGTCCTTCTTCTTGCCCTCGTCGCCGTTCTCCGGCTCCTCCGGCGGAAGGCCGAATCCGAATGGGGTGTCACTCACAGGTTTCCTCGGCTCGTAGGGCCGCCGGCCTCCTGCCGACGGCGACTGCCCGACCAGGGCCTGTCCAGACAGGCCCCGCACACCACCAGCGTAGACATCCGGGCCGGAAATGGGCTCGGTGCTCCGCCGGGCCGTGCCCTGCGGCAGGATGGACGCCACCTGGTCCGTACGCGTCACGCGCGTCCGTACTGAAGACAACCGCTGGAGACGCCCGGTGAGTTCCCCAGATCCACAGGTTCGCGCAGCGCGAAACCCCTCAACCCGGTCCGCCGCGCGCGGCCCCGTCGTCGCGGTCACCGGCGCCGCTTCCGGCGTCGGTGACCTGCTGACCAGGCGCCTCGCGGCCTCCGAGGAGATCAAGCGGGTCGTCGCCATCGACGAGCGCCGGGGCGACGTCGCCGAGGCGCAGTGGCACATCCTCGACGTGCGCGACCCGGCCATCGCCGAGAAGCTGCGCGGCGCGGACGTCGTCGTGCACCTCGCCGTCGACCTCGACCTGGAGACCGACCCCGCCGCCCGGACGGCCTACAACGTGCGCGGCACCCAGACCGTCCTGACGGCCGCCGCGGCGGCCGGGGTCCACCGGGTGGTGCTCTGCACCTCGGCCATGGTCTACGGCGCCCTGCCGGACAACGACATCCCGCTCTCCGAGGACGCCGAGCTCAGGGCGACGGCCGAGGCCACCGGCGTCGGCGACCTGCTGGAGATCGAGCGCCTCGGCCGCCGTGCCCCCCGCGCCCACCCCGGCCTGCACGTCACCGTCGTCCGCCCCGCCGTCCTCGTCGGCGGTACGGACACGGCGCTCACCCGCTACTTCGAGTCGCCCCGGCTGCTCGTCGTCGCCGGGTCCCGGCCCACCTGGCAGTTCTGCCACGTCGAGGACCTGGTGAGCGCCCTGGAGTACGCGGCCCTGGAGAAGGTCGACGGGGAGTTCGCCGTCGGGTGCGAGGGGTGGCTGGAGCAGGAGGAGGTCGAGGAGCTCTCCGGGATCCGGCGCATGGAGCTGCCCTCCGCGGTCGCCCTCGGCACGGCGGCCCGCCTGCACCGGATCGGGCTCACCCCGTCCCCGGCGGGCGACCTCGCCTACACCATGCACCCGTGGGTGGTGAGCGTCGGACGGCTGCACGACGCCGGCTGGCGCCCGAAGTGGACGAACGAGGAGGTCCTCGCCGCGCTTCTGGAGGAGGCCGAGGGCCGCCACACCGTCGCCGGACGCCGCCTGGGCCGCAAGGACGCGACGGCGGCCGGCGCGGCCGGTGCGACCGTGGCACTGCTCGGCACGGCGGCGCTGGTCCGGCAGATGCGGAAGCGGCGGGGCCTGTAGCTTGTAGGACCCTCCTACGGCCGGACGCGCGCACAGGTCGAAAGGTCCCTTACCGGATGCCGGAGCCGTGCGGCACCATGGGCGCATGGCGCAGACGCACGACCACCCCGGCGAGCAGGCAGCGGACGACCCGATCAAGCTGCTCGCGATCCGTGACACCCCGCTCTCGGTCGACGAGGTCTTCCGGGCCGTCGGAGACGACGCCTCCGGCGGCACCACCCTCTTCGTCGGCACCGTGCGCAACCACGACGGCGGCGCGGACGTGGACGCGCTGGGCTACTCCTGCCACCCGATCGCCGGGGAGGAGCTCCGCCGGGTCGCCGAGAAGGTCGTCGCGAACTACCCGGTCCGCGCCCTGGCCGCCGTCCACCGCGTCGGCGACCTGCGCGTGGGGGACATCGCGGTCGTCGTCGCCGTCTCCTGCCCGCACCGCGCCGAGGCCTTCGAGGCCTGCCGGAAGCTGATCGACGACCTCAAGCACGAGGTCCCGATCTGGAAGCACCAGACGTTCTCGGACGGCACGGAGGAGTGGGTCGGCGCCTGCTGAGCCGTCGCCCCGGCTGCGGGTCCCCCGGCCGGAGGCCGGGGAGGGGGAGCCCGCCGGGCGGGGCAAGGCGACGCGCCGACACGGCGTAGCCGAACGCCCGATTTGCGTAACCGCCCCCCACGCGCGAGCGTTGATCCCACAGATGACACAGTCTGCTGATCAACTCACTGGGGATGGGAGGTCGGGATGGCAGCGCTGGCCTGGTTGCTGATTCCGCTTTTCGCAGTCGTCGGCGCGGCGATATGGGGAAGCTGGGCTTCGAGGAACAAGACCATAGGTGACGTGGCGGAACTCGCCGGCTACGCACGCTTCCGGGACGCCATGGAGCGCGCCCACACGACCACCGTCGATCCCGCCCGTACGGAGCGCGAACCGGCCGCGACGGCCTCCGCCGTCACCACCTCTCCCTCGGGCTGACACGGGCCGCCCCGTACGGACCGCCCCAGGGGTGCACTCACAGTCGGGTCCCGTACTGTCGTTCCATGCCACGCCGCACCGCGACGATGCTCGCCTCCACGCTGGTCCTGATCTGTCTGCTCATCGCGGGCGTTCTGATCCCGGTGCCGTACGCGGAGATGAGCCCCGGGCCCACGGTCAACACCCTCGGCGAGGCCAGGGGAGAGCCGGTCCTCCACATCTCGGGGCGCAAGACCTACCCGACCGACGGCCACCTCAACATGACGACGGTCCGCGTCACCAGCGCGGACTACAAGATGAACGCCGTCGAGGCCGTCTACGGATGGCTGGCCCACGACAACGTGGTGGTGCCGCACGACACCCTCTACCCGGACGGCAAGACCGAGGAGCAGTCGAGCCAGGAGAACGCCGAGGAGTTCAGCCAGTCCCAGGAGAGCGCCAAGGTGGCGGCCCTCGGGGAGCTGGGCATCCCGGTGGTCGCCCGGGTCGTCGTCGCGACGGTCGTCAAGGGCGCCCCGGCCGAGGGCAAGCTGCACGCCGGAGACGTGATCAAGGCCGTCGACGGCGTGCCGGTCAAGGAGCAGAGCGACGTCGCCAAGCAGGTGACGAAGCGCAAGCCCGGCCAGGACGTCGAGTTCACGATCGTCCCCGCCAAGGAGGCTGCCGCCGCCGAGAAGGCCCGCAAGGAGCCCACCGTCACCAGGAAGGTGGTCATCAGGACCACCACGTCGGAGGAGGGCGACCGGGCCGTCGTCGGCATCCAGGCCGGCACCGACCACGTCTTCCCGTTCACGATCGACATCAACCTGGCCGACGTCGGCGGCCCCAGCGCCGGTCTCATGTTCGCCCTCGGCATCGTCGACAAGCTGACCCCGGACAGCCTCACCGGCGGCCGGTTCATCGCCGGCACCGGCACCATCGACGACAAGGGCGAGGTCGGCCCGATCGGCGGCATCGAGATGAAGCTGGTCGGCGCGCGCGACGCGGGCGCCGAGTACTTCCTCACCCCGGCCGACAACTGCGAGTCCGCCGCGGCCGACACCCCGGACGGACTGACCCTGATCAAGGTCGACACCATCGACGACGCCACGAAGTCCCTGGAGAAGCTCCGCAAGGGCGACACGGCGTCGCTGCCGAGCTGCTCCCGGAGCTGAGCCGGTCCGTATGCGAAGGGGCGCCCGGTCACCGACCGGGCGCCCCTTCCTCGTACGGGAGCGGCTCAGCTCTCGAAGGTGGCCGCCAGCGCCTCGGCGAGGCCGGGCACCAGGTCGGGGCCGGTCAGCACCTCGGTCGCGGAGTCCTTCTCGCGCAGCCGGATCGCCGCCTCGCGGGTGCCGTTCCGCAGCACCGCCACGGTCATCCGGACCTCCTGGCGGTCCGGGTGCGCGGCGACCCACTTGGCGAGCTGCTTCTCGCCCAGGCCCTGGGGGACCTGGGCCTCGGCCGACGGGGGCAGCATGAGCCGCTCCACGGTCAGGGCGCAGCCGGCCACGGCGGCGGGCCAGGCGATCGTGCCGAGGAACTCGTCGAGGGCCTTGCCGCGCGGCAGCTTGTCCTGCTCGATCGGGGTGTAGGCGGTGGCGTCGTCGCCCAGGCCGAGCTGGGAGGCGAGCTTGGGCTCCTGGGCGCGCAGCCGAGCGGTGTCGACGAGGGCGAACAGGCGGGCGGGCTGGTCCCAGCCGAGGCCCGACGCGTACTCGTCGATCTCGAGCACGGCGCGGGTGAGGGGGCTCGCGGCCATGGCCGGGCCGGAGGGGGAAAGGTTGGACATGACCAATATCCTGCCTCCTCTTCCCCCGAAGACGGGAACTAGGTAAAGCCTCAGTAAGTTGCACCAGTGGGCTCTACGATCGCGGGGCCTGCTTTCAGACGCATCAACATCGAGGGGCGCACGTTGGCTTTCCAGATGCCGGACCGTGGCCAAGGCCCGTCCGGGCCGAGGGTGAGAGTCGGCCGGCCGTCCCGGCGGGCCCGCACCCTGCTCATGACACTCGGGGTGCTGGCCGTCCTGGCCATGGCGTTCGTGATGTTCGCCGGGTTCTGGACGGACTGGCTCTGGTACCGCTCGGTCGAGTACTCGTCCGTGTTCACCACCACCCTGTGGACCAAGATCGGCCTCTTCGCGGTCTTCGGCCTGCTGATGGGGCTCGCCGTCGGCTTCAACATCTGGCTGGCGTACCGGCTGCGGCCGCCGCTCAGCGCGATGTCGCTGGAGCAGCAGAGCCTCGACCGGTACCGGATGGGTCTCGCCCCCTTCAAGAAGTGGGTGCTCCTCGCGGTCGCCGCCCTGGTGGCCCTGATCGCCGGCGCGTCCGCGTCGGGTCAGTGGCGCACCTGGCTCATGTGGGTCAACGGGGTGAAGTTCGGCCAGAAGGACCCGCAGTTCGGCCTCGACGTGTCGTTCTACGCCTTCGACCTGCCCTGGTACCGCTTCCTGCTGGCCTTCGGCTTCGCCGCCGCCGTGCTGTCGCTGATCGCCGCCGCGCTCACGCACTACCTGTACGGCGGGCTGCGGGTCACCAGCCCGGGCGCGCGTGCCACCGCCGCGGCCACCGGGCACCTCTCGGTGCTGCTCGGCCTCTTCGTCGCGCTCAAGGCCGTCGCGTACTGGCTCGACCGGTACGGCCTGGCGGTGAAGTCCAGTGACTTCAAGGCCACCGGCAACTGGACGGGCCTGCGGTACGTCGACGCCAACGCCTACCTGCCGGCGAAGACCATCCTGTTCTGCATCGCGATCATCTGCGCGCTGCTGTTCTTCGCGACGCTCTGGCGCCGCACCTGGCAGCTGCCGGTGATCGGCTTCGGCCTGATGGTCCTCTCCGCGATCCTGATCGGCGGCCTCTACCCGGCCATCGTGCAGAAGTTCCAGGTCCAGCCGAACGAGCAGGCCAAGGAAGCGCAGTACATCCAGAAGAACATCGACGCGACCCGCAAGGCGTACGCGATCGACGGGACGAAGCCGGAGAACTACTCGGGCAAGTCGACGGTCAAGGCCAAGAGCCAGCTGCGCTCCGACGCCGACACGGCCGCCAGCTACCGCGTCCTCGACCCGAACATCGTGTCGCCGACGTTCCAGCAGCTGGAGCAGAAGCGGAAGTACTACCAGTTCCCGACGACCCTGGACGTGGACCGCTACAACGGCAAGGACACCGTCGTCGGCCTGCGCGAGCTCAACATCAAGGGCATCCCGAAGCGGAACTGGATCAACGACCACTTCACCTACACCCACGGCTACGGCGCGATCATGGCCTCGGGCACGACCACGGACGCCAACGGCTCCCCGGTCTTCACCGAGTCCGGACTGCCGACGACCGGCACCCTGGGCACGTACCAGCAGCGGATCTACTACGGCGAGAAGACCGACCAGTACTCGATCGTGGGCGGCCCGCAGAAGGAGCTGGACTACGAGGAGAACGGCGAGAAGACCACCAGCTACAAGGAGAAGAGCGGCGTCAGCCTCTCCAACACCTTCAACCGCGCCGCGTACGCGGTGGCCTTCAGCGAGCCGCAGATCCTCTACTCGGGAGCCATCGGCGACGGTTCGCGGATCCTGTACAACCGCACGCCCAAGGAGCGCGTCGAGGCCGTCGCGCCCTGGCTGACCATCGACGGCGACGCCTACCCGGCGGTCGTCGAGGGCCGGATCCAGTGGATCGTCGACGCCTACACGACGACCAACGGCTACCCGTACGCCTCGCGCACCACGCTCGGCGACACCACGGCCGACTCGCTGACCGTCGGCAACCAGCAGCGCACGGTCGTCGCCCAGCAGAACCAGGTCAACTACATCCGCAACTCGGTCAAGGCCACCGTCGACGCCTACGACGGCACGGTGAAGCTCTACGAGTGGGACACCCAGGACCCGGTCCTGAAGACCTGGATGAAGGCCTTCCCCGGCACGGTCCAGCCGAAGGCCGAGATCAAGGGCGACCTGCTGAAGCACCTGCGCTACCCGCAGGACATGTTCAAGGTCCAGCGCGAGCTGCTGACCCGCTACCACGTCACCGACCCCGCGCAGTTCTACAGCGGCTCGGACGCCTGGCAGGTGCCGGACGACCCGACCAACAAGGACGGCAACGCGGTCCCGCCGTACTACCTGAGCATGAAGATGCCCGGGGACACGGCGCAGCGCTTCTCGCTGACGACGACGTTCACGCCGAACGGGCGGCCCAACCTGGGTGCCTTCATGGCGGTCGACGCCGACGCCACCAGCAAGGAGTACGGCCGGCTGAGACTGCTGCGGGTCACCGAGGACGTCCCGGGCCCGGCCCAGGTGCAGAGCAAGCTCAACGGTCTGCCCTCCGTGGCCACCTTCGTCCGGGACATGAAGGGCGCCGACTCGGACATCCAGTACGGCAACCTGCTGACCGTTCCGCTGGACGGCGGGTTCCTGTACGTGGAGCCGGTGTACGCCCAGGGACGCAACGCGCTCTACCCGCTCCTGAAGAAGGTCGCGGTGTCGTACGTGGACGCCGACCAGCCGGACGGTGACACGACCAAGGACACCACGGTGTTCGAGGACAACCTCACCAAGGCGCTCAACGCGGTCTTCGGGGTGGAGGCGCCCACGACGCCGACGACCCCGCCGGGCACCACGCAGCCGCCCGGCACGACCCAGCCGCCGGCGTCGAACGACGCCGCGCTGCAGCAGGCGATCGCCGACGCCCAGAAGGCCTACGACGCGGGCGAGACCGCTCTGCAGAAGGGTGACTGGACCGCGTACGGCAAGGCCCAGGAGGACCTCCAGGCGGCGCTGGAGCGGGCCGCCGAGGCCGGTGCGAAGCTGAAGAACCCGGGGTCAGGCGGCTGACCTGAGGTTTTCCGTCCCCGCGTCGTGATACTGTGGTTTCACCGACGCGGGGTGGAGCAGCTCGGTAGCTCGCTGGGCTCATAACCCAGAGGTCGCAGGTTCAAATCCTGTCCCCGCTACTCAGAGGACAAGGGCCCGGATCCATAAGGATCCGGGCCCTTGTCGTGTGTCGGCGTGCCGGGGGGTGCCGAAGAGCGGTAGGGAAGGGGCGAGTTGGCGTGAGTCGTGTTTGACTTGTCTCTCTGTGGGCATGTCGACAAAACGCTGAGTGACCTCACTGGCTGCGGTATACCAGGTGTGCTCGGGTTGCGGGTGGTGCGACGATGGTATTTATGGGGGACAGGGCAACTCTGTTGGAGACAGGGCGGTTTGTGCAGCGGCATGCCAGAAACGCCGCAGACGAGATCATCGAGGCAGTAGGGGCCGTCGATGCGGCCGTCGACACCACCGCCGAGACCGACGCCGAGAACGAGACCGAGACCGAGGCCCGTCACCGGCGGGCCGCCGAGCGCGGCGACCTCGCCTCGATGAGCGCCCTCGGCGCGCTGCTGCTGCGCCGCGGCGACCTCGACGGCGCCGAGCCCTTCCTGCGCGGCGCCACGGCCGAGGGGGACCGGGCCGCCGCCAACAACCTGGGCGTCCTGCTCCACCAGCGCGGATACGCCGAGGAGGCGGCCGGCTGGTGGCGGGTCGCCGCCGTCGCCGGCTCCGCGCCCGCCGCACACGCCCTCGGCCGCCACCACCGCGAGCGCGGCGACGAGCCCGCCGCCGAGTACTGGCTGCGCCAGGCCGCGGAGCAGGGCCACGCCCTCGGCGCGTACGCCCTCGCCGACCTCCTGGAGCACCGCAGCGACGTCGGCGCCGAGCGCTGGCTGCGCGCCGCCGCCGAGCAGGGCCACCGCGAGGCCGCCTACCGCCTCGCCCTCGCGCTGGAGCGCCGCGCCACCGAGACCACCCGCGGACCGCACGAGACCGGCACCCGGCTCCGGGTCCCCGGCACCCGCGCGGTCGTGGCCCCCGGCGGCGCCGCGACCGGCACCGGGGCGGCCGTCGCAGGGCCGCCGGCCGGAGAGGTCACGGGCGAGGCCACCGAGGCCGAGCAGTGGTTCCGGCAGGCCGCCGCGCGCGGCCACCGGCGGGCCGCGCTCCACCTGGGCGCCATCCTGGAGCACCGCGGCGAGCTCAAGGAGGCCGGGCGCTGGTACCTCAGCTCCGCCAAGGAGGGCGAGGCGAAGGCCGCCTGCGCCCTCGGCTTCCTGCTCCGCGACGCGGGCGACGAGGAGAGCGCCGCCGTGTGGTGGCTGCGGGCCGCCCAGGACGGCGACGGGAACGCCGCCAACGCCCTCGGCGCCCTGCACGCCGCCCGGGGCGAGCAGCAGACCGCCGAGCGCTGGTACCGGGCCGCCATGGACGCCGGTGACGTGAACGGCGCCTACAACCTCGGGCTGCTCTGCGCCGCCCAGGACCGCATCCCGCAGGCCGAGCAGTGGTACCGGCGGGCCGCCTACGCGGGCCACCGAGAGGCGGCCAACGCGCTCGCCGTGCTGCTCCTCCAGGCCGGCGACGCCAACGGCGCCGAGCCCTGGTTCTCCAAAGCCGCCGAGGCCGGCAGCGTGGACGCCGCCTTCAACCTGGGCATCCTGCACGCCGGCCGCGACGACGACCGCACGGCCCTGGTCTGGTACGAGCGGGCCGCGGCCGCCGGGCACACCGAGGCAGCCCTCCAGGTCGGCATCGCCGCCCTGCGGGACGGCGACGAGCGGACCGCCGAGCGGCACCTGCGGTGCGCGGCCGGCGGCGGCAGCGCCGAGGCCGCCTTCCGGCTCGCCTCGGTGCTCGACGCGCGCCGCCCCGAGCCCGGCCCCGCCGTGCTCGGCGCGCCCCGCGAGGAGAAGTCCGAGTGCGAGGAGTGGTACGAGCGGGCCGCCCAGCAGGGGCACCGGCGCGCCCAGGTGCGGGTCGGGATGCTCGCGGCCGGACGCGGCGACCTCGCCGAGGCCGACCGCTGGTACCGCGAGGCCGCCGAGGCGGGCAGCCGCAACGGCGCCTTCAACCTCGGGCTGCTCCTCGCGCGTGAGGGCAGCGAGCGGGAGGCCGCGCTCTGGTGGACGCGGGCGGCCCGGGCCGGCCACGGCCGCGCCGCGCTCCGGCTCGCGCTGCTCGCGGCGCGCCGGGGCGAGCTCACCGAGGGGCGCCGCTGGTGCGACCGGGCGGTGGAGCTGGGTCCGGCGGAGGTCGCCGAGCGGGCGGCCCGGCTGAGCGAGGCGCTGCACCAGGAGCTCACGGCCTAGCGCTGGTGCGTTAACGGATTTGCGCTGGTGACGGGGGTCCCGTAGAGTCGGGTTCACCGACGCGGGGTGGAGCAGCTCGGTAGCTCGCTGGGCTCATAACCCAGAGGTCGCAGGTTCAAATCCTGTCCCCGCTACTCAGTAGCAAACGAAGGCCCGGATCCGTTCACTGGATCCGGGCCTTCGTCGTGTGCGCGTGTGCGGGTGCACCGTGCGAAGAAGCCCCCGCCGGAGCGGGGGCTCGTCCTGAGGGGTCGTGGGCCGTCAGGCCGTCGTGGCGCAGCTCGGGCAGATGCCCCGGTAGGTGACCTCGACGTTCGAGATGGTGAAGCCGAACCGCTCGCCGTCCGGCAGGTCGGCCAGCGGGTCGCCGGCCGGGTGCACGTCGCGGATCGCGCCGCAGCGGCCGCAGACCAGGTGCTGGTGGGGCCGGTGGGCGTTGGGGTCGTACCGCTTGGCGCGTCCGTCGGTGGCGACCTCGATGACCTCGCCGAGGGTGACCATCTCGCCCAGTGTGTTGTACACGGTGGCGCGCGAGATCTCGGGCAGCTTCGCGACGGCGCGTGCGTGGACCTCGTCGGCGGTCAGGTGCACATGGTCACCGTCGAGGACCTCGGCCACGACGCGCCGCTGCGCGGTCATCCGCCAGCCGCGGCCGCGCAGTCGTTCCAACAGGTCACTCATGAGGGTCAGCCTAACAGTCGGGGGAGCAGGCTCCCGAACCGGTGTGACTTTAGAAGTTCACTTGACTTAGACATTGTCCATTGTAGGATCGGAACCGGCACTGGCGAGGGCCCCACGGGGGCCCCGGCAGAGGGACAGGACACGCAGGACATGACGCAGGAGGCGCACGTGACGCAGGGACCGCTCACCACGGAGGCCGGAGCTCCGGTCGCCGACAACCAGAACAGCGAGACCGCGGGCGTCGGTGGTCCGGTCCTCGTCCAGGACCAGCTCCTCCTGGAGAAGCTCGCCCACTTCAACCGTGAGCGCATCCCGGAGCGCGTCGTCCACGCGCGCGGTGCGGGCGCCTACGGCACGTTCACGGTGACCCGGGACGTCTCGCAGTGGACGCGCGCCGCGTTCCTCTCCGAGGTCGGCAAGGAGACCGAGACCTTCCTGCGCTTCTCCACCGTCGCGGGCAACCTCGGCGCGGCGGACGCCGTGCGCGACCCCCGCGGCTGGGCGCTGAAGTTCTACACCGAGGAGGGCAACTACGACCTCGTCGGCAACAACACCCCGGTGTTCTTCATCAAGGACGCCATCAAGTTCCCCGACTTCATCCACACCCAGAAGCGCGACCCGTACTCGGGCTCGCAGGAGGCGGACAACGTCTGGGACTTCTGGGGCCTCTCCCCGGAGTCGACCCACCAGGTCACGTGGCTCTTCGGCGACCGCGGCATCCCCGCCTCGTACCGCCACATGAACGGCTACGGCTCGCACACGTTCCAGTGGAACAACGAGGCCGGCGAGGTCTTCTGGGTCAAGTACCACTTCAAGACCGACCAGGGCATCAAGAACCTCACCCAGGACGAGGCCAACCGCCTCGCCGGCGAGGACCCGGACTCGCACCAGCGCGACCTGCGCGAGGCCATCGAGCGCGGCGACTTCCCGACCTGGACCGTGCAGGTCCAGATCATGCCCGCGGCCGACGCGGCGGCCTACCGCTTCAACCCGTTCGACCTCACCAAGGTGTGGCCGCACGAGGACTACCCGCCGATCGAGATCGGCCGGCTGGAGCTCAACCGCAACCCGGAGAACATCTTCGCCGAGGTCGAGCAGTCGATCTTCAGCCCCGCGCACTTCGTGCCGGGCATCGGTCCCTCCCCGGACAAGATGCTCCAGGGCCGTCTCTTCGCGTACGGCGACGCCCACCGCTACCGCGTCGGCATCAACGCCGACCACCTGCCGGTGAACCGGCCGCACGCCACCGAGGCGCGCACCCACGCGCGGGACGGCTTCCTCTACGACGGCCGTCACAAGGGCGCCAAGAACTACGAGCCGAACAGCTTCGGCGGCCCGCGCCAGACGGACCGGCCGCTCTGGGTCGGCTCGGCGGTCACCGGCGCGACCGGCGACCACGCCGCCCCCTCGCACGCCGAGGACAGCGACTTCACGCAGGCGGGCGACCTCTACCGCCTGATGTCCGAGGGTGAGAAGGGCCGTCTCGTGGAGAACCTGGCGGGCTTCATCGCCAAGGTCTCGCGCGACGACATCGCCGAGCGCGCGATCGACAACTTCCGCCAGGCGGACGGTGACTTCGGCAAGCGGCTGGAGGCCGCGGTCCAGGCCCTGCGCGGCTGAGGGCGCCTGCCGTAGGCAGAGGGCGGGCCGGACTTCCGTACGGAGTCCGGCCCGCCCTCGCGTGCTCAGCCGGCGACGCTGTGCACCGGGATCCAGCAGCGGATGATGTCGCGCACGGAGACGACGCCGACGGGTCCGCGGTCGTCGAGGACGACGAGGTGGCGGAAGCCGCCGCGCGTCATGGCCTCGGCCGCCTCCGCCAGGGTCCAGGCGGGCGCGGCGAAGACGACGTCACGGGTGGTGTGGGAGCCGGCGGTCTCCTGGTCGGGGTCCTGGTCCCGGGCGAGGGAGTTCAGGATGTCGCGCTCGGTGAGGATCCCGAGCCCGCCGGCGTCGGTGTCGAGGACGACGGCGGCGCCGACGCGGCGCGCCGACATCAGCCGGGCCGCCTGTCGGAGGGTGTGGGCGGGGCCGATGGTGAGGACCACCGTGCTCATGGCGTCACGGACGAGCATGGACGGAGCCACCTCCTTGGTGAACCCTCCCCGCCTTCGACGAGAACGAATTCACAAGTTCACAAGTGGGGGGGGCTCTCAGAGTGGCACCGGGGGAAGGGCCCGACAAGGGGGCGCGCGAGGCACCCCCGGGCGTGCGACGGGGCGCTCGGCTCCCCCACGCGCCGCGGGGCACTCAGTCCTGGGCGTTCTCCTGGTTCAGGTAGCCGAGCAGCTCCCCGTGGAGGAGGCCGTTCGACGCCGCCGCGTTTCCGCTGTGCGGGCCGTGGCGGCCGTCGAGACCCGTGTACGTGCCGCCGGCCTCCTGGACCACGATCGCGACCGCGGCCATGTCCCACAGCGAGAGCTCCGGCTCCGCGCAGATGTCCACGGAACCCTCCGCGACCATCATGTACGGCCAGAAGTCGCCGTACGCCCGGGTCCGCCAGCACGCGCGCGTGAGGTCGAGGAAGCCGTCGAGGCGGCCCTGCTCCTCCCAGCCGCTCAGCGAGGAGTACGCGAAGGAGGCGTCCGACAGGGACGCGACCTTCGAGACGCCGAGCCGGGTCGCGGAGGCCAGGCTGCGGCCCGTGTACGCACCGAGCCCCTTCGCCGCCCACCAGCGCCGGCCGAGCGCCGGGGCGGACACCACGCCCACCACCGGCTGGAACCCGGTCTCGCCGGCCTCCATCAGCGCGATCAGGGTCGCCCACACCGGCACCCCGCGCACGTAGTTCTTCGTGCCGTCGATCGGGTCGATCACCCAGCGGCGCGGGCCGGTGCCCTCCACGCCGTACTCCTCGCCGAGGATCGCGTCGCGCGGCCTCGCGCGCTGGAGCTGGCCGCGGATCAGCTCCTCCGCCGCCTTGTCCGCCTCGCTCACCGGAGTCATGTCCGGCTTCGTCTCGACCTGGAGGTCGAGCGCCTGGAATCGGTCCATGGTGGCCGCGTCGGCGGCATCCGCGAGGACGTGGGCGAGACGCAGATCATCGTGGTAGTCGGCCATGCCCGGCACTCTATCCCCGAGCCGGGAGCCCCCGCGGAACCGTCCACGGCCACCGCCCCTGACGGTCGGCACTCGCCCCGGACGGTGCGTACCCGCCCTTGACAGGCCGTGGGCGTCTGCCGACGCTGAGCGGAGAACCGTTCCCTCCCGGAGGTGAGGATGGCGAACGCCCGCGAGGCCCTGCTGGACGCCGCGCTCGCCCAGCTCGGGCACCGCCCGTGGTCCGCCGTGCGGATGGCCGACCTCGCCGCCGCCGCCCGGGTCTCCCGGCAGACCCTCTACAACGAGTTCGGCTCCAAGGACGGACTGGCCCGCGCGCTGGTGCGGCGGGAGGCCGACGCCTACCTCCAGGGCGTCCGGCGCCTGCTCGCCGCCCCGGGCCCGCCGGAGCGCAACCTCGTCGCCGTCGCCGAGTGGATCGTCGCCCGCGCCGCCGTCCGCCCGCTGCTGCGGGCCCTGCTCACCGGAGCCTGGAACGAGCGGCTGCCGCAGCCCCGGCCGGCCCGCCCCGGCGCCCGTCCCGCCCCCGTCCCCGCTCAGCGGCGCGCCGATCTGGGGCCGCCCGCGCCCGGCGAGCTCGTGGCGGAGACGGCGGCCTGCGCGGGGGAGGGCTGGGCGGCCGGCTGTGAACTCGCCGTACGCGTCGCCCTCAGTCATGTCGTCGCACCGGCCCTGCCGGTGGACGCTCAGTGCGCCGAGCCGGAGAGCTGGAGCCCGATGACGCCCGCGATCACCAGGCTGATCGAGACGATCTTGAGCGTGGAGACCACGTCGCCGAGGAAGACCATGCCGTAGATCGCCGTCCCGGCCGCGCCGATCCCGGTCCACACCGCGTACGCAGGACCCACGTCGAGTTTCCGCAGAGCCAGCGTGAGCAGACCGAAGCTGCCCAGCGCGAAGGCCGCGAAGGCGATCGTCGGCCACAGCCGGGTGAAACCGTGCGAGAGCTTCAGGCAGACCGCGAAACCCGTCTCCAGGATCCCCGCGATCACCACCAGCAGCCACGCCATCGTCAGTGCCTCCCACGCCGTCGGTGACTGCTTCGTCGCACTTGGTGCGATTATGCACTTACCGGCGGTGAGCGGGCGTAAACGCCGACGGCTCAGTCGCCCTCGCGTCGCTCCCGGGTCGCGAGCAGCCGCCGCAGCGAGAACAGCCGCGCCGGGTCGGCGTGCCCCTCCGCCACGAAGGCGTCGAGCGCGCAGTCCGGCTCGTCGTGGCTGCAGGCACGCGGGCAGTTCTCCGTGCCGGGCACGAGATCGGGGAAGGCGAGGATCACCCGGGACGGGTCGACGTGGTGGAGCCCGAAGGAGCGCACGCCGGGGGTGTCGATGACCCAGCCGCCCTCCTTGTCGTTCAGCGGCAGCGCGAGCGCCGAGGTCGTGGTGTGCCGGCCCCGGCCCGTGACCGCGTTGACCACACCCGTGGTGCGCCGCCGGTCCGCCGGGACCAGGGCGTTCACCAGGGTGGTCTTGCCGACGCCGGAGTGGCCGACGAACGCGGTGGTGCGGCCCTTGAGGTGCTCGTGCACCCGCTCGGCGGCGACCCCGTCGACGAACTCGTCGCGGGTGGTCACCACATGGGGGACGCCCAGCGCGCCGTACATCTCCAGCAGGGCGTCCGGCGGAGCCAGGTCGGACTTGGTCAGGACGAGCAGCGGGGTGAGCCCGCCGTCGTACGCCGCCACCAGGCAGCGGTCGATCAGCCGGGGGCGCGGCTCCGGGTCGGCCAGCGCGGTGACGATGGCCAGCTGGTCGGCGTTGGCGACGACCACCCGCTCGTACGGGTCGTCGTCGTCGGCCGTGCGCCGCAGCACCGAGCTCCGCTCACCGATCCGCACGATCCGGGCCAGCGTGTCCTTCTCGCCGGAGAGGTCGCCGACGAGGGAGACCCGGTCGCCGACGACGGCGGCCTTGCGGCCCAGCTCGCGCGCCTTCATCGCCGTCACGGCCCGGTCGTCGACCAGACAGGTCAGCCGGCCCCGGTCGACGGTGAGGACCATGCCCTCGACGGCGTCCTCGTGCTTCGGGCGGATGGTCGTGCGGGGACGGGTGCCCTTGCGGTTGGGCCGCTGGCGGATGTCGTCCTCGTCGGTGTGCTTGCCGTAGCGCCGCATGGTTCAGACCCCGAGCATTTCGGTCCACATCGTCGGGAAGTCCGGCAAGGTCTTCGCCGTCGTCGCCACGTCCTCGATCTCCACGCCCTCGACCGCGAGGCCGATGATCGCGCCCGCCGTCGCCATGCGGTGGTCGTGGTACGTGTGGAAGACGCCGCCGTGCAGCGGGCGCGGGCGGATGTGGAGGCCGTCCTCGGTCTCCGTCACGTCGCCGCCGAGCTCGTTGATCTCCTTGGTGAGCGCCGCGAGCCGGTCCGTCTCGTGCAGCCGCAGGTGCGCCACCCCGCGCAGGGTCGAGGGGGAGTCCGCGAGGGCCGCGACCGCCGCGATGCCGGGGGTGAGCTCGCCGACCTCGCCCAGGTCCACGTCGATGCCGTGGATCCGGCCCGTGCCGGTGAAGGTCAGGCCCGCGTCGGTGAGCTCGCAGGAGCCACCCATTTCGGTGAAGATCCGGCGCAGCTCGTCGCCCGGCTGGGTGGTCCGCGCCGGCCAGTCGGGGACCGTCACGCGACCGCCGGTCACCAGGGCCGCGGCCAGGAACGGCTGCGCGTTCGACAGGTCGGGCTCGACGACGAGGTCGCGGCCGCGCAGGGCCGAGGGCGCCACCCGCCACACGTTGGGCGCGCCGCCGTGCTCGGGCTCGTCGACCCGGGCGCCGACCGCGCGCAGCATGTCGACCGTCATCCGGATGTGGGGGAGCGAGGGGAGCCGGCTGCCCACGTGCCGCACCTCGACGCCCTGGTTGAAGCGGGGCGCGGAGAGCAGCAGGGCGCTGACGAACTGGGAGGACGAGGAGGCGTCGATCTCGACCGTGCCGCCGTCGAGACCGCCGGCGCCGTGCACGGTCAGGGGCAGCGCGCCGCGCCCTTCGTCGTCGATCCGGGCGCCGAGCGCGCGCAGCGCGTCGATCACGCCGTGCAGGGGGCGCTCGTGGGAGCGGGGGTCGCCGTCGAAGCGCACCGGGCCGTCGGCGAGGGCCGCGACGGGGGGCAGGAAGCGCATGACCGTGCCCGCGTTGCCGACGTCGACCGCGGCGGGTCCGCGCAGCGGGGAGGGGATGATCCGCCAGGCCTCGCCGGAGCCGTCCGGGCCGACCCCTTCCTCGATCTTCACGCCGAGGGTGCGGAGCGCCTCGGCCATCAGGAGGGTGTCGCGGGAGCGCAGCGGGCGGCGCAGCCAGCCGGGCTCGGCGGCGAGCGCGGCGAGGACGAGGGCCCGGTTGGTGACCGACTTGGATCCGGGCACGGTGACGGTCGCGTCGACGGCGCCGCTCGCGTACGGGGCGGGCCAGAGGTCGGTGGGCGGGTCGGTGTGCGCGGAAGCTGCTGCGGTCATGGACTCACTGTACGGGGGAGTCAGAAGCCCAGGAGCCAGCGCCCGCCGCCGATCAGGGCGGATATCGCGACCGTGTGGAAGAAGAGCAGCCACACCCCGGCGGGCACGTGGGTGAGCCGCGAGAGCTGGTCCGCGTCCGAGTCGGGGGCACCGCCGTGGCGCCGTTTCGACTGGAGCTCGAAGGCGGGCCGGACGCCGCCGAGCAGCAGGAACCAGACCACCGCGTAGGCGAAGACGGACTGGACCTCGGGGCCGGTCAGCCAGGAGACGAGGAGGAAGGCGGCACCCGTCAGGACGACGGTGAGGATCCCGTACGCGTTGCGGACCATCACGAGGAGCGCGAGCAGCAGCCCGGTCGCGATCCACAGCAGCAGGGTGACGCGGCCGGTGCCGAGCAGGGCGGCGCCGCCGAGCCCGAGCAGCGGGGCCGCCGGGTAGCCGGCGGCGAGGGTGAGGACCACCCCGAGGCCGGTCGGGCGGCCCCGGGTCACCGTCAGGCCGCTGGTGTCCGAGTGGAGCCGGATCGCCTCCAGGCGGCGCCCGGCGGCGAGGGCGACGAGTCCGTGGCCGCCCTCGTGGGCGATGGTGATCGCGTTCCGCGCCAGGAGCCAGGACCTCCGGAACACGACCAGGCCGAGCGCGCAGGCGGCCGTGGCGTAGACGATCCACTCGGCCGGGGCGGGCTGGGTCCCGAGGATCTGGGTCATTTCGCGGACGGCTCCTCGGTCGTGTGCGGGAACGTGGCAGTGTGGCACGTATGTGCGGACGGTATGCATCGAGTCGGCGTCCCGAGGACCTCGTCGGTCTCTTCGGGATCGAGAAGTGGGAGCCGGAGGAGACCCTGGCCCCCGACTGGAACGTGGCCCCCACCAAAGAGGTCTGGGCCGTTCTGGAGCGTCCTCTGAAAGACGCCGGATCGCCGCGCCCGGTTCGCCAGCTGCGCGCCCTGAAATGGGGGCTCGTGCCGTCCTGGGCGAAATCGCCGGAGGGCGCCGCCCGGATGATCAACGCGCGCGCGGAGACCGTGGACGAGAAGCCCTCCTTCAAGCGGGCCTTCCAGTCGCGCCGGTGCATCCTGCCCGCCGACGGCTACTACGAGTGGGTGACCGGGGCCGGCGAGCGCGATCTGGAGGTCGAGGGGAAGAAGAAGCGGGCCAGGAAGCAGCCGTACTTCGTGACCCCGGCGGACGGCTCCGTCTTCGCGATGGCCGGGCTCTACGAGTTCTGGCGGGACCGCACCCTGCCCGACGGGGACCCCTCCGCCTGGTGGGTGACCTGCTCGGTGGTCACGACCGAGGCCGAGACCGGACCGCTGGGCGTCGCCCCGGCCGAGGGCCCGCGCTCGCTGGCCGACATCCACCCCCGGATGCCCCTGATGCTGACCGAGGACCGCTGGGACGCCTGGCTCGACCCGGCGCGCACCGGCCCCGAGGAGCTGCGCGGGCTGCTGGCCCCGCCGCCCGGCGGCCTGATGCGGGCCTATCCGGTCCCGACCGCCGTCAGCAACGTCCGCAACAACGGACCCGAGCTCCTGGAGGAGCTGTCGGGACCGGAGGTCGGCACGCTGTTCTGACACCCCCGGCGGGGGCCGGGACGGCAGGATGGGGACGTGACGAAGTACGAGACCGTTTCCACCGACGCCGGTGAGGCACGCATCACCTGGTACGCGGGGACGAGGCCCTGGGCCGTCCTCGCCCTCGGGCACGGCGCCGGCGGCGGCGTCGAGGCCCGCGACCTCCAGGCCCTCGCCGGGGGGCTGCCCGCCGAGGGCGTGACCGTCGCGCTCGTCGAGCAGCCCTGGCGGGTCGCGGGCAAGAAGGTCGCGCCCGCGCCGAAGACCCTCGACACCGGCTGGCGCGGCCTGTGGCCGGCCCTCGCGAAGCCCGGCCTCCCGGTGATCGCGGGCGGCCGCAGCGCCGGCGCCCGGGTCGCCTGCCGTACCGGCCGGGAGCTGGGCGCGCTCGCGGTCCTCGCCCTGAGCTTCCCGCTCCACCCGCCGGGCAGGCCCGAACGGTCCCGCGCCGAGGAGCTCCTCTCCACGGGTCTGCCGACGCTCGTCGTGCAGGGCGGCAACGACCCCTTCGGACGGCCCGGGGAGTACCCGGAAGGGGCGTACGGGCTCGTGGAGATCCCGAACGGGGACCACGGCTTCGCCGTCCCCAAGCGGGCACCGCTCGGCCAGGACGAGGCCCTGGCCCTCCTCGTGAGCGGCGTCACCGAGTGGATCTCCGCACTCCGCTGATCTTCCCGCCGTCCCCGGGAATGCGGAGCGGGGGACCACGGTTGTGGAGAGCGTCGGTGTGAGAGCAAGGAAGAGGGAGTCCGTCGTATGGGTATGACCATCTGCCCGGGGCGTGCGCAGGCCGCTGACCTCGACTGGACAGTGCTGCCCGCGCCCAAGGCCGCCCCGATTCGGGCGGCGGGCGGAGCGGTTCCTCGTCTATCCTCCGAAACGAGCGGGTCCGCCCTCGGGCTCGCCGCCGCGCTGGAGGAGGTGGGTCCGGTCACTGGGACCGACACAGGGACCGACGACGGCCCCGAGGAGACGACCGAGGAGCGCAACGCGCGCTTCGAGCGGGACGCCCTCGGCTACCTCGACCAGATGTACTCGGCCGCGCTGCGCATGACGCGCAACCCCGCGGACGCGGAGGACCTGGTGCAGGAGACCTACGCCAAGGCGTACGGATCCTTCCACCAGTTTCGCGAGGGCACGAACCTCAAGGCCTGGCTCTACCGCATCCTCACCAACACCTTCATCAACTCGTACCGCAAGAAGCAGCGTGAGCCCCAGCGCAGCGCCGCCGAGGAGATCGAGGACTGGCAGCTCGCCCGCGCCGAGTCGCACATGTCGACCGGGCTGCGGTCCGCCGAGTCGCAGGCGCTCGACCACCTTCCGGACTCCGACGTGAAGGAAGCGCTCCAGGCGATTCCCGAGGAGTTCCGCATCGCCGTCTATCTCGCCGATGTCGAGGGCTTTGCGTACAAGGAGATCGCGGACATCATGGGGACACCCATCGGTACGGTGATGTCCCGACTGCACCGGGGCCGCCGCCAGCTGCGCGGCATGCTCGAGGACTACGCTCGCGACCGCGGGCTGGTACCCGCGGGCGCCGGAGAGTCGTCGAACGATCTGAAAGGCTCGGGCTCATGAGCTGCGGAGAGCCGCACGAGACGGATTGCTCAGAGGTCCTGGATCATCTCTACGAGTTCCTGGACAACGAGATGCCCGACACGGACTGCACCAAGTTCGAGGTGCACTTCGAGGAGTGCTCCCCGTGCCTGGAGAAGTACGGCCTGGAGCAGGCGGTGAAGAAGCTCGTCAAGCGCTGCTGCGGCAGTGACGACGTCCCCACCGACCTGCGTGCCAAGGTCATGGGCCGGATCGACCTGATCCGCGCCGGCCACCTGGTGCCCGAGCAGGACATCACGGTGAGCAGCCCGACGACACCGGCGCCGCAGGAGTAACACCCTCCCCGCACCGGACAGGGGACGGCCGCCGCGACGCACTCGCGGCGGCCTCGCGCATATATGCAGCTTGTATCACCCGATGGTGCGAATAGCTCGAACCGTGCCGCACCCGGGCCGCCCCACTCGCTAGCGTGACACGGGTGATGGGCGTGAAGGGCATTCCGCGAGCGGCCCGCTGGTACATCGGCTGCGCCCTGCTCGGCGCCGGGGCGTGCGCCCTGCCCGCGCTGCGCCCCGGCGCCGCCGTCCCCTGGGGCACCGTCGCGCTCCTCGCCGTCCTCTACGCGCTCTGCGAGCTGCCCGCCCGCTGCCGGCTCATCGGCCGCGCCCTCGGCGCCGCCGTCCCCATGGGCACCGGCTCCTTCTTCCCCGTCCTCCTCGCCGCCGCGCTGCTCCTGCCGCCCGCCGCCGCCGCGCTCACCGCGATCCCCGGCGCCCTCCTCGCCCGCGTCGAGGAACCCCCCGCCGCCCCCCGCCGCGCCTGGCGGGCCGCCGCCACCGCCCTCGCCGTCTGGACCGCCGCCCTGACCGCCGGCGCGCTCGGCGGCCCCGCCGCCCTCGGCCGCGGCCCCGACACCCCCGACCTGCCCTACGCGCTGCTGCCCGCGGTCGCCGCCGCCCTCGCCTTCTGCCTGGCCCTCACCGCCCTCGACGGAGGCATCCGCGCCACCGCCGGCGGACTGTCCCCGCGCGCCGCCTGGCGGGACCTCCTCGGCCGGGCCCTCGCCCCGCACACCGTCCACGGCCTGGCCGGACTCATGATGGCCGTCCTCTGGCGCAGCACGTACGGGCCCGTCGCGGCGCTCTTCGTCCTCCTCCCCATGTACATCTCCTGCTGGGTCTTCGCCCAGTACCACCGCGAGCGCGCCGCCCACCAGGCCACCATCCGCGCCCTCGTCCAGGCCGTCGACATCAAGGACCGGTACACCCGCGGCCACAGCGAACGCGTCGGACACGCCTCCGTCCTGATCGCCCGTGAGCTCGGCATGGCCGAGGACCGCCTCGACGTCGTCCGCTTCGCCGGCATCCTGCACGACGTCGGCAAACTCGGCGTGCCCACCCGGGTGCTCCGCAAGGACGGACCCCTCACCCCCGAGGAGCGCCGGGTCATCGAACTGCACCCCGAGTACGGCCACGAGATGGTCCGCGGCATCGGCTTCCTCGGCGAGGCGCGGTCCGCGATCCTCCACCACCACGAACGCATGGACGGCAGCGGCTACCCCTACGGGCTCCACGGCGAGGAGATCCCCGAGTTCGCCCGGGTCGTGGCCGTCGCCGACGCCTTCGACGCCATGACCTCCACCCGCTCCTACAGCCGGGCCCGCCCGGTCCCCACCGCCCTCGCCGAACTGGGGCGCTGCGCCGGCACCCAGTTCGACCCCCGGATGGTCACCGCCCTCGTCCAGGCCCTGGACCGGCACGGCTGGCAGCCCGCCGTCACCGCCGACGAGCCGGCCACCCCACCCGCCGCCCGCACCGAACAGGTGCCCCCGCCGCGCGAGCCGCTCCCCGCCCAGGACAGGGAGCACGCGTGAGACCCGGGGTGGTCACCGTCGGCTCCGTGCGCGCCGCCGCGCTCCTCCTCGGCCTCGCCGGCTTCGCGGGCACCCTCTGGTACGGCCTCGACGAACCCGGCAACGCCCTCGCCTTCGGCACGCTCATCGCCCTCGGCGAGCTCGCCCGCCGGGGCGCCGCACCCGACGACCGCGAGCCCGCGCCGCTCGCCGCCGCGGGAGCCCTCGCGTACGCCCTGCTCGGCACCAGCGCCGGCACCGCCACCACCCACGGCGTCCTCCAGACCGTCGCCGTCGTCGTCGCCGCGGGCCTCGCCGGGATCGTCCCGCACATCGCCCGCGGCCGCGGCCCCGGCCTCGACCAGCTCGCCCGCCGCGTCCTCACCGTGGGCTTCGCCGCGCTCTGCTTCCAGCCCCTCTACAACTCGGGCGCCGTCACCGAGCACCTCGGCCGGGGCCCCGCGTACGCCCTCTTCCTCGTCCTCCTGCTCGTCCTGACCGCCCTGTGCGACGCCGTCCTCGCCGCCCTCGTGCTCCGCGCCCGCACCGGATTCCCGTACGGCCCCCTCCTGCGCGACGAACTCCGCGCCTTCCTCGGCATCGGCTCCGCCGTCTGCGCCACCGGCACCGTCATGGCGCTCGGCGTCGCCGCCGCCGGACTGTGGGCGCTGCCCGTGCTCGCCGTCCCGCTGCTGCTCACCCAGGTCTCCTTCCGGCGGTACGCGGCCGTGCGGACCGTCAACCGGCAGACCATCGCCTCCCTCGCCCGCGCCACCGAGATCGCCGGCTGCACCCCGCCCGGCCACGCCCGCCGGGTCGCCGCCCTCAGCGCGGCCGTCGGCCGGGAGCTGGGCCTCTCCGGTGCCGAGCTGACCGTCCTGGAGCACGCGGCGCTCATGCACGACATCGGCCAGCTCTCCCTGGTCGACCCGGTCGAGGGCGGCGCCACCGCCCTCCTGCCGGCCGAGGAGCAGCGCCGGATCGCCCTCCTGGGCGGTGAGGTCGTCCGCAGGACCGGGGTCCCCGAGGCCGTCGCCGTCGTCGTGGAGCGGCAGGCCGACCCGTACCGCGAGCAGCCGCCCGCCGCCCGGATCGTCCGGGCCGTGAACGCCTACGACGACCTCGCGGGCGACGGAGCGGGCGCCGCCCTCGGCGCACTGGAGCGGCTCAGGCTGGGCACCGCCCGCGACTATCACCCGGATGTCGTCGAATGCCTGGCCAGGGTCCTGGCGCGGGGCGGAGCAGCTGGGGTGACCCCGGCCGTCCCTGGGTAACCCATGGGTAATGAGCGCGCGTCCGACCGGGCATGGTTGGATGCGAACAAGAGGGTGAAGCGACCGGCAGGCGGGAATCGTGAAGATCTTCGGGAAGGTACGGCATCGGCCCTCCGCCTCATGGCGGCAGGCCACGGACCGCGCGTTCACGCTGATCGGCGACGGCCGGTACGAGGACGCGGGCGCGCTCCTGACGCGCGCGGCGGACCTGGAGCCCTGGCTCTCGGAGTCCTGGTTCAACCTGGCGCTGCTGCACAAGTTCCGGCACGACTGGGAGCAGGCGCGGGCCGCCGGGCTGCGCGCCGTCGCGCTGCTCGACAAGGAGACCGGCGCCCCCGACTGGTGGAACGTGGGCATCGCCGCCACCGCCCTCCAGGACTGGCCGCTGGCCCGCCGCGCCTGGCAGGCGTACGGACTGAAGGTGCCGGGCGCCGCCTCGGGCACCGGCGAGCCCGCCGGGATGGAGCTGGGCAGCGCCGCCGTCCGGCTCTCGCCCGAGGGCGAGGCGGAGGTCGTGTGGGGCCGCCGGCTCGACCCGGCCCGCATCGAGGTCCTCTCCATCCCGCTGCCGTCCTCCGGCCGCCGCTGGGGCGAGGTCGTCCTCCACGACGGCGTGCCGAACGGCGAGCGGACCACCACCGCGGGCCCCTCCTACCCCGTCTTCGACGAGATCGAGCTGTGGGCGCCCTCACCCGTCCCCACCTGGGTCGTGCTCCTGGAGGCCGCCACGGAGGCCGACCGGGACGCCCTGGAGCAGCTCGCCGCGGAGGCCGGTTTCGCCGCCGAGGACTGGTCGTCCTCCGTGCGGCTGCTCTGCCGTGCCTGCTCCGAGTCGACCATGCCGAGCGCCGAGGGCGAGGGCGAGCACTCCGACCCGCACGACCACAGCGAGCCGGGCCACCCCGGGCCGCTCGGCCACCGCTCGCCGGGCGAGCTGTGGGTCCCCGAGCGGGAGTGCGGCATCGCGGCCCCGGCCGGTCTGGTGCGGGGGCTCCTCGACGGCTGGGTGGCGGACAGCCCGGACTCCCGGGAGTGGCGTGATCTCGAAGAGGTCTGCTGAGCCTCCTGCCGGGGCCCCGTAGGCTGTCCTCCGACGGAATCGGGTTTTCAGGAAGGCGCGGCCGGACATGGCGCAGCAGGACACGGACGAGCAGACGCAGATCGACGACGAGTTCGTCGTGGACACGGAGGACTGCGAGGAGCGCGAGGTCGCGCACCGCGAGCGGGGCACCTCGCGTCCGATCACGGTCGTCGGCAACCCCGTGCTGCACCGGGAGTGCAAGGACGTCACCGAGTTCGGCGACGAGCTGGCGCAGCTGATCGACGACATGTTCGCCAGCCAGAAGACCGCCGAGGGCGTCGGCCTGGCCGCGAACCAGATCGGTGTGGACCAGAAGGTCTTCGTCTACGACTGCATGGACGACGAGGGCGTCCGGCACGTCGGCCACGTGGTCAACCCGGTCCTGCAGGAGCTGCCGGCCGAGCAGCGCCACCTCGACGAGTCCAACGAGGGCTGCCTCTCCGTTCCGACCGCGTACGCCGAGCTGGCCCGCCCGGACTACGCCGTCGTGCACGGCCAGGACTCCCAGGGCAACCCGATCAAGGTGCGGGGCACCGGCTACTTCGCCCGCTGCCTCCAGCACGAGACGGACCACCTGTACGGCTTCCTGTACATCGACAAGCTGTCGAAGCGGGACCGCAAGGACGCCCTGCGCCAGATGGAAGAGGGCACCCCGCGCTACCCGGTCGTCGCCAACGACTGACCCCCGCGTGCGTACGGGGAAGGGCCCCGCTCCTGACCAGGAGCGGGGCCCTTCCCCGTACGGCGGAAGACCTAGAAGTCCTCGTCCAGGTCGACCGAGCCCTCGACCGCCACCTGGTAGGCGGACGGACGGCGCTCGAAGAAGTTGGTCAGCTCCTGGACGCCCTGGAGCTCCATGAACGCGAAGGGGTTCTCCGAGCCGAACACCGGCGGGAAGCCGAGGCGCTGGAGGCGCTGGTCGGCGACGCACTGGAGGTACTCGCGCATCGACTCGGTGTTCATGCCCGGCAGGCCCTCGCCGCACAGGTCGCGGCCGAACTGCAGCTCCGCCTCGACGGCCTCCCGCAGCATGTCCGTGACCTGCTGCCGCAGCGTGTCGTCGAAGAGCTCCGGCTCCTCCTTGCGGACGGTGTCCACGACCTCGAAGGCGAAGTTCATGTGCATCGTCTCGTCGCGGAAGACCCAGTTGGTGCCGGTCGCCAGGCCGTGCAGCAGGCCGCGCGAACGGAACCAGTAGACGTACGCGAAGGCGCCGTAGAAGAACAGGCCCTCGATGCACGCCGCGAAGCAGATCAGGTTCAGCAGGAAGCGGCGGCGGTCGGCGGCCGTCTCCAGCTTCTCGATCTTCTCGACCGAGTCCATCCACTTGAAGCAGAACTGCGCCTTCTCGCGGATGGACGGGATCTCCTCGACCGCGTCGAACGCGGCGGCGCGGTCGTCCGGGTCGGGCAGGTAGGTGTCCAGGAGGGTCAGGTAGAACTGGACGTGCACCGCCTCCTCGAAGAGCTGACGGCTCAGGTACAGCCGCGCCTCCGGGGAGTTGATGTGCTTGTAGAGCGTCAGGACCAGGTTGTTCGAGACGATCGAGTCGCCCGTCGCGAAGAACGCGACCAGCCGGCCGATCATGTGCTGCTCACCGGGGGTGAGCTTGGCGAGGTCGGCGACGTCCGAGGCGAGGTCGACCTCCTCCACGGTCCAGGTGTTCTTGATGGCGTCCCGGTAGCGCTCGTAGAAGTCCGGGTAGCGCATGGGGCGGAGCGTGAGCTCGAAGCCCGGGTCCAGGAGGTTCTTCTTCTCGGTGGTCATTACTGGCAGGCCTCGCAGGACTCGGGGTTCTCAAGGGAGCAGGCGAGCGCGTCGGCGTCGGGGGCCGCCTGCTGGACGGGGATCGGGGCGGCGGCCTGCGCCGCGCGGGCGATCCGGGTCGCCGGGCGGGAGCGCAGGTAGTACGTCGTCTTCAGACCCTGCTTCCAGGCGTACGCGTACATCGACGACAGCTTGCCGATCGTCGGCGTCTCCAGGAACAGGTTCAGGGACTGGCTCTGGTCCAGGAACGGGGTCCGCGCCGCCGCCATGTCGATGAGGCCGCGCTGCGGGATCTCCCAGGCCGTGCGGTACAGCTCGCGCACCTCGGCCGGGACCCAGGTGAAGCCGGCCACCGAGCCGTTGGAGTCGCGCAGCGCCTCACGGGTCTGCGCGTCCCACACGCCGAGCTTCTTCAGCTCGTCGACGAGGTACGAGTTGACCTGGAGGAACTCGCCGGAGAGCGTCTCGCGCTTGAACAGGTTGGAGACCTGCGGCTCGATGCACTCGTAGACGCCCGCGATGGAGGCGATCGTCGCCGTGGGGGCGATGGCGAGGAGGAGGCTGTTGCGCATGCCGGTGGAGGCGATGCGCTCGCGCAGGGCCGTCCAGCGCTCCGGCCAGTTCAGCTCCACGTCGTAGTGGTCCGGGTGCAGGACGCCCCGGGCGGTGCGGGTCTCGTCCCAGGCGGGGAGCGGGCCGGAGCGCTCGGCGAGGTCGGCGGACGCCTCGTACGCCGCGAGCATGATCCGCTCGGCGATCCTCGTCGAGAGCGCGCGCGCCTCGGCCGAGTCGAACGGCAGCTTCAGCTGGAAGAAGACGTCCTGGAGGCCCATGGCGCCCAGGCCGACCGGGCGCCAGCGGGCGTTGGAGCGGCCCGCCTGCTCGGTCGGGTAGAAGTTGATGTCGACGACGCGGTCGAGGAAGGTGACGGCCGTGCGGACGGTCTCGTCCAGGCGCTCCCAGTCGATGTCCGAACCCGACACGAAGGAGCCCAGGTTGACCGAACCCAGGTTGCAGACCGCGGTCTCGCCGTCGTTGGTGACCTCGATGATCTCGGTGCAGAGGTTCGAGGAGTGGACGACGGTGCCGGGCACGGCGGTCTGGTTCGCGGTGCGGTTGGAGGCGTCCTTGAACGTCATCCAGCCGTTGCCGGTCTGGGCCAGCGTCCGCATCATCCGGCCGTACAGGTCGCGGGCCGGCATCGTCTTGCGGGCCAGGCCCGCCGCCTCGGCCTTGCGGTAGGCGGCGTCGAACTCGTCGCCGTACAGGTCGACGAGCTCGGGCACGTCCGCCGGGGAGAACAGCGACCACTCGGCGTCGGCGTTGACCCGGCGCATGAACTCGTCCGGGATCCAGTGCGCCAGGTTCAGGTTGTGCGTGCGGCGCTGGTCCTCGCCCGTGTTGTCGCGGAGCTCCAGGAACTCCTCGATGTCCGCGTGCCAGGTCTCCAGGTAGACCGCGGCGGCGCCCTTGCGGCGGCCGCCCTGGTTCACGGCGGCGACGGAGGCGTCCAGGGTCTTCAGGAACGGCACGATGCCGTTGGAGTGCCCGTTGGTGCCGCGGATCAGGGAACCGCGGGCGCGGATGCGCGAGTACGAGAGGCCGATGCCGCCCGCGTGCTTCGAGAGGCGCGCGACCTGGTGGTAGCGGTCGTAGATGGAGTCCAGCTCGTCCTGCGGGGAGTCCAGCAGGTAGCAGGAGGACATCTGCGGGTGGCGGGTGCCGGAGTTGAAGAGCGTGGGGGACGAGGGGAGGTAGTCCAGGCGGCTCATCAGGCCGTACAGGGACGCGACCTCGTCCAGGGCGCGGACGCTGTCGTCCTCGGCCAGGCCGCAGGCGACGCGCAGCATGAAGTGCTGCGGGGTCTCGATCACCTTGCGGGTGATCGGGTGGCGCAGCAGGTAGCGCGAGTAGAGGGTGCGCAGGCCGAAGTAGCCGAAGCGGTCGTCGCCGGCCGGGTCGATCGTCGCGTCGAGGCGGTCGGCGTGCAGGGCGGTGAACTCGGCGGTGCGGTCGGCGATGAGGCCCTCGCGGTGACCGACGGCGACCGAGGCCGAGAAGCAGACGGCGCCCTGTCCTGCCGCCTCGGCGGCGATGGTGAGGGCGAGGAGCCGGGCGGCGAGCCGGGAGTACGCGGGGTCCTCGGCGATCAGGCCGGCGGCGGCCTCGGTGGCCAGCTCGCGCAGCTCCGCCTCGTCCGACCGGGCGCTGCGGCCGCGGAGCGCGGCGGCGGCGACCTTGCCGGGGTCGGTGTCCGGGAGGTCGGCGGTGAGATCGGTCAGGGTCCGCAGGAGTACGGTCCCGGGGCCGTCGTTCTCGATCGCTGCGGCCGGATCGGCGGGCGCGATGGTCACGTGGGGGCTCTCCCTCGCTCGGCTCGGGGCCAGGGCGGGGGGAGGCGGGCAGGCGGGCACCCGTACGCGCGGGCGCGCCGCGTCCACCGGCCCACTCCGCGAGGCCCGGACGTCTGTGGCACCCGGAACGGACGGACCGGGTGCGCTGGCGGCAGGTCCTCGGACTCACTCCGTACGAATCCGCACGTAGCACACCGTTGCGGGACAGTTCCGGATTCGCGCCGGATTCCCCTGCGTCGACAGCGAGCACGAGCATACATGTGGGGGGCGCCCCTTCGAGCACCCCCCACATGTTGTGTCGGTCCCGGAGTTACAGTGCGAGGGCGTACGTCCGCAGCGCGTGTTCGGGGATCGGGTTCCAGTCCCGTTCGGGCGTGCGGACGAAGCCCATCCGCTCGTAGATCCGGTGCGCCGAGACCATCTTCGCGTCCGTGGAGAGCACGAGCCGCGTGCAGTCGGCCAGGGCCCGCGCCCGGTCCACACAGGCCCGTACGAGGGCCTCTCCGACGCCCCTGCCACGGGCCGCGGGCGCGACCACGAGCATCCGGAACTCGGCCTCGCCGGGGACGGCGATGTCCGCCCAGGGGGTGCCGCCGGCGGCGAAGGTCACCCCGCCGATGATGCCGTCGTCGGCGTCGGCGGCGACGAGCACCTCGCTCTCGCGCGCCCGCCGGGCCGTGTCGCGGAGCACGTCCAGGTAGAAGTCGTCCTCGCCGTGCAGCAGCAGTCCGTCGTTCAGATAGGTCAGCCCGGTGAGGTCACCGAGCTCCTCGTACTCCTCGGGCCGTACCGCCCTGATCGTGAAGTCCATGCCCGCCAGTGTGCCGCGTGGGCGTGCGAGAGGGGCCCACGATCTTCTTCATGGG
>NZ_JBHWFF010000013.1:186731-189824 GCF_042733785.1 Streptomyces sp. NPDC059695 | reverse complement strand
TGTTTTAACACACACTGTAATTCCCCCACCTTTTGTTCACCAACCTCAACCACTTGGTTCTGGTGGGTTTTGTGTGGGGGCCCGTTTCTGCCCCGCCCCCCCCCCCCCCGCGGATCCGTGGCTCAGTGGGCCGGGGTGCCGACCTTCGGGAGCTCGGTGCGGACGCCGGCGTCGCCCGCGTCCGCCGTGTAGTCCTCCGGGGAGGTCTCGTCGACGCCCTCGGGGGCCTTGACGGCCTTGAGGACGAAGGTCAGCACGACCGTGACGACGACGTTGAGCGTGAAGGCGGTGAGGCCGATGTAGCCGATCTCGCCGATGCCGGGGATCTCGGCGGCCGAGCCGCCGAAGTGCTTCTGGGTCGGGCTGGCCACGCCGTACGCGGCGGCGGTGCCGTAGACCATGCCGACGGCCCAGCCGGCGAGCAGCGCCCAGCGGTGGAACCAGCGGGTGAAGAGTCCGCCGACGAGCGCCGGGAAGGTCTGCAGGATCCAGATGCCGCCGAGCAGCTGGAAGTTGATCGCGACCGTCTTGTCCATGGTGAGGACGAAGACGAGCGCGCCCACCTTCACCAGCAGCGAGACCAGCTTGGAGACCTTGGTCTCCTGGGACGGGGTGGCGTCCGGCTTGATGAAGTCCTTGTAGATGTTGCGGGTGAAGAGGTTGGCCGCGGCGATCGACATGATCGCGGCCGGGACGAGCGCGCCGATGCCGATCGCGGCGAACGCGACGCCCGCGAACCAGTCCGGGAACATGGTCTCGAAGAGCTGCGGGATGGCGAGCTGGCCGTTCGTGACCTTGATGCCGGCGGCGATCGCCATGAAGCCGAGCAGCGCGAGCAGGCCCAGCATCAGGGAGTACAGCGGCAGGATCGTGGTGTTGCGGCGGATGACCTCACGGCTCCGGGACGACAGCGTCGCCGTGATGGAGTGCGGGTACATGAACAGCGCGAGCGCCGAGCCGAGGGCGAGCGTCGCGTACGTCCACTGCCCGGCCTCGCCGGGGACGAGCGTGCCGCGCGGCTTGCCGGTCGCCGGGTTGGTCTGCGCGTACGCCTCGCCGGCCTTGCTGAAGATCTCGTCGAAGCCGCCCAGCTTGATCGGGATGTAGATGATCGCCACCACGATGACGATGTAGATCAGGGTGTCCTTGACGAAGGCGATGAGCGCCGGAGCGCGCAGGCCCGAGGAGTACGTGTACGCCGCGAGGACGCCGAAGGCGATCAGCAGCGGCAGGTCCTTGACGAACCAGTGGGTGTTCTCGCCGCCGCCGACGCCCATCACGTCCAGGACGGCCTGGATGCCGACGAGCTGGAGCGCGATGTACGGCATGGTGGCGAGGATGCCGGTGACCGCCACCGCCAGGGAGAGGCCCTTGGAGCCGAAGCGGCCGCGCACGAAGTCGGAGGTGGTGACGTATCCGTGCTTGTGCGAGACCGACCAGAGGCGCGGCAGGAAGGTGAAGATCAGCGGGTACACCAGGATCGTGTACGGGACGGCGAAGAAGCCGGCCGCGCCCGCCGCGTAGATGGCCGCGGGGACGGCGACGAAGGTGTACGCCGTGTAGAGGTCGCCGCCGAGCAGGAACCAGGTCACCCAGGTGCCGAACGACCGGCCGCCCAGGCCCCATTCGTCGAGGCTCTGCTCGTTGTCGGCCTTGCGCCAGCGCGCGGCCAGGAATCCCATGACCGTGACGGCCAGGAAGAAGAAGACGAAGACGCCGAGCGCCACGCCGTTCACGCCGTCCTTCATCGCGCGTCACCTCCCTTGCGGGCACGCTGGTCCAGCTGCCACAGCTTGTACGCGATCATGGTGAGAGCCGTGGAGATCAGCACCCAGAGCATCTGGTACCAGTAGAAGAAGGGGATTCCGGCGAAGAGCGGTTCGGTCTTCGCGTAGGAGCTCACCCAGAGCATCGCCACGAACGGGGCGATCAGGCAGAGCGCGATCACCACCCGCAGCGGGGTGATGGCCGGTTGTTTCCCTTGTGTCGCATCTGGCGTTTCTGACATGGCGATTCCGTCCCCTCGCTGATCACCTCGGTAATGCTGGGGAAATCTAGGGGACGGTACTCCTCTACGGAACCCCTGTCCGCATAACGGATGCGACTTTGTCAGAGCCATCCCGATAACGGACGGGAATTCTCAGAGCCAGCCCTCTTTCGCCGCCCGTACGCCCGCCTCGAACCGGCTGCGCGCACCCAGTCTGTTCATCAGTTCGGAACTCATCCGGCGGACGGTCCGCAGCGAGACCCCGAGCCGGCGGGCCGCGATGTCGTCCGTGCAGCCGATGCCGAGGAGCATCAGCAACTCCCGCTCCTGCGGGGAGAGGTCGTGCGCGTCGCGGCGCGGGGCCTCGCCGAAGGGGGTGCCCGCGTCCCACAGCCGGTCGAAGAGCACCACCAGCGCGTGGACCAGGCCGGGGCTGCGCACTTCGAGGGCTCCCGCGCGCCCGTCCTCCGGGTCGACGGGGACGAGCGCGGCCTCCCGGTCGACGATCACCATGAGCATCGGGACGACGGGCACGGTCCGCGCCTCGCCGCCGAGGTTGCAGTACCAGCGCACGTACTCGACGGTCGGCGGGTCGTTGCGGAAGCTCTCCTGGTAGATCGACCGGATCTTCACCCCGCGCTCCAGGGCGAGTTGGTCGAGCGGCTGGCTCGCGTCCATCGTGTCGGGGAGCTGTGCGCCGCCGGGCAGCAGCGAGAGGCACTCGGTGCGGGCGTTCGCGGCCAGGTCCTCCAGGCGTTCGCGGACGTCGTTGAGCCCCGTGATCCGGTCCACGAGGTCGTGCCGGACGCCCGGTTCGCCGCAGTCCGCGTACGAGGCGAGGATGCCGGCGACCGCCCGCCCGGCCTGCTCGACCTGGCGCTTGCGCTTGCTCAGTTCGGCCTCGGCGCGGGAGAGCAGGAACGAGAAGCCGACGTCCGGGTTGAAGGGTTCCACCTCGCCCGAGGAGTCGTCCATGAGGACGAGCTTGAGGTGGGGGCGGCGGGCGCGCGCGCCCCCGGGCGCCGGCGCGGGGGGGGGCCCCGGTGGGGGCCCCAAACCGCACAGGGGGAGAGGGGGCCGCCCGGGGCACGGGGGTGGGGGGCCCC
>NZ_JBHWFF010000013.1:171615-186721 GCF_042733785.1 Streptomyces sp. NPDC059695 | reverse complement strand
TGTGCGCCAGACCCCCCGGGCGCGGGCGAGGGCGTCCGGCGGCGGGTGCGGGGGGGGGGGGGGCCCGCGCCCCCGCCCCCCCCCCCCCGGCTCGGGGCGGCCCAGATGGGCCGCCATCTCCGTCACGTCGTACTCGGGCCGCTCCAGGAGCAGGCGGTAGACGGCCTCCGTCGACTCCTTTATGCCGAGCGCCTCCAGCATCAGGTATCTCCCCCTCGTCACCTTCCGTGGCGCGACCGGTCGGACTCGTGATCGCGGTCGTCGATGCTAGAGGGGAGGGGTGGTCTAGGTCTAGACCAATCCTGACGAACTCCTGGGTGAACTCCCGTCCAGGGACCCGCGAGCGCGTCGGCCACCGCGCCCACCGCGAAACCGGTCACCAGCAGCGCCAGTTCCACCTGCGGACCGATCCCCACCGCGAGCACCGCGAGCGCGCCCGCGCCCGCCGCCACCGGACCCGCCCACCCGGGCCCGCCCGCCGCCGAGGCCGCCGCCCGCTCCAGCGACACACAGAACGCGAAGGCACCCACCACCAGCGGCACCCAGCCCGTCACCGCGCCGGTCCCCGCGGGACCCCACTGCCACACCACCACCAGTGCCCCCGCCGAGGCGCCCGCCGCGAGCAGCCCGCCGAGCACCGCCCGCGCCGCCGGGCCGCGCCCCGGTCGCCGGGCGAGCACACCGAAGGCCGCGAGGGCCGCCGCGGGGACCGCGTACGGCAGCAGCCCGTACACCCCGTCCACCAGATCACGGTCCACCACACCCGAACCGCCCACCAGGGCGCCCGTGTCCGCGAGCGCCGACCGCAGCGCCGTCACCGTCCCCGCGCCCGCCGCCGTCATCGGCTCCTCCACCGGCACCACCACGACCAGGGCGGACCCCGCGCGGTGCCACCCGGCGGGCGCCGCCGCGAGCAGCACCCCCGGCACCCGCGCCGCCCGCGCGGCCACCGCCGCCGCGTCCCCGCCGCCGGGCACCAGGACCTCCAGCGGGTTCAGCACCCCCGAGGGCACCCCGGCCGCCGCGAGCCGGTCGAGACCGTCCCGGGCCGGACCGCCCGCCACCAGGGTCCGGGCCTCCGGATTGCCGACCCGCAGCTGCGTGGCCGCACCGGTGAGGAGGACGAGCAGGACGAGACCGAGGGCCGGGAGGGCGGCACGAGGGGCACGGGTCGGCCGCAGGGGCGCCGGACGCGCCGGCGACCGCAGCACCGGCGTCAGCGTCAGCGCCGCCGCCGCGCCCACCGCGCAGACCGCGAGGCCCGCCACCCCGACCGACCGCAGGAACGCGGCCGGGAACACCGCCAGGACCGCGCAGGCCGCCGCGCCCGCCGCACTCCCCGTCACCGCGGACCGGGCGGCGGCAGGGCCCGCCGGCTGTGCCCAGCGGTGCACCGACACCACCAGCGCCGTCACCGGCACCAGGTACACCACGACGAAGCCGATCTCCGTGAACCCCGCCACCGCCTCCACCAGGAGCAGCGCCCCCACCGAGGTCACGGCCGCGAGCAGCAGCGGCGCGAGGACCCCGAGCGGCGAGCGGAACGCGAGGACCAGCACGAGGAGCAACCCCAGCGCACAGGCCGCCTTCGCCGCGAGCGCCACCGGACCCGGTCCCGCGAGCGCGCTGTCGTGCTGGAGCGGCAGCACCCCCGTCACCTCGGTCCGGGCCTCGGGCAGCTCCGCCCGCAGCCCCGCGCGCAGCGCCACCGCCGCGTCCTCGACCGCCGTCAGACCCGCCAGGTCCGGCTTCCCCGCCGCCGGATAGACCAGGGCGTACGCCGTCCGGCCGTCCGCGCCGAGGAAGGCCCCGTCGCCCGTCGCCGCGTACGAGACCGTCCGCGCCCCCGGACCCGCCGCCCGGTCCAGGGCCTCCGCGAGCCGGCCGTCCCGGGCCCGTACGTCCGTCCCCGCCGGCCAGGTCACGACCGCCACCAGCGGCGCGACCGCCGCCCCGTTCCCGTACCGCTCCTGCACCGCCCGGTTCGCCGCGTGGCCCGGCCCGCCCGAGGCGGTGAACGACTGGTCCAGCCGCCCCAGGCCGAGCACCGCCGCCGCGCCGCCGAGCAGCAGCACGAGCAGCCACACCGTCCCGACCGCCGGCCGGTGCCGCACCGCCGCCGCGGCCACCCGCTCAGTCCACATCGTCGAGCCGCTTCCTGAGCTCGTCGTCCAGCCGCAGCCCGACCGCGGCCAGCGCCTCTTCCAGCTGCTCCGGCGCGCTCGCCCCGATCACCGGCAGGACGGGCAGCGCACCGCCCAGCGCCCAGGCCAGGACCACCTGGTTCGCGGTCACCCCGAGCTCCGCCGCCACCTCGGCGAGCACCTTCAGGCGCCGCTCCGAACCCGCGTGCCGGTACTGCTCCGGGATCTCCTTGCCCGGATCGGTGTACGCCCCCGTCAGCTGCGTCGTGTACGCCGTGAACGTCAGCTCCGGCCGCGTCCCCAGGTAGTCGAGCAGCTCCTCCGACGCATGCGGGTTCACCCCGAACTCCGCGCCCGGGCGCGGCCGGAGGTACGTGTACCGCTGCTGCACGGCCGCGTAGTCCGGCACGTCGGCTGCGGCCGCGGCGCCCCGCGACTCCTCGATCCGCCAGGCCGCGAAGTTCGAGCAGCCGGCCCGGCCGATCTTCCCCACGTCCACCAGCTCGCCGAAGACCCCCATCGTCTCCGCCACCGGAGTCCTCCGGTCGTCGATGTGCGCGTAGTACACGTCGATCCGGTCCGTGCCCAGGTTCCGCAGGCTCTCGTCCACCTGGCGGCGGACGACCGGCGCCGACAGCCCCTCCGCGCACTCCGGCCAGGCAGAGCCCGGCGGGTCCGGCAGCGCGCCGACCTTGGTCGCGAGCACCATCTCGTCCCGGACGCCCCGGCTGCGCAGCCACCGGCCGATGAGCAGCTCGCTCTCCGCGCCGGTCGCGCCCGGCTCCCAGAAGGCGTACGTGTTCGCGGTGTCGATGAACGTGCCGCCGGCCTCGTGGAACCGGTCCAGGACGGCGAAGGCCGCGGCCTCGTCGATCCGGGTGCCGAACGGCAGGGTGCCCAGGCACAGCGTGGACACGCGCGGGCCCTCGGGGCCGCCCAGGTTCGTGTACTCCATGGTGTCTTCCCTCTCTCTCATACGGTGACGGTCAGTTCCTGGACCAGGTGGTCCGAGAGTCCCTCCGCGTCGCGGAAGCGGTACGAGCCCACCCGGGCGCCGCCGCCGGTGAACGCCCAGTCGATCCGCCACAGCCGCAGCCGCGCGCGGGCGTTCCAGCTGGCCGGCAGGACCGCGCGGCAGGCGCCGATCGCGTCGCGCAGCGACCGGGGCATCCGCCGGATGTCGCCGATGGCGGCGCTGGTGTTGAAGTCCCCGGTCACCAGGACCGGATGCGGGTTGCCCCGCAGGTCGGCGACGAGCGCCGCGTACTCCCGGTCACGGGCCGCCGCCCGGCGCCGCATGTCCCGGAGGAAGGCCGGCCGCAGCGGGTTCGTCACCGTGAGCTGCACCGGGATGTGCACGTTGTACGTCGACAGGACGCGGCCCCCGGCCCGCAGGTCCACCCGCAGCGAGCAGGCGCCGACCGGCACGGGCGGCCCGGCGGGCGGGAAACGGGACAGCGTCACCGAGTTGTTGCCGACGGCCAGGTGATGGCGGGGGAACGCGGCCCGCAGCCGCTCCTCGTCGTCGATGTCCCAGACCTCGCCGCCCTCGAAGCCGTTCAGGTACTCCTGGAGGACGTACACGTCGGCGTCGAGCGCCCGCAGGAAGGCGTAGAAGCGGTCGGGGTCGCCGCCCTGGTTCCAGTGCTGGGTGTTCCAGGACACCAGCCGCAGACCGTCCTCCCCGGGGCCCCGCGCGAGGGACCCCCGCAGGTTGATCCCGTTCTGCGGCCAGGCCGCCAGGAGGCAGCCCGCGGCGAGCGCCGCCGCCGCCCGTCCGCCGGAGGCCACGGCGGCGGCGAGCAGGACGAGCGGGACGAGGGCGAGCGCGACCGGCGGCAGCAGCGAGACCGCGAGCCACGGCCACCAGCGGCCGTTGAGCACCAGGTGCAGGGCCAGGAACACCGCCCAGGCGAGGGCACAGGACAGGACCATCGCCGTCATCCGCTCCCCGGCAGCGACACCCACAGGTCCTGCACGGCGTGGTCGGACAGCTTCTCCGGCGCCCCGAACGCGTACCGCTCGGCCCGCGCCCCGTTCCCGGTGAACGCCCAGTCGGTCCGCCAGAAGGGCTTCCAGCCGCCCTCCTCCCAGCTCGTCGGGTACGGGTCGGTGCTCACCTCCGCCGCGTCGTCGAGGCGCTCCCGCAGCGGGTCGAGGTCCGACATCGCGGCCGTCGCGTTGAAGTCGCCGGCCACCACCACCGGGTTCCGGTTGGCGGCCAGATCGGCCTCCAGGCCCTCGTACTGCGCCCGGCGCGGGGCGAACCGCTCCCGCATGTGCCGGTAGAAGGCGGCCGAGAGGAGACCGTCCGGCATGGTGTTCCACACCGGCATGTGCACGTTGTAGAACGACACCGCGCGCCCCCTCACCAGCACGTCCGTCCGCAGCACCTTGTTCTCGCGGTACTCCGTCGCCCAGCCGGCGCCCGGCGGCACCGCACGGGCCGGGCCCACCGCCGGCTGCCGCAGGATCGGGAACCGGGAGAGCGTCACCAGCTCGCCCCGCACCGCCACCTGGTAGCCGGGGAACTCCCGGCGCAGCCGCGCCAGGTCGTCGATCGGCAGCTTCCCCTTCCGGTCGGCCGTCACGTGCTGGTACTCGTGCAGCAGGTACACGTCCGCGTCCTTCGCCCGCAGGAAGGCGTAGAAGTGGTCCTGGGTGCCGAGCAGCTGGTTCCACGAGTTGGTGTTCCAGGCGAAGACCCGTACCGCGTCCGGGCCGGGCCGCGGCTCCGCCCGCCACAGCGCCGCGGGGTCGAAGCCGGACTGCCCGAAGCCCACGACCAGGGCGAGCGCGGCGGCGGCGAGCGACCGCCACCGGGCCGCGCCCCGGGCGAGCGGGGCGAGGGCCGCGAGCCCGAGCGGCACCAGGGCGAAGACGGCCGGCGGCACGATGCCGACCAGGTGCCCCAGCCAGATCCGGCCGTCCGCCGCCCACTCGACGAGTAGCAGCACGAGCCACGCCAGGGCGGCGCCGAGCACGAGCCGGTCGCGGCGGCGGGGCCGGGCGGGGGTCCCGGCGGCGCGCTCCGGCGGCGCGAGCGTGTCAGCCACGGTCGGCGCCCACGGTCGTCCGCGCGAGGTCCGGGCGCGGCTGCGGGTCGTACAGGTGCCGGAACCGCTTCGAGAGGAGCCACTGCACGCCCGCGACCCCGATCGCCGCGAACACCGTCAGGTTCACCAGGAAGTTGACCGCCACGAAGTACCCCAGGAACAGCCGCCCCCGGTGCCGCCGCACCTCCCGGTACATGTCCAGGTCGCCCCAGACGCCCAGCAGGAACAGCGCGAGCGGGAGCAGCGCCCATCCGGCCCCCCACAGGACCGGCGCGGCGAGCGCGGCGACCGTCAGCGGCGCGGCCAGGCTGGCGCCGGCGCGCGGTCCGGTGACGAAGCCGCCCTGGAGGTGCCGTCGGCCGAGGATGAGCGGCACGGCGAGCCGGGCGCGGGCGAAGACCTTGTCGAGGACGATCCGCACGGTGTCGTCGTGGTCGTGGCGGCCGCGCACCTCCAGGGAGCTGAGCACCGTGTACCGCTCGGAGATCCGGCGCCCGTAGTCCTGGTCCTCGGTGTGCCGCAGGATCGGGTTGAACGGCCCCACCTCGTCGAAGACCCGCCGGGGCATGGCCAGGATCGCGGTGTGGACGGTGTCGATGACCCCCTCGGACTTCAGCAGCAGGTAGTACTGCTGGAGCGAGCGGTACTCCTCGATCAGGCTGTCCCGGATGAGCGGCTCGGGTTCGTAGGTGCCGCAGATCGCGCCGTACCCCTGCCCGGAGGCGAGGAGTTCCACGGACCGGGCGACCGCGTCGGGGTGCATGGCCACGTCGGAGTCGAGGAAGACCAGGATCTCGCCGGAGGAGAGCTCCGCGCCGAGGTTGCGGGCGACCGCGACCCCGCCGTTGACGCCGGTGGAGACCACCCGGGCGCCGGCCGCGGCGGCGATCGCCGCGGAGTCGTCGGTGGAGCAGTCGTCGACGACGAGGACCTCGATGTTCGGGTACGTCTGGGCGAGGGCGGCCTCGACGCACAGGCCGATCGAGCGGCCGTAGTTGTAGTTGGGGACGATGACGGAGACCAGGGGGAGGGACATGATCGGGTGCTCCTAGAAGAGGACCTTGGCGAGGGAGAGGGCTCCCTGCCGCCACGGTTCGACGCTGGTGACGCCCTCGCTCTTCTTCGCGGGGCGGGCGCCGGCGGTGCGCTGCTGCTCGCGCCACCAGGCGTAGGTGCGCAGGATCGCGTCCTGGTTGGAGTGCTTCGGCCGGAAGCCGAGGACGTCCCTCGCCTTGTCGGTGGAGACGAAGCTGTCGTCGAGGAGCTTGTGCAGCAGACGCCCGTAGACGGGGGAGAGCCCGGAGCGCTGGAGCAGGCTGAGCGCGGCGAGCGCGGGCCGCGCGGGCAGCGAGCGGACCCGCTTGCCGTGCCCGGCGGCGTCCAGGACGGCCTGGAAGTCCTCGCGTATCGTGCCGAACTCGGTGGCGCCGAGGTTGAAGGTGTCGTCGGCCCGCTCGGCGGGCGCCTCCATCGCGGTGACGACCGCGTCGACCAGGTCGGCCACGTCGAACATCTGGATGCGGACGTCGCCCCGGCCGAGGACGGGGAAGCCCCGGCCCTCCTCGGCCCACTCGAAGAGCATCGCGAAGAGCCCCATCCGGCCGGGCCCGAGGAAGGTCTTGGGCCGCAGGACCGGCACGCACATGCCCCGGTCCCGGAAGCGCTCCGCGACCTCCTCGGCCTCCGCCTTGGCCGCGCTGTAGGTGTCGACGGGCTCGCGGGGGTACTCCTCGGGCGTCGGCACCACCTTCGGCAGTCCGTACACGGCGGTCGAGGAGATGTGCACGACGCGGGGCACGGCGTTCGCCTCGGCGGCCGTCAGGACCGCCTCCGTGCCGCCGACGATCACTGAGCGGATGGTGTCCGCCGGGTAGCTGGGCAGGGCGGCGGCGCAGTGCACCACCACGTCGGCGTCCGCCGTGGCCCGCTTCATCGTGACGGCGTCCCGGACGTCCGAGACCGTGTGCGTCAGGTTCGCGTGCTCCGTGCGCGGGGCCCGCAGGTCCACGCAGTGCACCTGCCGGCCCTCGTCGAGCAGCCGCTCGATCAGGGTCGATCCGAGCATTCCGGCACCGCCGGTGACCACGATGCGCTCTACCACAGCGACGACACCTTCTCCTTGACGAAACGGGTGAGCAGACGGGGCAGACCCTGGGCCAGGGTCTTGTCGAGGCAGTCCAGGAAGAACTCGACCTCGTGCGGCTCGGCGACCAGCGAGGGGGCGACCATCAGCGGGTTGTCGCCGTTGAGCGTGTAGTACGTGTAGATGCCGTGGTCCCGGTACAGGGCGTTGACCACCGACGAGGTGATGAGCTTGGTGCGGAAGCGCGGATCCTTCGTCATCGCGCCCGGCACCAGCTTCGTCACCAGCTCCAGGACCTTCGGGCCCTTGTGGAGGAAGACGCCGTGCAGCGCGCCGTGGCCGCGGACCTCGGCCACCACGTCCGGGTACTCCTTCGCGATCCGCTCCAGACCGGGGGCGAGGATCCGCTCGATGTCCCGGGCGCGGGCCGGGTAGTCGTCCTCGACGGCCACGTTGACGGCCTCGATGGCGGTGACCGCCTCCTCGCCGAAGCCGTAGTACGTGGTGGAGGTCGACTGCAGCAGGGCGTCCGTGAGGTTGTCGTAGGCCTTGCGGAAGACGGGCTCGCGGGCGACGAACGCGGAGATGGAGGACTTGCCGCCGCCGAAGGACTTCGAGGTGGTGAGGATGTCGGGGACCAGGCCCTCGTACCGCATGAAGTGGAAGAGGGTGCCGGTCTTGCCCCAGCCGGTGTAGATCTCGTCGAAGAGCAGCACGATGTCCTCGGCCGTGCACAGCTCCCGCAGTCCGCGCAGGAACTCCTCCGAGCATTCGTTCATCGTCGACGCCGACAGCGGCTCGATGAGGATCGCGTACACGTCGGACTCGCCCTTGGCGGTGCGCAGTTCGGCCACCAGCTTCCGCACCGACTCCAGGTCCCCGTACCGGAAGATCCCGACACCGGGGATGCCGGGGAACTGGAACCCGGACTGGTTCTGGCCGGTCAGGCTGCCCGAGCCGAGCAGCTTGCCGTGGAAGGAGATGTCGGCCCGCAGCACCCGGGAGCGCCGGCCGCCGTGGTACTTGTACGCCAGCTTCACCGCGCCCTCGACCGCCTCCGCGCCGGAGTTGGGGAAGAACGACATGGTCAGGTCGCCGGGCAGCAGCTCCGCCAGGTTGTGGCCGAGGGCCGCGACGTACGGCGAGAAGTAGGTCTTGTGGACCTCCATGCTCCTGCGCTCCTGGAAGCGCTGCCGGGCGGCGAGGATCCGGGGGTGGTTGTGGCCGTGGTTGAGGACCCCGACGCCGCCGGTGAAGTCGAGGACGCGGCGGCCGTCGCGCTGGGTGATCCAGACGCCCTCGGCGCTCGCGACGAGCTCCTGGCCGAAGCCGAACGAGGTCATCAGGGAGACCTGGCTCTTGTTGACGTGGTCCTTGTAGAGGCCGTGGACCTGCTTGGTCGTCAGCGACTCGCAGTCGTCGACGGTGTAGAGGGCGGTCATGCGCGTTCCTTCGGGTCGGTGGGGGAGCGGCGGGGAAGGGTCAGGAGGAGGGCGGCGCCGCCGACGAGGACCTCGCTGAGGGTGCAGACCACCCGGCTGGCGACGGTGACGGCGGTCGCCTCCTGCCAGGGCAGGACGGCGGTCAGGGCGAGCAGCAGCAGGGCCTCGCGGGCGCCCCAGCCGTCCGGCAGCACCACCACGAGGCTGGCGGCGGCCGTGGCCAGGGCGAAGCCCCCCACGCAGACCGGCAGGGCGGTCAGCGGCGGCGCGCCCAGCATCACGGCGAGCGCCCACAGGTGGAGTCCGCCGACCGCCCAGGAGCCGGTCGCGGAGGCGAGGGCCCGGCGCATGCCCCGGTCGCTCGCCCGGGCTCCGGGGGCGGGCCGGCGGGCCAGGCGCGCGGCGGACGCGGCGAGGCGGTGGAGCAGTACCGGCCGGACGGCGAAGGCGAGGGTGACGGCGCCCGGCAGCACCAGCCACCAGGCCTCGGCGCCGATCGTCCAGGGCGCGGCGAGCGGGCCGACGGCGAGGCCGGTGAGGACGGCCACGATCAGGTTGAGCAGGAAGACGGCGAGCACGACCGGCGCGGGCACCCCGGCCGCACCGCCCATCCGCAGCTGGGCGAGGACGCCCCAGACGGCGCCCGGCACGTACTTGCCGAGGTAGGAGGTGAAGTAGATCCGGGTCGCGGTCCGGCCGGGCACCCGCGGCCCCAGGTCGGACAGGAGGGTCCGCCAGGTGGCCATGGAGAGCAGGACGGCGCCGGCGTTGGCGGCGAGCGCGGCGAGGAGGTACGGGACGGAGCCGGGCCGCAGCACGAGGGCGGCGAGCTCGCCGGCCCGGTCGTACAGGGCGATGCCGATGCCCGTGACGACGGCGACGGGGAAGAGGACGGACAGCGTGCGGCGGAGCCGGCCGCGCGGGGCGGGCGCCTCGGCGGGAGCCGGGGGCGCGGTGGCGGTGAGCGTCATGGGGTCATGACCCCAGGCGGCCGAACAGCCACGCGCCGGCGAGCAGTGCCGACCAGAGCAGGGCGTTGGAGACGGTCATCCGGTCGCTGAACAGGGCCCGGGAGGGGTTTCCGCCGCCCGCGTCGACGACGATCAGCTGGAGGTAGCGGGCGAGCCCGAAGAGCGCGAAGGGCGCGGTGAGGACCGCGACGAGCGGGCCGTGCGTCCCGAAGACCGGGCTGTTCTGGACCTGGAGGACGTAGCTCACCGCCGTGAGGACGGCGGTGAAGGCGAGCAGCTGGTCGAGGAAGCCGAGGGTGTAGCCGCGCAGCGCGGGCCGGTGCAGCACCCCGCCGACCGCCATCTCGTGGCGCCGCTTGCCCAGGATGAGCAGCAGGCACAGGGAGAAGACGCAGAGCGCGAGCCAGCTCGGCACCGGGTTCCCGGTGGCCAGGCAGCCCTGGGCGAGGCGCAGCACGAAGCCGAGGGCCACGATGAAGACGTCGAGCAGCGGGACGTGCTTGAGCCCCTTGCTGTACGCGGCGTTGAGCGCGACGTAGGCGGCGACCGGCCACCAGGCCGCGGGTCCGGCCGTGCCGGTGAGCGCGGTGAGGCCGGCGGTCGTCACGAGAAGGGCGGCGAGCACGGCGGCGAAGGACACGGCGGTCCCGACGCCGATCCGCCCGGCGGCGATCGGGCGGTGCCGCTTCTCCGGGTGACGCCGGTCGCGGTCCCGGTCGCCGATGTCGTTGACCAGGTAGATCAGCGCGGACGCGAGGGTGAAGACGGCGATCGCGGCGAGCGCGCCGCCGAGCGCGGCGCCGTCGGGACGGGTTGCGCCGAGCAGGCCGAGGGGGACGACGACCAGGTTCTTCGTCCACTGTCCCGGGCGGACGAGGGCGGTGAGGTCGGCGAGACGACTGGGCGGACGGGAGGCCGGCGGACGGGCCGCCGGCGCCTCTCGGCCGGTGAGCGTGGGCGTGGCCATGGACGTACTCCTGTGGGGAGGGTCGTACGGGAGGTCATACGGAGGTGGTGGGCGCGGCGGTGGCGGCCCGGCGGCGCACGCTCGGGCCGAAGTCCGGCTCGGTGAGCCAGCGGACGGTGCCCCGGGCGGCGCCGAGGACGATCGCCTGGTGCAGCACGAAGTGCACGGCGGTGAAGTAGAGGAGGAAGCCCGGGCCGCGGGTGCGCAGCGCGAACCGGCTCAGTCCCGGATCGGCGCAGGCGAAGAGCAGCGCGCACAGGGCGGGGACGAGCAGCAGCCAGGGGGAGAGCAGGCCGAGGAGCAGGGTGGGGAGCGTCAGCGCGGCGGCGAGGACGCCGAGCGGCCGGTTGGCGGTGAGGCCGCCCTCCCGCATCTGCCCGAGCGCCGCGATCAGCAGCTGGGAGCGCCGGTACTGCTCCGAGAGCATCGCCCCGAGCCGGTCCACGTCGTCGTGGCGGCCGCGGATCGCCTCGGTCATCAGGATCCGGTGCGTGCGGACGAGCCGGCCGCTGTACTCGACGTCCTCCGAGTCCCGGAGGTTCTCGTCGAAGGGGCCGGTCTCCTCGAAGACCTCCTTGCGGATCGCGCCGAGGGCGAAGAAGGCGGTGCGGACCTCGCCGGCGGCGCGGCGGCGCCAGAAGTGGGCGTGCAGGGCGTGGTAGCGCTCCACGGGCCCGTCGTCGAAGAGCGGCTCGGGGTCGAGGACGCCGTGCACACAGCCGAGACCGGGGTCGTCGCGGAGCAGGTCGGCGGCGTGGGCGAGGGCCTCGGGGTGGAGGGCGGTGTCGGAGTCGAGGAAGAAGAGGACCTCGCCGCGGGCGGCGGCCGCGCCCATGTTCCGGGCGGCGGACACCCCCCGGTTGTGGGGGTTGGCGATGAGGACCACGTCGAACTCGCGGGCGATGTCCCGGGACCGGTCCGTGCTGGCGTCGTCCACGACGATGACGTCGAGCGGCGCGTGGGTCTGCGCGAAGACCGAGGTGAGGCAGGCCCGCAGGGTCTTCTCGTAGTTGTAGTTGGGGATGATGACGGACACGCTGGGACGGGCCCTGGGCATGGGGGTTCCTTGGGTTCCTCGCGGTGGGCTCCCCGTTCGGTGGGGGGTTCAGAGGAGCCGGAAGTCCGCGATGCGGTGGCGGGAGAGCTCGGGGGAGTGGCCGAGGAGGAGCCGGCAGAGCCGCAGCGCGTGGCCGACGGCCTCGATCTCGTCGGGGCCCCGGATGTACAGGGCCAGCCGGACCGTCCGGTCGAGGACCAGCGCCCGGGCGGACTCGAAGCGGTCCTGCGGCCGGGCGACGCGGTGCAGCGTCTCGACGAGTCGTGCGGCGGACGGGGCCGGTGGGGGGTCGGTGTCCGGTGCGGGGTCGTCGTCCGGTTCCCTCATCGAGACGCCGATGAGGTAGATGGGATCAGCCCCAGGAGAAGCCGTCGTTGGCGTCGGTGGGCCGGACGGTCGCGCTGCCGGCCGTGCCGGAGGCGGTGGCCGTGGCTGCGGGCGCCGGCTGGGCCGCGAGGACGAGGGTCAGCGCCGCGGCGGCGGGGACGGTCAGGGCGAGGGCGGCGCGGAGCTGAATGCGGGCGAACGTGGCGAAACGGGCGCTGCTGGGCATGGCGGGGCTGCCTTCCTGGACGGTGCGGAGTGGGGGTCGCGGGGGTGGTTCCCCGGGCCGCTCCCGGGCTCTGCCGGGCGGCTTCGACATGTCCAAGACTGGCCCGCCGGGGGAGCCCTGTCACCGGAATCCGGCTGGCGCCAACCGCGTGGCCGTTAGGGGCCAGTGCGTGCCGCGGGCCTTCGCGCGCCGCCCACCAGGGGGATTCCGGGAGGCGTCACGTTCCTGCCAGGCGGAAGGTGCCCAGGGGCCGTCACGTCGCCGTACGGCCCGCCCGGCCGGGGAAGCGGCCCTTCCGTTCGGAAGCTGCGGTTCCCCCGCCCCGGCGGCCCCGCGGACCCTCCCGTACCGGCCCCGGAAACGCCGGACGGCCGCACCCCCCGCCGGGGTGCGGCCGTCCGGTGCGTGCGGGAGCTCAGCCGTTGGGGCGCTTCAGGCGCGCCACGAACTTGTACCGGTCGCCGCGGTAGACGGACCGGACCCACTCCACGGGCTCGCCCTGGGCGTCCAGGGAGTGGCGGGAGAGCATCAGCATCGGCAGGCCCACGTCGGTGCCGAGCAGTCCGGCCTCGCGCGGGGTGGCGAGGGAGGTCTCGATGGTCTCCTCGGCCTCGGCGAGGTGCACGTCGTAGACCTCGGCGAGCGCCGTGTAGAGCGAGGTGTACTTCACGAGCGAGCGGCGCAGCGCGGGGAAGCGCTTCGCCGACAGGTGGGTGGTCTCGATCGCCATCGGCTCGCCGCTCGCCAGGCGCAGGCGCTCGATGCGGAGCACCCGGCCGCCGGCCGTGATGTCGAGCAGTCCGGCGAGGGTGTCGTCGGCCGTGACGTACCCGATGTCGAGGAGCTGCGAGGTGGGCTCCAGACCCTGCGCCCGCATGTCCTCGGTGTACGAGGTGAGCTGGAGGGCCTGCGAGACCTTGGGCTTGGCCACGAACGTGCCCTTGCCCTGGATGCGCTCCAGGCGGCCCTCGACGACCAGTTCCTGGAGGGCCTGGCGCACGGTGGTGCGGGACGTGTCGAACTCGGCGGCGAGCGTGCGCTCGGGCGGGACCGGGGTGCCGGGCGGCAGGGTCTCCGTCATGTCGAGCAAGTGTCGCTTCAGTCGGTAGTACTTGGGCACGCGCGCGGTGCGGGTGGGTGTCCCGCCCTCTGTCTCCGTGCTGCCCGCGTCCGTGGCCATGGCCTGCCTTCCCGACTCCTGTGCTGCTGCCGTCACCGGCTCCTCCGTCTGTCGCGGCTCACATGGTGGCACGGACCGGTCACGGGTCGTCGCCCTCCCTCAGGTGTCGGTCCGATAACGGACGCGACTGCCCTTCTTATACACCCTTGACACCCCTAAAGGTCTAGGCCAAGCTCCGGGTACTGGTCTAAACCATTAAAGGCCAGGTCCCAGCCCCACGAGCACTACCTGACGTATGTCTTCGCGCGGTGGGCAGGGGTTGCAGGCATCCCTGAGGAGGGTGGCGTGAAGCGTAAGCTCATCGCGGCGATCGGCGTCGCGGGCATGATGGTCTCCATCGCTGCGTGTGGTTCGGACAGTGACAGCGGCAAGGACGGCGGCAAGGCCACGGCCGGCGGCAACAAGACCCTGACCGTCTGGGTCATGGACGGCTCCGCGCCGGACGCCTGGATGACCGAGGTGAACAAGGCCTTCGAGGCCAAGCACCCGGGCGTCAAGGTCAAGGTCGAGAAGCAGATCTGGAACGGCATCCAGGAGAAGGTCACCACCGCCCTCTCCGAGGACACCCCGCCGGACGTCCTGGAGCTCGGCAACACGCAGACCGCCGGTTACGCGGTCACCGGCGGCCTCGCCGACCTGTCGGGCGACAAGGCCACGCTCGGCTACGACGCCTGGAACAAGGGCATGGTCGCCTCCAACGAGCTGGACGGCAAGCTCTACTCCGCTCCGTGGTACGCCGCCAACCGCGTCGTCGTCTACGACAAGGCCGCCTTCAAGAAGGCCGGTGTCACCCCGCCGAAGACCCGCGCCGAGTGGATCGAGGGCCTGAAGAAGCTCAAGGCCTCCGACCCGAAGTCGCAGGCGATCTACCTGCCGGGTCAGTCCTGGTACGTCCTCGCCGGTCTCATCTGGGACGAGGGCAGCGACCTCGCGGTCAAGGACGGCGACAAGTGGAAGGGCAACCTGTCCTCCCCCGAGGCCGTCAGCGCCATGAACTTCTACAAGGAGCTGGCGTCCTACTCCACCGCTCCGAAGGACAAGGACGAGGCCACCCCGCAGCAGTCCACCGACATCGTCCCCAAGGGCGGCGTGTCGTCCTGGATCGGTCTCGGCTGGGAGGCCGGCGGCGCCATCGACGCCATGAAGAAGGCCGGCAAGACGGCCGACTTCGGCTACTTCCCGATCCCGGGCAAGACGGCCGACAAGCCGGGCTCCGTGTTCCTCGGCGGCTCCAACCTCGCCATCGCCGAGCGCTCCCAGAACAAGGACCTCGCGAAGGAGTGGCTGGCCCTCGCCGCCGGCAAGGACTTCATGACGAAGTACGCCACCGCCACCGAGGGTGCGCTGCTTCCGAACACCGACTCGGCGCAGTTCAAGCCGGCCGCGGGCTCCTTCGCCGAGGCCATGGCCGCCTCCTCCGCCTCCGGCAAGGTCACTCCGGTCACCCCGGGCTGGGCCAACGTCGAGACCGCCCCGAACCCGATCAAGGACTACATGACCAAGGTCCTGAAGGGTGAGGACGCCAAGAAGGCCGGCGAAGCGGCCGACAAGGTCATCAACGAGCGCATCAACCAGCAGTAATCCGTAGCCCCGGGTGGGGGGGGGGGGTCTGCGGGCGGCGCGGGGCGCCCCGCGCACGCGGACGGCGCAGAC
>NZ_JBHWFF010000013.1:149250-171605 GCF_042733785.1 Streptomyces sp. NPDC059695 | reverse complement strand
ACTCCTGTTGCCCGCGCCGGGGGGGGGGGGCGCGCCGCCCCCCCCCCCCCCCCCCCACCGGCGCGTTGCAGCGATGCAGTGATCAGCGGCCCGCTCCCCCGGGCCGTGCCCCGGTGGGCGCGGGAGCCCCAGAACCGCGAGGAATAAGACCATGACCGTGGACTCCCAGGGGACGGCGACCGCCGGTCCCCAGGACGCGCCCGGGAGGGCGGCAGGGAAGTCTCAGACTCCGCCACCCTCTCCGGGCCCGAAGGAAGTCCTTCAGCCTCCACGCGGCAGACGCTCCCTGCCCAGCGGGGTGCTGCCGTACCTGCTCGTCGCGCCTGCCCTGCTGTCCATGGCGGTGCTGCTGCTCTACCCGCTGATCCGCAATGTGATCCTCTCCTTCCAGCAGCTCAACCGGAAGGAGTTCATCACCCGCGAGACGGTCTGGACCGGCTTCGACAACTACACCGATCTCCTCGGTGACTCCGACTTCTGGACCGTCGTCGTCCGAAGCGTCGTCTTCACGGCCGTCAACGTCGCCCTCATCATGGCGATCGGCACCGGCATCGGCCTGCTGCTCAACCGCCTCGGCAAGAAGATGCGACTGGTCCTCTCGCTGGCCCTGATGTTCGCCTGGGCCATGCCGATCGTCGCCTCCGTCACGGTCTTCCGCTGGCTCTTCGACGAGCAGTTCGGCGTCGTGAACTGGCTGATGCGCACGCTGGGCTTCTCCGGCTACGACCAGCACAACTGGTTCGAGACCGGCTTCTCCACCCTGGTGATCGTCCTGATCCTGCTCGTCTGGGGCTCGGTCCCCTTCGTGGCCCTCAACATGTACGCCGGCCTGACCACCATCGGGACCGAGCTGTACGAGGCCGCCAAGATGGACGGCGCCAGCGGCTGGCGCACCTTCTGGGCCGTGGTCTTCCCGAACCTGAAGTCCTTCTTCATGATCACGACGTTCCTGGAGATCATCTGGATCTTCAAGGCGTTCGCCCAGGTCTACGCCATGAACCTGGGTGGCCCCGACCGCGGTTCCGAGACGCTCCCGGTCTTCGCCTACATCGAGGGCGTCGGCCAGTTCCACTACGGTGTGGCCGCCGCGATCTCCATCCTGACGATCGTGATGCTCATCGCGGTCATGTCCTTCTACTTCCGCCTGATCCTGAAGGAGGAGGAGCAGCTGTGAGCGCCGCCACCACCCCGACTCCGCAGAAGCTGCGCACCCGGAAGCCGCTCACGGTCGCCGCGGTCGCCAAGAACGCCGGCGCCCTCGTGCTCGCCGTCGTCTTCGTCTTCCCGGTCTACTGGATGTTCTCGTCCTCGCTGAAGCCGCAGCACGAGATCATGACGAAGGACCCGGTCTTCGTCTTCACGCCGACCTTCGAGAACTACAAGACCGCGACCGGCGTCGACCTCTTCTGGACGTACGTCACCAACAGCCTCACGGTCACCGTCGGCGCCGTCCTGCTCGCCCTGGTCGTCGCCCTGGCCGCGAGCTTCGCGATCGCCCGCCTCAAGTTCAAGGGGCGCAAGGGCATCGTCCTCATCGTGATGATGGCGCAGATGGCCCCCTGGGAGGTCATGGTCATCGCGATGTACATGATCTCGCGTGAGAACGACCTGCTGAACAGCATCCCGATGCTCACGCTCATCTACTTCGTCATGGTCCTCCCCTTCACGATCTGGACCCTGCGCGGCTTCATCGCCGCCGTCCCGGTCGAGCTGGAGGAGGCCGCGCAGATCGACGGCTGCACCCGGGGCCAGGCGTTCCGCAAGGTGATCTTCCCGCTGCTCGCGCCCGGCCTGATGTCGACCTCGCTCTTCGGCTTCATCACCGCCTGGAACGAGTTCGCCATGATCCTCATGCTGAACAAGGACAAGGAGTCGCAGACCCTGACGCTCTGGCTGACCCAGTTCCAGACCGCGTTCGGCAGCGACTGGGGCGCCACCATGGCCGCCTCCACGCTCTTCGCCCTCCCCGTGCTCGTCGTCTTCCTCTTCCTCCAGCGCAAGGCCGTCGGCGGCATGACCGCCGGCGCGGTGAAGGGATAACGGACCCCCATGACCACACTCGTACACGGCTCGGACACCCTGACCCGTGACGCGCTCACGGTCCTCCAGCCCGGCTTCGTCGGCACCACAGCCCCCGACTGGCTGCTCCGCCGCATCGGCGAGGGACTGTCCTCGGTCGGCCTGTTCGGCCGGAACATCGTCGACCCCGGCCAGCTCGCCGCGCTCACCGCGCAGCTGCGCGCCGAGCGGGACGACGTCCTCGTCGCCATCGACGAGGAGGGCGGGGACGTCACCCGCCTGGAGGTCAAGCAGGGCTCGTCCTTCCCCGGCAACTACGCGCTGGGCAGCGTCGACGACGTCGAGCTCACCCGGGCCGTCGCCCGCGAGCTCGGCCGCCGGCTCGTGGAGTGCGGCGTCGACCTGAACTGGGCGCCCTCGGCCGACGTCAACTCCAACGCCGAGAACCCGGTCATCGGCGTCCGCTCCTTCGGACCGGACCCCGACCTGGTCGCCCGTCACACCGTGGCGTACGTCGACGGCCTCCAGGGCGTCGGCGTCGCGGCCTGCACCAAGCACTTCCCCGGACACGGCGACACCAACGTGGACTCCCACGACGCGCTGCCCCGGATCGATGTGGACCTCGCCACACTGCACACCCGTGAGCTGGTGCCTTTCCGCGCCGCCGTCGCCGCGGGTACCAAAGCGGTCATGAGCGCGCATATTCTTCTCTCCGCGCTCGACCCCCACCGTCCGGCCACCCTGAGCCCGCAGATCCTCACCGGACTGCTGCGCCAGGAGCTGGGCTTCGAGGGGCTGATCGTCACCGACGGCATGGAGATGCAGGCCGTCGCGGCGACGTACGGCATCGAGCGCGGATCCGTCCTCGCGATCGCCGCGGGCGCCGACGCCATCTGCGTCGGCGGCGGGCTGTGCGACGAGGACACCGTGCTGCGGCTGCGCGACGCGCTCGTCACCGCGGTGCGGACCGGTGAACTGCCCGAGGAGCGGCTGGCCGACGCCGCGGCGCGCGTGCGCGCCCTGGCGTCCTGGACCCAGGCGCACCGGGCCAGGGGGGCTGGATCGGTGCCGGGCGCGGCAGTGCAGGAGGGGACCGCGCCCGGCGCCGACATCGGACTCGTGGCGGCCCGCCGGGCCCTCAGGATCACCCGGGGGGAGCGTCCGTACACCCCGGTGTCCGAGGCGCCCTACGTCGCCTCCTTCACCCCCGTCGCGAACTTCGCGGTCGGCGACGAGACGCCCTGGGGCGTCGCGGCCGAGCTGGAGCGCCTGCTCCCCGGCACGGAGACCGGCTCGTACGACGAGTCGTCGTCCGTGGACGCCGTCCTGGCCGCCGCGGGGGAGCGGCGGATCGTGGCGGTCGTACGGGACGCCCACCGGCACCCGTGGATGACCGGGGCCCTGGACGGCCTCCTCGCGGCCCGCCCGGACACCGTCGTCGTCGAGATGGGCCTCAACGAGGCGGAGCCCCGCGGGGCCCTGCACATCGCCACGCACGGCGCGGCGCGGGTCTGCGGCCGCGCGGCGGCCGAGGCCGTGGTCGGCACCGGCGCCTGACGGGACGTACGCGAAGGGGCCCGGCACCTGGATCAGGTGCCGGGCCCCTTCGCGCGCGCGGAGGATCCGTGCGCGCGGGGTCCTAGATGCCCTGCCAGGACGGCTTGTTCGCGAAGGTGTGGCGGAAGTAGTCCGCGAGCTTCAGCTTGGAGGCGGCCGCCTCGTCCACGACGACAGTGGCGTGCGGGTGCAGCTGGAGCGCGGAGGCCGGCACGAGCGCCGCCACCGGGCCCTCGACGGTCTGCGCCACGGCCTCGGCCTTGCCCTCGCCGGTGGCGAGCAGCACCAGGTGACGGGCCTCCAGGATGGTGCCGATGCCCTGGGTGATGACGTGGTGCGGGACCTGCTCGATGTCGTTGTCGAAGAAGCGGGCGTTGTCCACGCGGGTCTGCTCGGTGAGCGTCTTGATCCGGGTCCGGGAGGCGAGCGAGGAGCAGGGCTCGTTGAAGCCGATGTGCCCGTCGGTGCCGATGCCGAGGATCTGCAGGTCCACGCCGCCGGCCTCGGTCAGCGCCCTGTCGTAGGCGTCGCAGGCGGCCAGGACGTCCTCGGCGGAGCCGTCGGGGCCCATGAAGGCCTCGGGGGAGAGCCCGAGCGGCTCGACGACCTGGCGCAGCACGGTGGAGCGGTAGGACTCCGGGTGCCCCGCGGGCAGCCCCACGTACTCGTCCAGCTGGGCGATCCGCGCGCGGGAGGCGTCCACGGCACCGGCGGAGACCTGGGCGACGAGGGCGTCGTAGATCGGGATCGGGGTGGAGCCCGTGGCCACGCCGAGCAGCGCGTCGGGCTTGCGGCGCAGGAGGTCGGCGATGCCGTCCGCGATCAGCTCGCCGCCGGCCTTGGCGTCCTTGACGATGACAACTTCCACGCTGTGCCTGCCGATCTGGTGAGGGGCTGGTGAAGGACCATGTGGTATAGACCAATCGAAGTCCAAATCTAGCAGAGGAGAGGCCTTCTCCTCATGCCGTTCCGCCCCGCGGACGGCACCCCGTCCATCGTCGGCCGCCCCCGTCCTCCCAGCCACTCGAACCCCGCCCCTCCCCGGGCCCCGTGCCTCTCCGCGCGGTGACGTTCAGGCCAGCGAGCCCCCCGTCGCGTCGATCCAGTCCCCCGTGACCCAGCGCGCGTCGTCCGAGGCCAGGAAGGCCACCACGTCGGCTATCCCGGACGGCGTCCCGACCCCGCCCAGCGCCGACATCGCCGCCGCCCCGGCCCAGGCCTCCTCGTTCCCCCGCAGCCACCCGGCGTTGACGTCCGTGTCCACGATCCCCGGCGCCACCGCGTTGACCGTGATCCCGCGCGGGCCCAGGACCTTCGACAGATAGCGGGTGAAGACGTCGAGGGCGCCCTTCGACATCGCGTACGCGATGAGGTCCGGCATGACCGCCGACCTGCTCAGCCCGGTCGAGACGTTGATGACGCGGCCGCCGTCGCGGAGCCGCTCCGCGCCCAGCTGCGCCAGGAAGAAGGGCGCCTTCGTGTTGACCGCGAAGATCCGGTCGTACTCCTCGTCCCCGATCGTCGCGAACGGCCGCGACGCCCCGATCCCCGCGTTGTTCACGAGGATGTCCAGGCCGTCCGCCCGGGCGTCGAAGGCCTGCCACAGCGCCGCCGCGTCCCCCGGCGTCCCCAGCTCCTGCCCCAGGGCGAAGGCGGAGCCGCCGGCCGCCTCGATCGCGGCGACCGCCTCCTTCGCCGCCTCCGCGTTCGTCCCGTAGTGCACCGCGACCCGCGCGCCCTCGCGGCCGAGCCGCTCCGCGATGCCCCGCCCGATGCCCCGGCTGCCGCCCGTGACCAGTGCCGTCTTCCCGGCCAGCCTTCCGTCGAGCACGCCCATGGCGACGCCCCCTGTTTCTGTAGTGGTCGTTACGTAAAGACCGTACCCCACGATCCCTAGTGACCGCTATAGAATTCACTCCATGGTGACGAGACAGCGCGGCCGCCCCCGCTCCTTCGACCGGCTCACGGCCCTGGAGCAGGCGACGATGGCGTTCTGGGAGCACGGCTACGAGACGACCTCCGTCTCCGACCTCACCCGCGTCATGGGCATCAGCGCGCCCAGCCTCTACGCGGCCTTCGGCGACAAGAAGACGCTGTTCGAGGAGGTCGTCGAGGCGTACGCGCTCAGCTACGGCGCCTACGGCAGCCGCGCCTTCGCCGAGGAGCCGACCGCCCGCGCGGCCATGGGGCGCATGCTGCGCGAGGCCGCCGTGCTCTTCACCGAGCCCGGACATCCGCACGGCTGCCTGATGATCTCCGCCGCGGTGAACTGCTCCACCCCCGAGGTGGAGGAGGCCCTGCGGGACCGGAGGAACGCCAACCTGGCCGCGTTCGAGACCCGCATCCGCGAGGGCGTGGAGAGCGGTGACCTCCCGCCGGACACGGACCCCCGCATGCTGGCCCGGCTCACCGGCGCCGTCCTCCAGGGCATGTCCCTGCAGGCCCGCGACGGGGCGACGGCGGAGGAGCTGACCGCGGTGGCGGAGGCGGCGATGCGCGCCTGGCCCGGGCAAGGACGAGGAGAGCCGGGGGAGGGCTGAGCGGGCGGGAGAGGGGCGAGGACGAGGAGAGCCCGGGGGAGGGCTGGGGAGGCGGGAGGGGGCTGAGGGCGAGCGGGCCCGGAAACACCCGCGGGCCGCGGCGCCCGACGGGACCCTCAGCCCGTCCGGCACCGCAGCCCGGAGTCGCCCGGCCGGGGGTGTGCGGTCCCTCGGCCGTGTGGGAGGTCTCGGCGCAGTCAGGGCAGAGAGCGCCGGGTACCTCGTCCACCCTCCTGTGCGGGGAGGATGGAGGCTCTGTTGTGTTCATTGTGGACTAGACCATTCTTGTCTGTCCATCCACAGGAACGCGGTCTTTCCCGGCCCATCCTCCAACACGGAGCCCGGGAGATCCAGGTTCACCGCCCCTGTAATTCCGCGGGTACGCTCGCACCGTGCCCTCCATGAACGACCTCGTCCGCCAGCACACCGCCCTGAGCGACTCCGACCTCGAGTGGCTCCACCTGCTGGTGTCCGAGTGGCAGCTGCTCTCCGACCTCTCCTTCGCCGACCTCGTGCTCTGGGTCCCGACCCTCGACGGCACCCGGTACGTCTCCGTCGCCCAGATGCGGCCCAACACCGGCCCCACCTCCTACCAGGACGACATGGTCGGCCATCTGGTGCCGCGCGGCCGCCGTCCCCTGCTCGACGCCGCCCTCGACGAGGGCCGGATCGTCCGGGAGGGCGACCCGGAGTGGCGCGAGGAGGTCCCGGTGCGGGTCGAGTCCATCCCCGTGCGCCGTGAGGGCCGGGTGCTCGGCGTCATCGCCCGCAACACCAACCTGCTCACCGTCCGCACCCCCTCCCGGCTGGAGCTCACCTACCTCCAGTCGGCCTCCGACCTCGCCCAGATGATCGCCGCCGGAACGTTCCCCTTCCCCGGCGAGCAGGTCGACATGGACTCCTCGCCGCGCGCCGGCGACGGTCTCGTCCGCCTCGACGCCGAGGGTGTCGTCCAGTACGCCTCGCCCAACGCGCTCTCCGCCTACCACCGCCTCGGCCTCGCCGCCGACCTGGTCGGCCAGGACCTGGGCCAGATCACCGCCGAACTCGCCCCCTCCCGGGGCCCGGTGGACGAGGCCCTGGTCAAACTGGCCTCCGGCTACGCGCCCCGCGAGTTCGAGGTCGAGGGCAACGGCGGCGTGATCCAGCTGCGCGCGATCCCGCTCAAGCCCAAGGGCACCCGGATCGGTTCGCTCGTCCTGCTCCGGGACGTCACCGAACTGCGCCGCCGGGAGCGCGAGTTGATCACCAAGGACGCCACCATCCGGGAGATCCACCACCGGGTGAAGAACAACCTCCAGACGGTGGCCGCGCTGCTCCGCCTCCAGGCCCGGCGGATGGACTCCGACCGGGGCCGCGAGGCCCTCGACGAGGCGGTGCGGCGCGTCGGTTCGATCGCGATCGTCCATGAGACGCTGTCTCAGAACCTGGACGAGCGGGTGGAGTTCGACGAGATCGCCGACCGGGTCATCGCGATGGTCGCCGAGATCTCCCCGGGCAAGGTCACCTGCCGGCGCAACGGCCGCTTCGGCATCCTCGACGCCGAGGTCGCCACCCCGCTCTCCATGGTCCTCACCGAGGTCCTGCAGAACGCCCTCGAACACGCCTTCGCGCAGGGGGAGCAGGGCACGGTCGAGGTCAGCGCCGTCCGGAGCGAGACCCGGACGGAGGCCCGGCTCCTGATCACGGTCCAGGACGACGGCCGCGGACTGCCCGAGGGCTTCGACCCGCAGCGGGCCGGAAACCTCGGACTGCAGATCGTACGGACCCTGGTGGAAGGGGAGTTGGGCGGTTCCTTCGACATGCTGCCCGGCGCCGAGCGCGGCACGAAGGTGGTCCTCGACCTTCCCGTGCGGCCGCAGAAGTGACGGGCTGAGGCGGCACAGCAGCGAGCCCCGGACCGAAGGGAATCGGTCCGGGGCTCGAATGCTGTGGGTTACTGCTGCGCGCTGCGGCTCGGGAGCGGTGAATGCGTACGCGGTGTACGCGCCGCGTGCCTCAGGCTGTGCAGGTGGCTCAGGCGCTGGCGTTACGCGCCCGGTTGCGAGCGGCACGGCGCTTCATCGCGCGGCGCTCGTCCTCGCTGAGGCCACCCCAGACGCCGGAGTCCTGGCCGGACTCGAGCGCCCACTGCAGGCACTGCTCCATGACGGGGCAGCGGCGGCAGACGGCCTTGGCTTCCTCGATCTGCAGCAGCGCAGGACCGGTGTTGCCGATGGGGAAGAACAGCTCGGGGTCTTCCTCACGACAAACGGCGTTGTGACGCCAGTCCATGGCTGCTACCTCTCTCAGTGTTTCGTGCGAGTTGCTTGTGAATGTGAACGCTTTCACGAATCCCTCCGCAAGGGAAGGGCCGACTGCCAGTTGAACTGGTGTGGTCCTGTTGCTTGGGGTGGGGTTCTGGCTCTCAGTGGAGGCCGGTGTTGCGGGCCGTCCCGATCGCCAAGAAGAGACTCCCAAACCCCAGGGGCGGATACAACCCCTTCCGGAAAGTTTTTTTTGATTCCTCGGTGTCGGCTAGGTCACAGCCGTACTTCTTAGGGGTGGATGCGCGCCTAAACGTTCGAGTGAAAGGACTTTGGGCCCTTCCACTCACACAATCACACGCAGTGCACGGCGTACGCCTGTGAACGTCACGCTCGTACGGAGCCCGAGGTGGTCGCCGTCCATCTGCAGGGGGAGGGGGACCTTCGAATGCAAGGTGAAGTCGGTCAGGTCGTGCAGAGTCACGGCATGCTTGCCCCGCGGACCCCGTTCCGGGGTCGAGGTGAGCAGCTGGGTGCCGTACAGGGCCACCGCCGGAGTGGAGAGCCGGCGCAGCCCGAGCACGTCGAGCGCGGTCTCGAAGGAAGCCTCCGGGGACGCGTACACCGGACGATTGCCCAGGTAGGTCCAGGGGGAGGTGTTGCAGATTATGGAGAGGACCAGGTCCTCGACCGGCTCCGCGCCGGGGCGCTCCAGGGTGATCGTGCCGTGCCGGCGGTGCGGCTCCTCCAGGAACTGGCGCACCACCTGGCGCAGATAGAGGGCGTGCGTCGATCTCTTTCCGCGCTCGCGCTGCTGTTCGACCCGGCCGATGACGCTCGCGTCGAAGCCGAGCCCGGCACAGAAGGTGAACCAGCGTTCGGGCACGGATTCGTCCTCGGTGCCCGGGGTCCCGGACGCGAGCCCGAGGCTCACCGTCCGTGTCCGCCGCTCACGCAGCGCGTCGAGCAGGGCGCCGGTCGCCTCCACGGCGTCGTTCGGCAGTCCGAGGGCGCGGGCGAAGACGTTCGTCGAACCGCCCGGGACGACCGCGAGGCTCGGCAGCCGCTCCGGATCCGGCCCGTCGTGCAGCAGTCCGTTGACGACCTCGTTCACCGTGCCGTCCCCGCCGAGGGCCACGACCAGGTCGATGTTCCCGGCCTCGGCGGCCCGTCGGCCCAGGTCACGCGCGTGTCCCCGGTACTCGGTGGTGACCGCCTCCAGCTTCATCTCGCTGGCCAGCGCGTGGATGAGCACGTCACGGGTGCGGGCACTGGTGGTGGTGGCTGCCGGATTGACCACGAGAAGTGCGCGCATGGTCGCCAGCGTACCTACCCGACGGTACCGGGCCCAGCCCAGGCCGATCCGCGGACGCCTCCGACGGGGCCCCTGCCCCGGGGGCCGCCCCCGGTTCCCCGGCGCCCCCGTTACGCTGCCCTTCATGAGCAGTACGGAGCAGACCCCCCGCCCCGCCCGCCTGGCCGCAGCCGCGGGCGTGGCCCTCGTTGAGGCCCTCGGGCTCCTCGCCGGAGGCGTGTACATGCTGGTGCGGGCCCTGGCCGACGGCGGCGACGTCACCAGCGGGGTGACGGGCGGTGTGACCGTGATCGCACTCGGACTGATCCCGCTCGCCGCCGCCCGCGGCCTGTGGACCATGCGCTCCTGGAGCCGCGGCCCGGCCGTGATCACCCAGATCCTCGCCCTGCCGGTCGCCTGGCAGATGCTCCAGACCGACGGTGTGATCCCCTTCGGCATCGCCGTCGCCGCGCTCGCCGTGACCGGGCTCGTCCTCCTGGTGAACCCGGCCACGACCGAGGCGCTCGGCATCCGGCGCCCCGGCCGGGAGAGCTGAGCGTCACTCCTCGACGAGGAGCTTCTCCCGCAGCTGGGCGAGCGTCCGGGCCAGCAGCCGGGAGACGTGCATCTGGGAGATGCCCACCTCCTGCGCGATCTGCGACTGGGTCATGTTCCCGAAGAAGCGAAGGAGCAGGATCCGCTTCTCCCGGGGAGGCAGGTCCTCCAGGAGCGGCTTGAGCGACTCCCGGTACTCGACCCCCTCCAGAGCCTCGTCCTCCGCGCCCAGCGTGTCCGCGACCGCGGGCGACTCGTCGTCCGTGTCGGGGACGTCCAGGGAGAGCGTCGAGTAGGCGTTGGCCGACTCCAGCCCCTCCAGGACCTCCTCCTCGGAGATCCCGAGCCGCTCCGCCAGCTCGTGCACCGTCGGCGACCGGCCGTGCTGCTGCGAGAGCTCCGCCGTCGCCGTGGTCAGCGAGAGCCGCAGCTCCTGGAGCCGGCGCGGCACCCGGACCGCCCAGCCCTTGTCACGGAAGTGGCGCTTGATCTCGCCGACGACCGTCGGCGTCGCGTACGTGGAGAACTCCACCCCGCGCTCCGGGTCGAAGCGGTCGACCGACTTGATCAGGCCGATCGTCGCCACCTGGGTCAGGTCGTCCAGCGGCTCGCCGCGGTTCCGGAAGCGCCGGGCCAGGTGCTCGACCAGCGGCAGGTGCATGCGCACCAGCCGGTTGCGCAGCTCCGCCTTCTCCGGGGAGCCCTCGGGCAGCTCGCGCAGCTGGACGAAGAGGGCGCGGGCGCCGCTCCGGTCGTGCGGGTCCGGGGCGGCGTGGGCGTCCGGGCCCTCGTCGTCCTCGTCCCCGTCCCCGGCCTTCTCCGCCGCCGCGGCGGGCGCCTCGGCGGCGTCGGGCGTCCGTGCGCCGGGAGCCTCGGAGGAGCCCTCGGACGTCGCGGGGGCCTCGGAGACCCCGGGTGTGTCGGGAACCTCGTGGTGCTGCTCGTGCTCGCTCATGTGGTCCGCCTGCTCCGTAGCGCCCCTGTTCGGCCGCGCCTGCTGCTCAGGGATGCCGGCCGTCGCGTCCCCGCTCCTCACGCCGGGCCTGGCCCCGCGCCGCGCTGTTTGTACAGGCTGATCGAGACGGTACGGTCCTCGGCCACCGACGACTCCACCTTTCCGGCGAGCGCCGACAGCACGGTCCACGCGAAGGTGTCCCGCTCGGGTGCCCTGCCGTCCGTCGTCGGGGCGGAGACGGTCACGTCGAGGGAGTCGTCGACCAGCCGGAAGACACAGCTGAGGACGGACCCCGGCACGGCCTGCTGGAGCAGGATGGCGCAGGCCTCGTCGACCGCGATCCGCAAGTCCTCGATCTCGTCGAGGGTGAAGTCCAAGCGCGCCGCGAGGCCGGCCGTGGCCGTACGCAGCACGGACAGATAGGCACCCGCAGCGGGCAGCCGGACTTCCACGAAGTCCTGGGTCCCGGGCTCGCCTGCGATCTGGGACACCCTCACCTCCAAGGTGGCACAAGCTCATTCGGGGTCCGGGGGGAGAGACCCCCGAACCGGGCGGTACGCAGGGAGCCTGCGCGGTCCGCCGTGACGCTATCGCGATCCATCCTGCCGTGTCGCCGCGAGCGCCGGAGACCGGATGGTCCCCCGCCCGTGCCCCGGCAGCCGCGGAGAACCCGCGGAGGGGTGACGTACCCAGCCGTCAGACGATCGAACCGTCGACGAAGCACCAGCGCCAGGCCTCGCCCGGCTCGAAGGTCCGCATCACCGGGTGCCCGGTGGACGAGAAGTGCCCCGTGGCGTGCCGTCCCGCGGAGGAGTCGCAGCAGCCCACGTGCCCGCAGCTCAGACAGAGCCGCAGCTGGACCGGGTGCGTGCCGTCCGCCAGGCACTCGGGGCAGGTGTCGGCCAGCGGCGCCGGTTCGGGGCGCGGCATTTCGGCTACGTGCGGGCACTCACTCATGATGGCCAGGTTACGTTGCGGCACGGGACGGGGTGGGGCATGGACGCACTGCAGCTGGTGGGGCTGGTGGCGGCGAGCGCCGCCGTGGCCGGGTTCGCCCGCAGGACCCCGGTGCCGGCACCCCTGCTCCTGGTCGCCGTGGGCCTCGTCGCCGCGTACGTACCGGGGGTCCCCGACTACACCCTCGACCCGCACATCGTGCTGCCGCTGATCCTGCCCCCGCTCCTCTACACGGCCGCGGTCGACTCCTCGTACCTCGACCTGCGGGCCAACATCAGGCCGGTCGCGCTGCTCTCCGTCGGGTACGTCCTCTTCGCCACCGTGGCCGTGGGCTGGCTCGCCTACGTCCTCGTGCCCGACCTGCCGCTCACCGCCGCCCTCGTGCTCGGCGCCGTGATCGCCCCGCCGGACGCCGTCGCCGCCACCGCCATCGCCCGCAGGCTCGGCCTGCCGAACCGGATCACCACGATCCTCCAGGGCGAGTCGCTCGTGAACGACGCCACCGCCATCACCGCCTACAAGGTCGCCCTCGCCGCCGCCGTCGGCGAGGGCGTCAGCTGGGCCGGCGGCCTGTGGGAGTTCGCCCTGGCCGCCGTCGGCGGCATCGGCGTGGGCCTGGTCCTGATGGTCCCGATCCACTGGCTCCGCACCCACCTGACCGAGGCCCTGCTCCAGAACACCCTCTCCCTGCTGATCCCGTTCATCGCGTACGCCGCCGCCGAGGAGGTCGGCGCCTCCGGTGTGCTCGCCGTCGTCGTGGTCGGCCTCTTCCTCGGCCACAAGGCCTGGAAGGTCGACTTCGCGACCCGGCTCCAGGAGGAGGCGGTCTGGAAGATGGTCGCCTTCGTCCTGGAGTCCGCCGTCTTCGCGCTCATCGGCCTCCAGCTGCCGTACGTCGTCAGGGGGCTCGGCCCGTACGGGATGGGCGAGGCGGCCTGGTACGCGGTCGGGGTCTTCGTCGCCGTGGTGGTCGTCCGCTTCGTCTGGGTCTACCCGGCGACGTTCCTGCCCCGCTGGATGTCGTCGGGCATCCGGGAGCGGGAGCCGGAGGTGGACTGGCGGGCGCCGCTCGTCGTCGGCTGGGCCGGGATGCGCGGTGTGGTCTCCCTGGCCATCGCCTTCTCCATCCCCGTCGTCGCCGACGGGGTGGACTTCCCGGCCCGGAACCTCGTCCTGTTCCTCACCTTCACCACCGTGATCGGCACCCTCGTGGTGCAGGGCCTCACCCTGCCGCCCCTGATCCGCCTCCTGAAGCTCCCCGGACGCGACCGGTACGCCGAGACCCTCGCCGAGGCACAGGCCCAGAGCGAGGCCTCCCGGGCCGCGGAGGAACGGCTGGACGCGCTGCTCGCCGACGAGCGCAACGCCCTGCCGAAACCCCTCGCCGACCGGCTGCGCACGGTCATGGAGCGGCGCCGCAACTCCGTGTGGGAGCGCCTCGGCGCGGTCAACGAGATCACGGGGGAGACGGTGGACGACACCTACCGGCGCCTGTCGCGCCAGATGATCGACGCCGAGCGCGAGGTGTTCGTCCAGCTGCGCGACGCCCGCCGGATCGACGACGAGATGATGCGCACCCTGCTCCGCCGCCTCGACCTGGAGGAGGCGGCGGCGTTCCGCGAGGCCGACTAGGAGGGGTCCGGCGTGCCCGTGATCACCGCCGCGAGCCGGGTGCCCGCCGGGAAGGCGCCCTCCTCGGCGAGGGTCGTCAGGGCGTCCAGCATTTTGGCGACATACAGCCGCTCGATGGCGAGTCCGTGCCGCGCCTCGAAGTCCTGTGCGAACGCCTCCAGGGCCGGGGACACGCGCGCGTAGCCCCCGCCGTGGAAACGCTCGTCCAGGGACCAGTCGCCGCGCGGCCCGCCGAAGGCCGTCTCCTGGAGGGCGCGGACCTCGCCGCCGAGGAACCCGCCCCTGAGCACCGGAACGCCCAGCGCCCGCTGCCCGGGCGCGAGACCGGCCGCGAGCCCCGCCAGGGTGCCGCCCGTGCCGCACGCGACCGCGACGGTGTCCGCCGCCCCGGCGAGCTCACGGCCCAGCTCCACGCACCCGTGGACCGCGAGCGCGTTGCTGCCGCCCTCGGGGACCACGTACGCGCCCGCGGGGGCCCGCTCCAGGAGCCCCGCGAGCGTGGCCGGGTCGTTCTTCGCGCGGTACGTGGACCGGTCGACGAACACCAGCCGCATCCCGTCCGCCGCGCACCGCGCGAGCGAGGGGTTGAGCGGGCGCCCGGCCAGCTCGTCGCCCCGGACCACTCCGACCGTGGGGAAGCCGAGCAGCCGGCCGGCCGCGGCCGTCGCCCGCAGGTGGTTGGAGTACGCGCCGCCGAAGGTGAGCACGGGCCGCCCGGCCGCCTCGCGCAGGTTGAGCGCCAGCTTGCGCCACTTGTTGCCGGGGAGGTCGGGGTGGATGAGGTCCTCGCGCTTCAGCAGCAGCGTGAGGCCGCGCCGGGCGAAGCGCTCGTCCGCCACCGGCTCCAGGGGCGAGGGGAGCCGGGGCCGCAGGCGGGAGGGGTCGGACGCGTTCACCCGCCCATTCTCGCCGCCCCGCGCGGGGCGGCGAGAACGGGCGGGCGGCCCGGCCGGGGTCAGCGCAGCTGCTCGGCGATCCGTTCCCGCATCGACGCCATGGTGAAGCCGCGCGGGTCCACCTTGCCCGGCTGCCACTCCTTGTGCCCGATGACCGAGCGGTGCGTCCAGCCGTGCGCCCGGCACACCGCGGCCGCCGCCTTCGCGATGGCCTCCAGCTGGACCTTCGGCCACGGGTCCTGGCCGTCGCCGAGGTTCTCGCACTCGAAGCCGTAGAAGTGCCGGTTGCCGTCCGTGGTGGCCTCGTCGTCCGGGGGCAGCCGCCGCTCGGCGATGACCGCGCGGAGGACCTCGTCGTCGCCGAGCCCCGCGTGGTTGGCGCGCCCGTAGCCGACGAGGTGGACCGTGCCGTCCTTGGCGATGACGCCGTGGCAGAGCGGCCCCGGCAGGGACTCGTACCCGTCCCGGCAGATCTGCACGGTGCGGGCGGTGCCGCGGGTCACGGTGTGGTGGATCATCACGCCGTGCACCGGGCCCCAGGGGCCCTTGTGGTTGCGGTTGTGGGTGGACCAGTCGCCGACCTGGACGACCGCGAGGCCCTCCTCGCGCAGCGCGGCGAGGAACCTGTTCGCGGACATGGGTGAGGCCATGACCGACTCCTTCCGGAGGACGGGGTGAGGTTCCGGAGTACCGGAGTCCGCCCCTCCGCTGCCATCCGTTCGGACCGTGTGCGAGCCGATCCGGACAGAACGTCAGGAGACGTGCGGGACTGCGCTGTTCGGAGGCAATTCGCGTGACATGCCCCGAAGATCGTCGAACAGTCCCACTCGAAAGTGTAATGGCGCCGACACGCACCGTGCTGAAAGGCTTCTCTCGCAACTCAGTCATACGAGAGGGAGTTCCATGTCCGTTGGTTCGGTTGACGGCGAGGTCCGCGCGGAGCAGCAGGCCCCGCAGCAGAGTCTCGGGACCGCCGCCGCGCGGAACCTCGCCACCACGACCAAGTCGGCCCCGCAGATGCAGGAGATCACCTCCCGCTGGCTGCTGCGGACACTGCCGTGGGTCCAGGTGCAGGGCGGCACGTACCGGGTGAACCGGAGGCTCAGCTACTCCGTGGGTGACGGCCGCGTCACCTTCGTCCAGACCGGAGAGCGCGTCGCGGTGATCCCCGCCGAACTCGGCGAACTCCCGGCCCTGCGCGGCTACGAGGACGAGAGCGCGCTGACCGAGCTCGCGGCCCGCTGCACCCAGCGGGAGTACGCGGCGGGCGAGATCATCGCCGTCGCCGGAGCGCCCACCGACCGGGTGCACCTCCTCGCGCACGGTCGCATCGAGCAGATCGGCGAGGGGCCCTACGGCGACGAGGCCGTCCTCGGCGTGCTCGCCGACGGCGCCTACCTCGGCGAGGCCGCCCTGGTCCAGGAGGACGCCACCTGGGACTGGACCGCGCGGGCCGCCACCGCCTGCACGGTCCTGGAGCTCACCCGGGACGACGTGCGGAACCTGGCGGAGCGGGCCGGCTCGCTCGGCGCCCACCTCGCGGGCGTGGCGGCCGCCCCCGACCAGCGCACCAACACCTACGGCGAGGCCGCCATCGACCTCTCCGCCGGTCATGTCGGCGAGGCCGTCGTCCCGCACACCTACGTCGACTACGACGCCTCGCCCCGTGAGTACGAGCTGAGCGTCGCCCAGACCGTGCTGAAGGTCCACAGCCGCGTCGCCGACCTCTACAACCAGCCGATGAACCAGACCGAGCAGCAGTTGAGGCTCACGGTCGAGGCGCTCCGCGAGCGCCAGGAGCACGAGCTCATCAACAACAAGGAGTTCGGCCTCCTCTCCAACTGCGACTACGGCCAGCGGCTCCAGCCGCACGACGGCGCCCCCAGCCCGGACGACATGGACGAGCTGCTCTCCCGCCGCCGGGGCTCCAAGATGTTCCTCGCCCACCCGCGCGCCATCGCCGCCTTCGGCCGCGAGCTCAACAAGCGCGGCCTGGTGCCCGAGACCATCGAGATCGCGGGCAACCGCATCCCGACCTGGCGCGGTGTGCCGATCTACCCGTGCAACAAGATCCCGGTATCGGACGCCCGGACCACCTCGATCATCTGCATGCGTACCGGCGAGGCCGACCAGGGCGTCATCGGTCTGCACCAGACCGGTCTCCCCGACGAGATCGAGCCCAGCCTCTCCGTCCGCTTCATGGGCATCGACGAGCAGGCGATCATCTCCTACCTGGTCACGGCCTACTACTCGGCGGCGATCCTCGTCCCGGACGCCCTCGGCGTCCTGGAGAACGTCGAGGTCAGCCGCTGGCGCTGAGCCGGCGGCGCCCGGGGGCGGGGGCCGAACCCGCCCGCCCCCGGGCGCTCCCGGTCCGCCGCGGCGAAGGGCCGCGGCGGCCGATCGCCGTGCCGGACCGCCCCGGCGGACGGCCGCGAAGGATGCGAAGGGAACGACCGTGACCATGACCAGCGCGGACGCCGTCACCGGCGGCCAGGAGGCCGTGACGCTCCTGGGCCGGACGCGTACGGCCGTCGACCCCCGACTGCGCTCGACCGTCGAGTCCCTGCCGGACTCCCTGCGGCGCGTGGCGATGTACCACTTCGGCTGGGAGCGCGCCGACGGCACCCCGGACGCGGGACCGCCGGGCAAGGCGATCCGGCCCGCCCTGGTCCTCGCGGCGGCCCGCGCCCTCGGCGCGGACGAGACCCCGGCCGTGAACGCCGCGGCGGCCGTGGAACTCGCGCACAACTTCACCCTGCTCCACGACGACATCGTCGACGAGGACCCGACCCGCAGGCACCGGCCCACCGCCTGGACCGTCTTCGGTGTCCCGGACGCCCTCATGGCCGGGGACGCGATGAACGCGCTGGCCCTGCGGCTGCTCGCCGAGGACCCCCACCCCGCCTCCGGGGCCGCCGCCGCCCGCCTCGCCGCCTGCGTCATCGAGCTCTGCGCCGGCCAGCAGGCCGACTGCGCCTTCGAGCGGCGCGACCCGCGGGCGGTCTCCCTCGACGAGTGCCTGGCCATGGCCACCGCCAAGACCGGCGCCCTGCTCGGCTGCTCCTGCGCCCTCGGCGCGCTCTACGCGGGCGCGGGGGAGGAGGAGGTCGCGGCGATGGACGCCTTCGGCCGGGAGGCCGGCCTCGCGTTCCAGCTGATCGACGACCTCATCGGCATCTGGGGCGACCCGGACCGCACGGGCAAGCCGGCGGGCGCGGACCTCGTCGCCCACAAGAAGTCGCTTCCGGTGGTCGCGGCGCTCACCTCCGGCACCCGTGCGGGGGAGGAGCTGGCCGAGCTGTACTCCCGGCCGGCCCTCGACGCGGCGGCGGTGCGGGCCGCGGCGGACGCCGTCGAGCGGGCCGGCGGCCGCGACTGGGCGCAGGGCCAGGCCGCCGAGCGGATGGGGCGCGCCGTCGAGCACCTGGCCCAGGCGGTGCCGGACCTGGCGGCGGCGGAGGACCTGCTCGCCCTCGCGGAGTTCGTGACGCGCCGGACGCGCTGACCCGGGCCCGGGCGTCAGGCCTCGGGGACGATCCGGGTGACCGCGGTCTCGATCATGTCGTCCAGGTCCCGGTCGCCGAGGATCCCGGGCACGGTGAAGTGGTCGAGGAGCAGTCCGGTGAGGGTGAAGTACAGCAGCCGTACGGTGTCCGCGTCGCCCGGCATCCCCGCGGCCAGGTGCCCCTGGATGTTCGCGTCCAGATCGGAGCGGAGCACCTGGGTGAGCTGGGTCCTCAGCTCCGGCCGGCGGACGGCTTCGAGGCGGAGTTCGAAGAGCCCGAGGTAGCAGGTGCGCTCGGCGGCGAGCCTGCGGGCGATCCAGCGCATCAGGTCGAGCACCAGTTCCCGGCTGGGGGCGGGGGCCATCGCGGTCTCCACGGCGCCCGGGTCCGGGGCCAGCCGGACGAAGATCCGGTCGCCGACCTGGGAGAGCAGCTGGTCCCGGTCGGTGAAGTAGTTGGACGAGGTGCCCGTGGGGACCCCCGCCCGGGCGTCGACCGCCCGGAAGGTCAGACCGCGGGCGCCTTCGTCCGCCAGGACCTCGATCGCGGCGTCGAGCAGGCTCGTGCGGCGTTCCGGATTTCTCGCCACGTCGGACTCCTTCGAAGAAATGCCTTGCGTAACCACTACAGGTGAAGCACTATAACCGTCGTGGTTGCGATCGCGGCCGCGCCCCAGAGACGAAGAGGACCGGTTTGCGCAAGCTCACGTACTACATCGCCTGCACCATCGACGGCTTCATCGGCGACCCCGAGGGCGACGCCAGCTCCATGTTCAAGTTCACGACCGCCGAGTACATGGCGGTCATGAACGCCGAGTACCCCGAGACCGTTCCGACGCAGGCACGGGAGATGTTCGGGGTCGACGCCGAGAACAAGCACTTCGACACGCTGATCCAGGGCAGGCGGTCGTACCAGCTCGCCCTCGACATCGGCGTCACCAGTCCGTACAACCACCTGCGCGAGTTCGTCGCCACCCGCTCGCTCGCCGAGTCGCCCCACCCGAACGTCGAGCTGATCGCCGACGACCTGGTCGGCCGGGTCCGGGAGCTCAAGGCCGAGGACAGCCCCCTGGGCATCTACCTCTGCGGCGGCTCCACGATCGCCGGTGAGCTCATCGAGGAGATCGACGAGCTGGTCATCAAGACCTACCCGCAGGTGTACGGCTCCGGCATGCCGATGTTCGGCGCCGGCTTCGAGCCCCGGGACTTCGAGCTCGGCGCGGTGCGCGCCTTCGACAACGGCGTGCTCGTCCGCACGTACACCAGGACGCGGTAGCGGCGGCGGGCGGCGCCGTGCGGGGCGGCCTACCCTGGATGCATGGGTGACGAGGTGCCCCGCACGACGCGGGACCCCCTGGCCGAGCGCCACTGCCCGGCCTGCGGCGGACCGCTCGGCACGCTGGCCACCCGGCACAAGGTCCTCGGGGCCTGGGTGCCGGAGTGGGAGGTGCAGCCCTGCCGCAATCCCGAGTGCCCGCTCCACGAGGGGGCGGAAGCCGTCACACCGCACGTGACCGGCAAGAACGGCGAGATCGGGAGAAGTCCGGCCACCGGGTGACCGGACGCGCGGTGGAGCCGGTCATACCGCTACAGTCCGCGCATGTCATCGGAGTCGACGGAAGTCTGGACCGGCTGGTACCGGGACCGCAGCGGCGCGGAAGCGATCGTCATCACGGCCGACGGGCGGCACGTCGCCACCCGGATCAGGGGCGTCGGGTACGCGGGCGAGGGCTTCGCCGCGCTCGCCGCCGCCGTGCGTGGCTACGCGTCAGCTGTTCGGGGCGGAGGTGTCAGCCCTTGAACGCGGAGGCGAGCCCGTTGCGCCACAGCTGGTCGACGCGGGACCGCTCCTGCGCGTTCGGCTGGGCGTTCTGGCAGGACGTGCCGGGGCCGCCACCCGACATCAACTCGCTGCACGGGCCGCTGTAGTGGTCCGGAAGCCCGAGGACGTGCCCGGTCTCGTGGGCGGTGACCCGGGTCGAGTTGTACTGCTGGTTCTGCCGGTAGTCGAGGAAGATGTAGCCGCTGCCGTGGCCGTCGGTGCTGGCGTACGAGCCACGGGAGTCGTTGCCCTCGTAGTACGCGAAGTCCGGGCTGCCGCCCTCGACGAGCCGGACGTTCGCCACCGAGCTGTTCCATATCTGGGCCGAGCGCGCGATCTGGGTGCGGAAGCTCGGCGCGTTGGCCGTGCTGTAGACGACGGTGACGGCGGCCGCGCCCGGGGTGGCGGCCCGCTTCTTCGCCACGGACTTCAGGACGGCGTCGAAGAAGGCCTGGTTGGCCTTGGCCTCTTCGGCCGAACCGGCGTACGCGACGGCGGTGCGGGCGTGGGGGGCCGTGCCGACCGCCGCCGCCGGTGTCGTACCGACGGAGGCGGCGAGACCGAGGCCGAGGGCGGCGGTCAGCACGGAGGTGAGGACCTTGGGGTGACGCATGGGGGGCTCCTCCTGTTGGGGTCGGAGAGAGTCTCGGGGGAGCCGGCCCGCGCCGGGATGATGTCAACCGCCGATAGCCCCACCGCATCACCCGCATCCCGTTCTCTTCAACTCCCTTGGAATGCAAGGTGATTGAGGGGTTCCGGGCGTCTGGTGCGACTCCGGGAGCCGCCCTACCCTCGGGGCATGGAGCTGGAGGTGAGACATCTGCGCGCGCTCTGCGCCATCGCGGACACGGGAAGCCTGCACAAGGCCGCCCGGCAACTGGGCATGAGCCAGCCCTCGTTGACCACCCAGCTCCGCCGGATCGAGAACTCCCTCGGCGCCGAGCTCTTCTCCCGCGGCCGCACCGGCTGCCGCCCCACCCCGCTCGGCCGTTCCCTGCTCAGCCGGGCCCGCCCGCTGGTCGCCGACATGGCCGCGCTCGTCACCGAGACCCGGGCCGCGGCCTCCCGCGCCGACGGGCCCGGCCTCCGCGTCGGCTCGACCGCCAGCCGGGCCCTCCCGGGCTGGCTGCGGCGGCTCCGGCAGCGGCTGCCCGGCACGGACGTCGGCCTCCGGGTGGACGTCTCCGCCAACGCGCTGCTGCGCACGGTCGCCACCGGGCAGCTCGACGTGGCCTTCGTGCACGAGGTGGAGGGCTGCCCGCTGCGGGTCCCCGAGGGCCTCGCCTGCCGGGTCCTGGTCGCCCGCGAACCGCAGTTCGTCTCGATGGCCCACGACCACCCGGCCGCCGGCCGCTCCGTCGTGGACCTCGCCGACCTCGCGGCCGACCACTGGATGGTCGACCCGACCGTCGACGGAGAGTGGGACGGCCTGCGGCGCGTCCTCGCCGCCGCCGGCATCGCCCCGCCGCTGCTGCACGGCGACTACCACACGGCCGCCTCGCTCATCGTGCTCGGCGAGGCCGTCGCGCCCTGCCAGCCCACCTCCGTCCCGCGTGAGGACATGGCCGTCCGGCCCCTGCGCGGCGACCCGCTGGGCGTCCGGCTGCTGCTGTACGCGCGCCCGGGGGCGCCGCTGGACGTGCTGTACGACGAACTCGCGGCGGCCTACCGGGAGGTGGCGCTGCGGGCGGCCCCGTACCGCGAGTGGCTCCGCCTGCGGGGCGCGACGGGCACGCTGCCGGTGGGACCGTGCATGATGACCGCATGAGCGAACGCGCGGCCGTGGTACGACACGCACACCCCGAGGACCTGCCCCGCATCGTCGAACTCGTCGCCGAGCACGCCGCGTACGAGAAGGCCGTGCCCCCGGCTCCCGGCCTCGCGGACCGCCTGGCCGGCCTCCTCTTCGGCTCCGGGCGGTCGCGCCTGCGCTGCTTCGTCGCCGCCCTCCCGGACGGCACCCTCGCGGGCTACGCCACCTGCGCCCCGGAGCTCTCCACCTGGGACGGCGCGGAGTACCTCCACATGGACTGCCTCTACCTCACCGAGGCCTCGCGCGGCCACGGCCTCGGCCCGCTCCTCATGGAGGCCCTCCGCGCGGAGGCCCGCACCCTGGGCCTCCCGGAACTCCAGTGGCAGACCCCCGTGTGGAACGAGGGCGCGATCCGCTTCTACGACCGCCTGGGCGCCACCTCGAAGGAGAAGCGCCGCTACAGCCTGCCGAGCCTCCCGACGGAGGCGTAGACACGACGGGAGGGGGGCGGCCCCCGGGGGGGGGGGGCCCCCCCCCCCGGGGGCCCCCCGGGGGGGGGGGCCCGCCCCCCCCCGCGGGGGGTAGAGAGAGGGCGGGAGTGGCGCGCCCCCAGCCCGCCCG
>NZ_JBHWFF010000013.1:147717-149240 GCF_042733785.1 Streptomyces sp. NPDC059695 | reverse complement strand
GGGGCCCCCCCCTCACTTCTCACCCCCCAAAACCCCTGCCCCCCCCCCCCGCGGGGGTGCTCAACCCGCGGGGGGGGCCCCCCGGGGGGGGGGGGGGCCCCCCTCCCGGGCGGGACGCCTCAGGGCCTGGCCCCGGCCCCGCGGCGGTGGTGCGTCAGCTCTGCGCGGGCTCGTCGCCCGCCTGCCCGGCGCCCTCGGCCGCGCCCGTCTTCTCCCGCATCTTGCGCACCAGCTCCGCCTTCTTGTCCGCCGCGTTCTGACGGTCGAGGTTGCGGTGCGGTCCGTTGTTCTGCCGCTCGGCGCGGGACTGCCTCTTGCGCTGGCCGCCGCCCTGGCCCACGGGGTTGTTGATGTTCTTGCTGTCGGTCACGGGCTCTCCCGGTTTCGCCGGCTGCTTCGGATTCGTTGAATTCGTTGGATTCGTACAACCATACGCACGCTCCGGGCGTCCTGGATGACGAGTGCGCCGTAGGCGTGCTCGTTTCGTTTCCAGGGGGACCCCACATGACTCACCACATATCCCTGCGCGCCCGCGTGCTTCCCGCCGTGGTCGCCGCCGGGGTGCTCGTGCCCGTCGTCGCGGCCGCGGCGCCTGCCTCCGCCGCCACCGCGCCGAGCGTCGCATGCACCTCGGACCAGAGCGGGCTGGCCGCCAAGCTGCGGAAGGACATCACCGCCGCCCTCGCCACGCGCGGCGGTACCGTCGCCGTCGGCCTGCGCGACCGCACCACGAACACCACCTGCACCCTGCGCGCCACCACCGCCTACGACTCGGCCAGCGTCGTGAAGGTGACCGTCCTCGCCACGCTCCTGTGGGACGCGCAGAAGACCCACCGGTACCTGACCTCGCGCGAGACCACCCTCGCCACCGCCATGATCACCAAGTCCGACAACGCGTCCACCACGACCCTGTGGAACCAGCTCGGCGTCACCAAGGTGAAGGGCTTCCTGGCCGCCGCCGGCATGACGCGGACGGTGCCCGGATCCGGCGGCTACTGGGGGCTCACCCGGATCAACGTCACCGACGAGCAGAAGCTGCTGTCGCTGATCACCGCCAGGAACTCCGTCCTGAACGACAACTCCCGCGCCTACATCACCAAGCTCATGGGGCGCGTCGTCAGCTCGCAGAAGTGGGGCACCCCCGCCGGCGCGCCCTCCACGGTGTCCGTGCAGGTCAAGAACGGCTGGCTGCAGCGCGCCACGCGCGGCTGGCGCGTGCACAGCGTGGGCACGTTCAAGGGCGGCGGCCACGACTACACCATCACCGTCCTCACCGACGGCAACAGCAGCATGACCTACGGCGTGAACACGATCCAGGCGGTCTCCAGGGCCATCCACCGGGACCTGACCCCGCTGACCGCGGCCCGCGCCGCCCGCTTCACCCCGCCGATCAGGCCCCAGGAGGCGTTCGTCGCGGTGCCCCAGGGCTGACGCCCCGGGAAAGACAGAACGCACCCGGCCCGTCGGGCCCAGACGTCCGCAGCCTGTCGACCGCCGCCTGCCGCGCCCCGACGTCCAGGTCC
>NZ_JBHWFF010000013.1:139282-147707 GCF_042733785.1 Streptomyces sp. NPDC059695 | reverse complement strand
TCTTCCAACACCACACCCCCCCCCCCCTCGGTGACCCCCCCCCCCCCCCCCGGCCGGCGGCGCTTGTCCCTGACCTCCGGGGGCGGCCCGGGCGGGCCCCCCCCGGCCCGGAGGAGATCACGCCTTCTTGGTCTCCCAGAAGATGCGGTCGATCTCGGCGATGAGCTCCAGCGCCTTCTCGCCCGTCTTCGGGTCGGTCGACGCCTTGGCGGCCGAGAGGGCCTTCAGGGTGTCGTTGACCAGCTGGTTGAGCTCGGGGTACTTCTCGAAGTGCGGGGCCTTGAAGTAGTCGCTCCAGAGCACCGAGACGTGGTGCTTGGCGAGCTCCGCGCGCTGCTCCTTGATGACCGTGGCGCGGGCGCGGAAGTGCGGGTCCTCGTTGGCCAGGTACTTCTCCTGGACAGCCTTGACGGACTCGGCCTCGATGCGGGCCTGGGCAGGGTCGTACACGCCGCACGGGAGGTCGCAGTGGGCGCTGACCTTCACCTTGGGGGCAAACAGGCGGGAGAGCATTGAGCCGTCCTTCCTCGTGATCGTCTTCTCAGGTGGGACATTACTCGGTGAGAAGGGCGATTTCGCGGGCGCCCCCTGGGGCTTAGGTCAAAAGTCCAGGGTCACCATGGGACTCGTGTACGAGTGGACGAGTCCTCGCAGGAACGGATCGGGAGGTGACCGGATGGCACGGTCCGGGCGGGAGCAGGTGGGGGAGGCCGGTGCGCCGTTCGGGATCGCCGAGGTGACGGGGGTGTCCATGGTGCCCACGCTGCTCCACGGCGACCGGCTGCTCGTCCGGTACGGGGCGCGGCTGCGGCCGGGGTGCGTGGCCGTGCTGCGGCACCCGCTCCAGCAGGACCTGCTCATCGTGAAGCGGCTGGTCGAGCGACGCGACGGCGGCTGGTGGGTGCTCGGCGACAACCCGGACGCCGAGGGGGACAGCCGGGTCTTCGGGGCCGTGCCGCCCGAGCTGGTCCTCGGGCGGGTGCGGGCGCGGTACCGGCCGGTGACGCCGGGCCGTCAGCGGTCGGCCGGGGTGGTGCTCTCCTGGCTGGTGTCCTCGGTGCGGCCCGTGTGGTCCGACCGCTCGGCCTCCAGGCGCTTGCGGGCCCGGTAGGCGGCCACGTTGGCCCGCGTCGCGCAGCGGTCCGAGCAGTAGCGGCGGGAGCGGTTGGTGGAGGTGTCCAGGTAGGCGTTCCGGCAGGGCGGCGCCTGGCAGAGGCCGAGCCGGTCCGCGCCGAACTCCGTGAGGTGGAAGGCGAGGCCCATCGCCGAGATGGCCGCGTAGCCCGTGGTCGCGTTCGACGAGTGATCGGCGAGGTGCATGTGCCAGCGGGGCCGGCCCTCCTCGTCGAGGGTCTCGTGACCGGAGATCTGCGGGCTGACGGGGAACTCCAGGAGGAGCGAGTTCAGCAGGTCCACCGCCCCGGTGTGATCCCCCTCGTCGGCCGCGGCGAAGACCGCGCGCAGCCGGGTGCGGACCGTGCGGAAGCGCGGCAGGTCGGCCTCCGTGACCCTGCGGGCCATCTGGGCGGCGGGGCCGAAGAGCTCCCGGAGTACCTCGACGGACGTCAGGGTGTCCTTGCCGCGGGCCGGCTCCTCGGTGTTGACCAGACGTACGGCGAAGTCCGAGTAATGGGCCAGTTCCACTTGTAGTCCTTACTTCGGCGGGCTAGTGTCTCGGTCCGAAGGGGTAACGGCTGTTTCCCCTTCGAGGGTATTACGAATGGTAGGGCTGACGCGGGGAGGAACGACCATGACCGAAACCTATTGGGCGGACTGGCAGCAGAGCTGGGACCGTCAGCAGGAGTGGTACATGCCGGACCGCGAGGAGCGGTTCCGGGTGATGCTCGACATGGTCGAGGCGCTGGTGGGGCCCGAGCCCCGCGTCCTCGACCTCGCCTGCGGTACGGGGAGTATTACGAGCCGGCTGCTCCAGCGGTTCCCCGGCGCGACCAGCACCGGGGTCGACCTCGACCCGGCCCTCCTCGCCATCGCCGAGGGCTCCTTCGCCGGGGACGAGCGCGTCACCTTCGTGACCGCCGACCTCAAGGACCCGGCGTGGACCACGAGCCTGCCGTACGGGACGTACGACGCCGTCCTCACCGCCACCGCCCTCCACTGGCTCCACAGCGGGCCCCTGACGGCCCTCTACGGGCAGCTCGCCGGCCTCGTCCGGGACGGCGGGGTCTTCATGAACGCCGACCACATGATCGACGAGGCCACACCCCGGATCAACGCCGCCGAGCGCGCCCACCGCCACGCCGCCATGGACCGGGCCAAGGACGCCGGCGCCCTCGACTGGGCCGCATGGTGGGCCGTCGCCGCCGCGGACCCGCTGCTCGCCGAACCCACCGCCCGCCGCTTCGAGATCTACGGCGAGCACGCCGACGGCGACATGCCCTCCCCCCGCTGGCACGCCGACACCCTCCGCGCCGCCGGCTTCGGCGAGGCACGTCCGGTCTGGGCCTCGCCCTCGGACACCCTCCTGCTGGCCGTGAAGTAGGCCGGGACACCCGAAAGGGGCGGTACGGGTGAACCCGTACCGCCCCTTTCCCCGTACGCCCTACAGCACCTTCGAGAGGAACGCCTTCGTGCGGTCGTGCTGCGGGTTGCCCAGGACCTCGCGCGGGTGGCCGGACTCGACCACCACGCCGCCGTCCATGAAGACCAGCGAGTCGCCGACCTCACGGGCGAAGCCCATCTCGTGCGTGACGACGATCATCGTCATGCCCGACTCGGCCAGGTCCCGCATGACGTCGAGGACGTCACCCACGAGCTCCGGGTCGAGCGCCGAGGTCGGCTCGTCGAAGAGCATCAGCTTCGGCTCCATCGCCAGCGCGCGGGCGATCGCCACGCGCTGCTGCTGGCCGCCGGAGAGCTGCGACGGGTAGTTCCCCATCTTGTCCCGCAGGCCGACCCGGTCGAGCAGGCGCTCGGCCCGCTCGCGCGCCACCGCCTTGGACTCGCCCTTCACCTGGAGGGGCGCCTCCATCACGTTGGCCAGGGCCGTCATGTGGGGGAAGAGGTTGAAGCGCTGGAAGACCATGCCGATGTCACGGCGCTGGACCGCGACCTCGCTGTCCTTCAGCTCGTAGAGCTTGTCGCCCTTCTGCCTGTACCCGACCAGCTGGCCGTCGACGGAGAGCCTGCCGCCGTCGATGCGCTCCAGGTGGTTGATGCACCGCAGGAAGGTCGACTTGCCGGAGCCGGAGGGGCCGACGAGGCAGAAGACCTCGCCGTTCTGCACCTCCAGGTCGATGCCGCGGAGGATGTGGGCCGGGCCGTAGGACTTGTGGACGCCTTCGGCCTTGACCATGGGTGCGCCGGTCATCGCGTGGCCTCCGGGGAGCGCTTGAACGTGGTCAGGTTGGCCTTGACCCGCTGGAACGGAGTGGGCGGCAGGTTGCGGGTCGAGCCGCGCGAGAAACGGCGCTCCAGGTAGTACTGGCCGACGCTGAACACGCTGGTCAGCGCCAGGTACCAGATGGAGGCGACGAACAGCATCTCCATCACGGCACCGGCCGTGTTGCCGATGTTCGACGAGGCCCGCAGGAGTTCGGTGTACTGCACGGCCGAGACCAGGGACGAGGTCTTCAGCATGTTGATGAACTCGTTGCCCGTCGGGGGCACGATCACCCGCATGGCCTGCGGGAGCACGATGCGGCCCATGGTCTTCGTCTGGGACATGCCCAGCGCGTGCGCCGCCTCGGTCTGGCCCTCGTCGACCGACTGGATGCCGGCGCGGACGATCTCCGCCATGTAGGCGCCCTCGTTCAGGCCGAGGCCGAGCAGGGCCACCATGAACGGCGTCATGACGTCCACGGTCTCGTTCTTGTAGATCGGACCGAGGTTGATGTAGTGGAAGATCAGCGACAGGTTGAACCAGACGAGCAGCTGGACGTAGACCGGTGTGCCGCGGAAGAACCAGATGTAGAGCCAGGCGACCGCACCGGTCACCGGGTTCTTGGAGAGCCGCATCACGGCGAAGACGATGCCGAGGACGAGGCCCAGCGCCATCGCGGAGACGCTGATGATGATGGTGTTCCACATGCCGCTGATCACGGACGGGTCGAACACCTTGTCCCACACCGTGGCCCAGACGACGTCACCCTGGGAGAAGGCGTAGACGAGCCACCCGAGGAGCACGACGACGACCACGGCGCTGACCCAGCGGCCGTAGTGCCGTACGGGGATGGCCTTGATCGCCTCGTACGGAACGCCCGAGGGGGAGGGACCGGCCGGAGCGGCGGCCGGTTCCTTGCTGATCTTGTCAGTCATGACGACTGCCCTTCAGTGGTACGAGGAGAGGTCACTTGCCGGCGTTGATCGTGGCCGACTTGACCGCGCTGTCCTCGACGTCCCACTTCTTCAGGACCTCAGCGTAGGAGCCGTCCTTGATGATCGCATCGAGGGCTTCCTTGACGGCGTCGCGCAGCTGGGTGTTCTCCTTGGAGACGCCGATGCCGAAGAGGCCGACGTCGCTCTGGCTGCCCACGACCTCGAAGTCGTTGCCGCCGCCCGAGGTCTTCGCGATGTACGCGGCGACCGGGTAGTCGTTCAGGTCGGCGACCGCGCCGCCGGCCTTCACGCGGGTCTGCGCCTCGGCGTCGGTGTCGAAGGCCTGGATGGTCAGCTTCTTGTCACCGCACTTCGTGGCCTGCGCCTTGAAGGTGTCCTCGTAGATCGTGCCGCGCTGGACGGCGACGGTCTTGCCGCAGAGGTCGTCGAGGGAGTTGACGCCCTGCGGGTTGCCCTTCTTGACCAGCAGGGAGACGCCGGAGCTGAAGTAGTCGACGAAGTCGATGCCCTTGCCGATCTTCTTCCCGTTGTCGTCCAGGCCCTCCTGGCGCTTCTTGTTGTCCGTCATCGAGGACATGATCAGCTGCTGGCGGCCGGTGTAGATCGACGTGATCAGGCCGTCGAAGGTGCCCGACACGAACTCCAGCTTGACGCCGAGCTGCTTGCTCAGGGCCGCACCGAGGTCCGGGTCCACGCCGACGATCTTGCCGCCCTCGGTGAACTCCATCGGGGCGTACGAGGCGTCCGTGCCGACCTTGATGACACCCGCCTTCTGGATGTCGGCGGGGAGCTTCGAGAAGAGCGGGGCCTTGCCGGCCGACGCGGAGCCGGTGTCGCTGGGCGTGTTCGCGCTCTCGGTCTGGTCGCCGCAGGCGGTCAGCAGCATCGAGCCGGCGACCGCGATGGCGGCGACCGCGGCAAGACGGGAGGTGCGGGTCTTGGCGGTCGTACAGCGCGTGGAGCGTGCGGTCATGGTCGGGTTCCTCCGGCGTGTGAGGGAGCTGCCAGGTGGTCGCGTACGCATCTTCGAGTGTCGCGACCTCGTGTGATTACGGCATCTTGCCATTCGGACTGCCACAAACCGACGGCTCCTGATGTCAAAATCGGGTAACGGGTGACCCCGAAATCCCGACAGGCCGGTACATCAAGGCCGGATCTTCTGCGGAATCCTTTCCCTGGCACCGGAAAATCTGCGGTTCATCTCGCCATTCGGACGAATGGAAGGCCGCCAATCGGGTGCGGAATGCATCTATCGGGACATCGGGTGACGTGTCGTTCTCCGTCCGTGTCCGGATGCGCTCGGTATGAGTCGCGTCACCGAGCGGATATGGACTCGTCTGCGGTGCCGTCCGTCCGGTAAGAAGGATCCTTACACCCCTCATCCGGGGCTCAGGGCGCGTTGTGCGGCGCGCCCGCGCGGCTGCCATACACGGCGGCCGCGGGACCCGCCCACCGCTCCACACCAGGAGCGGCCAACCCTCAAATGAAGCAGACTTAAGGGGTCAACCCAATGGCAGCGGAGATCGTCAATCCTCGCAATGACAGCGGTACGGAAGGAGCTCCCGAGGAGCCCTTCGATCCTGTCTTCGCCCTTCACCGGGGCGGCAAGATGGCCGTTCAGGCCACCGTTCCCGTCCGGAACAAGGACGACCTGTCCCTCGCGTACACGCCCGGCGTCGCCAAGGTGTGCACCGCGATCGCCGAGCAGCCCGATCTGGTCAACGACTACACCTGGAAGTCCCAGGTCGTCGCCGTCGTGACCGACGGCACCGCGGTGCTCGGCCTCGGTGACATCGGCCCGGAGGCCTCCCTCCCGGTCATGGAGGGGAAGGCCATCCTCTTCAAGCAGTTCGGCGGCGTGGACGCGGTCCCGATCGCCCTCGCGACCACCGACACCGACGAGATCGTCGAGACCGTCGTCCGGCTCGCCCCGTCCTTCGGCGGCGTGAACCTGGAGGACATCTCGGCGCCGCGGTGCTTCGAGATCGAGCGCAAGCTCCAGGAGCGCCTCGACATCCCGGTCTTCCACGACGACCAGCACGGCACCGCCATCGTCACCCTCGCGGCCCTGCGCAACGCCGCGAAGCTGACCGGCCGGACCCTCGGCGAGCTGCGCGGTGTCATCTCCGGCGCCGGCGCGGCCGGTGTCGCCATCGCGAAGTTCCTCCTGGAGGCCGGCCTCGGCGACGTCGCCGTCGCCGACCGCAAGGGCGTCGTCAGCCGCGACCGCGACGACCTCACGGACGTCAAGCGCGAGATCGCCGAGCTCACCAACAAGGCGGGCCTCAGCGGCTCCCTGGAGAGCGCCCTCGCCGGCGCGGACGTCTTCATCGGCGTCTCCGGCGGTACGGTCCCCGAGGAGGCCGTCGCCTCCATGGCCCCGAACGCGTTCGTGTTCGCCATGGCCAACCCGAACCCCGAGGTCCACCCCGACGTCGCGCACAAGTACGCGGCCGTCGTGGCGACCGGCCGTTCGGACTACCCGAACCAGATCAACAACGTCCTCGCGTTCCCCGGCATCTTCGCCGGCGCGCTCCAGGTCCGGGCCTCCCGGATCACCGAGGGCATGAAGATCGCCGCGGCCGACGCCATCGCGGACGTCGTCGGTGACCAGCTCGCCGCCGACTGCGTGATCCCGTCGCCGTTCGACGAGCGGGTCGCCCCGGCCGTAGCGGCCGCGGTCGCCGCCGCCGCCCGCGCCGAGGGCGTCGCGCGCCGCTGACGCGCCCCAGGCACGCCGAAGGGCCCGGTACCGCCAACCGGAACGGGGCCCTTCGGCGTACGGGAGCCGAGGGTGCCCCGTCGACCGTGCGTCGCGCGCCCCGCCCGGCCGGCAGGACACCCCCTCCGCGGCGTCCGAGGATCGGTCACGGCGCGTGCTGTCCAGGCGACACGGGTCACACCGGGGCGTGGTTCCCCCGGCCGCCCGCGGGCCCCTAGGGTCGGGGCCATGTTCGCTGCCTACGCCGCCCGAATCGACCGCGACCAGCCCCTGAACGGCCTCGAACTGGGCGAACGCCCCGAGCCCGAGGCGCGTCCCGGCTGGACCACCGTCACCGTCAAGGCCGCCTCGCTCAACCACCACGACCTGTGGTCGCTGCGCGGGGTCGGGCTGCCCGAGGAGAAGCTGCCGATGATCCTCGGCTGCGACGCCGCGGGCATCGACGAGGACGGCAACGAGGTCGTCCTGCACTCCGTCATCGGCCAGACGGGCCACGGCGTGGGCCCGGACGAGCCCCGGTCCATCCTCACCGAGCGCTACCAGGGCACCTTCGCCGAGCGGGTGAGCGTGCCCCGCTGGAACGTGCTGCCCAAGCCGAAGGAGCTGTCCTTCGAGGAGGCCGCCTGCCTCCCCACCGCCTGGCTGACCGCGTACCGCATGCTCTTCACCAACGCCGGTGTGCGGCCCGGGGACTCGGTGCTCGTGCAGGGCGCGGGCGGCGGAGTCGCCACCGCCGCGATCGCCCTCGGCAAGGCGGCCGGCCTGCGGGTCTTCGCCACCAGCCGCGACGAGGCCAAGCGCAAGCGGGCCGTCGAGCTGGGCGCCGTCGAGGCGTACGAGCCGGGGGCGCGGCTCCCGCAGCGGGTGGACGCCGTCATCGAGACCGTCGGCGCCGCCACCTGGTCCCACTCGGTCAAGTCGCTGCGGCCCGGCGGCACGCTCGTCATCTCGGGCGCCACGAGCGGCGACCGTCCCTCGCACGCCGAGCTGACCCGGATCTTCTTCCTGGAGCTGAAGGTCATCGGTTCGACGATGGGCTCCAAGGACGAACTGGAGGACCTGCTGTCGTTCTGCGCGGCGACGGGCCTGCGACCGGTCATCGACGAGGTCCTGCCGCTGGACCGGGCCCGCGAGGGCTTCGGGAGGATGGCCTCCGGCGAGCTCTTCGGGAAGATCGTCCTGACGACCTCGTGACGACCTCTTGATACAGGTCGCTTGACCTGATGGGATCTCCGGCACGCGAAACGTGAACATCTCTCACTTTGCCGTGCCGGAGGCCTCCATGTCGCGCACCACCCTCGCGGCGACCGTCGTCGTCGCCTCGCTGCTCGCCCCGACCGCCGCCACGGCGGAGCCCGCCGCCCGCGCGGGGCCCCCGAGCCCGGGCGGGGGGGGCCCCGCGGGCAA
>NZ_JBHWFF010000013.1:43799-139272 GCF_042733785.1 Streptomyces sp. NPDC059695 | reverse complement strand
CCACCCCCCCGGGCGTCCACCTCGTCCGCCCCGGGGGGGCGCCCCCCCGCCCCCCCCCCGCCGCCCCCCCCCCCCCCGCCGCCCCCCCCGCCCGGGGGGGGCGCCCCCCCCGGGCCCCCGGGCTCCGCCCGTGCGGGGAAGGGCGGTGAGGGGATACCCGCCCTCACCGACTCCCGCGGCCGGGTCCTCACCCTCCGCGGCTGGAACCTCGCGGACAAGTCGCACCGCGGCGACACCGCCCTCTCCGCGATCACCGAGAAGTACCTCCGGGACATGCGGGCCAAGGGCTACAACACGGCCCGGCTCCTGGTCTTCTGGGACGACCTGGAACCCCGCCCCGGCCAGTACAGCCAGGCGTACCTCCGCAAGGTCGAGCGGATCCTGGACTGGGCCGAGAAGTACGACGTCAAGGTCATCCTCGACGCCCACCAGGACGTCTTCGGGCCCGCGTTCGGCTCCCGGGGCGTACCCGCCTGGGCCACCAGGACCGACGGACTCCCCTTCACCCCGCACCCCGACGACTGGTTCTCCGAGTACTTCGAGCCGGCCGTCCAGCGCGCCTTCACCCACCTCTACGAGGACGAGGACCTGCAGCGCGCCCAGGCCCGCATGTGGCGGGTGCTCGCCGACCGCGTCAAGGACCACCCCGCCGTCCTCGGCTACGACCCCATCAACGAGCCGATGGGCGAACTGCGCGAGGGCGAGGACCTGGCGACGGCCGCCCGGCGCATCGAGCGCGACCAGATCACCCCGATGCACAACCGGATCGCGGACCAGATCCGCGCGGTCGACAAGGACGGGTGGATCTTCGTCGAGCCGACCCCGATCGTCGGCGAGGGCGTGCCCACCGGCCTGGGGAGGATCGACGACCCGAAGGTGGTCTACTCCCCGCACTTCTACAACGGCACGATGGAGGCGGGCGGCGACTACGACCCCTCGGCCCGCTGGATCGAGAACTACGAGGCCGCCGTCACCCAGTACCCCGAGACGTACAAGGTGCCGGTCGTCGTGGGGGAGTGGGGACCGCTCAACAACTCCCTTCCGAACATGAACCGCTTCTACCGCGAGGCCATGGCCTCCCTCGGCCGCTACAGCTCCGGCTGGACCGGCTGGGAGTGGTGCTACGGCGGGGGCTACTGCGCCGTGGACGGCACCGGGGCCTTCCGCCCGAACAAGGAGCTGACCGCCGAGCCGTACGCCGAGGCGGTCGCCGGCACGGTCCGCTCCGCCTCCTACGACCCGGCGGCCGGGGTCTACCGCCTCTCGTACGACGCGGCCGGCCGGCGCGGCTCCCGCGTCACCGAGCTCTCCCTGCCGCCCGGCGACTGGCGGGTGACCGCTCGGGGCGGTGCGCTGGTCCTCCGCAGGGACCGCGGCCGGGCCTGGGTCCTGGCCACCCCGAACGCCCGGATCACCGTCACGGCCACCCGCGGCTGACGCACCATCCGGGCAACCGCCGCCGCGCCGAGGCACCGCCGGGCCGCCGGGCCACCGCCGGGCCGCCGGGCCGCCGTGCCACCGCCGGGCCGCCGTGCCACCGCAGGCCCACCGCCGCCCCGCCGCGCCACCGCTGGGCCGTCCGGGCGCGGCCGGGCACGTCCGGGCGCGTCCGCGCACGTCGGGCCGTCTGGGCACGTCGGGCCGTCTGGGCTGTCCGGGCCGTCCGGGCGGCCCGCCCGGTGGCGGCCCGCCCGGCGGCGGCGCACCGGGCGGCGGTGCGTCTCCGGGCGGTCGCCCGGTCCGGTCGATCCGTCAGGCCGCCCCGTCAGGCCTTTCGTTCGGGGTTCAGGAGGGATCTGATGCCGAGGGCCGCCGTCGACAGGTGGTGGCGGGCCTCCTTCAGCTGCTCCTGGGTCACTCCGTGGTCGCGGGCCGCGTCGCGGATCTCGTCGCGGAAGCGGTCCAGGAGCCGGTCCAGGTCGCGGGCAGGGTCGCCCGTGCCCGCCGTGTCCCGCGCCCACTCCGGCACCTCGTCCGCCGGGGCCTTCGTGAACGGTGCCTGCGGCGCGGCGGCCCTCGGGTGGGTCGTGCCCGCCACCAGGTCGCCGAGCTGGGCCGTGATGCCCGAGATCCCCTCCCAGACCCCCTTGGGCCAGTCGCCCCGCGAGAACCGGTCCTGGACCTCGTCCTGCACCTGCTGGGCGATGCGCTGGAACTCCTTCGCCTGGCGCCGCGCCGACCGGGCCTCCTCGCGGGCCTCGCGGGCCTGCTGCGTCCACTCCTGCTTGAAGCGGCGCATCTCCTCCTTCGCCTCGGCGAACGAGGGGGCGTCCACCGTGCGGTTCTCGCCCGCCGCCGCGCGCATCTCGCTGCGCACCCTGCCGGCCGCACCGCGCACGTCGTCGCGGATCTCCGCCGCCAGTTCCGAGACCGATTCGCGGATCTCCCGCTCCAGGTCGTCCAGTTCGGCGCCGCGCCCGGCCAGCTCGGCGCGGCCGGCGTCGGTGATCGAGTAGACCTTGCGGCCCCCCTCGCTGGCGTGGGTGACGAGGCCCTCGGCCTCCAGCTTGGCGAGGCGCGGATAGACCGTGCCCGCCGACGGGGCGTACAGCCCCTGGAAGCGCTCCTCCAGGAGCCGGATCACCTCGTACCCGTGGCGGGGGGCCTCGTCGAGCAGCTTCAGGAGGTAGAGGCGGAGGCGTCCGTGGGCGAAGACGGGCGGCATGTCAGAGCACCTTTCCGGTCGCGGAGGGGGCGGAGGAGGTGGAGGACGGGGTGGCGGCGTCGCCGCCCTCCTCGGGCTCGGGCCGGCGGAGCAGGGCGATCGAACCGGAGACGGTGGTCGCCTTGAGGGTGCCCCGGCCCGAACCGAGCGTGCCGGTGATGGACTTGGCGCCCCACTGGCCGCCCACCCGCAGGTCCTCGAAGGCGTTCGACACGGCGCCGCTCGTCGTGCTCGCCTCGACCCGGGCGTCGGCCGGGTGCGGGAGCCGGATGGCGACCTCGCCGGAGACGCTCGTGAGCCGGATGTCGGCGGGCGGTCCGTCGAGCCGGCCGGGGTCGAGGTCGATGACCATGTCGCCGCTGACCGTGTCGGCCTTCACCGAGGACCCGGCGCCCTCGATCACCGTCACGTCGCCGGTCACGGAGTTGACGCGCAGTGCGCCGGTGACCGACTGGGCCTCCAGGTTCCCCGAGACGGTCTCGGCGCGGACCGGGCCGGACAGCCCCAGGAGCGTGGTGTCGCCCGTGACGCCGCGCACCGCGGTGCGCCCTCTGATCCCCGTGACGACCGCCTCGGCGCCGACCACCCCCACCTCGACGTCGACGCCCGCCGGGACGGCGACCGAGACGACGGCCCGGCGCCGGTACTCCTTGCGCTCGAACCACTTGAGGATGCTCTTCCACTGCAGGTCCTCGTAGGTCACGGTCAGCGTGGAGCCGTCCTGCGTCACGATCAGCGGCGGACCCTCGATCTCGGAGATCTCCACGCGGGCGGAACTCTCGTCCGTCCCCACCACGTTCACCGTGCCGTTGACGATGCGGACCTGCAGCAGCGTCACGGGGTCGGCCGGAGCCAGCTTCGTCGGCTCGGTGACGGACCACTCTGTCATGGTGCTGACCTCCCGTATCGGCAACGCAACATATCGCGTCTCTCGATAGACACGATATATCGCGGTCTTGCGAAGTCAACCCCGACTCATCCCTGATATGTGAGGGGTAAAAGCGTTCACAACGTGACAAATTGCCCTAGCGTGGGGCCCATGAACGCGACACCCGGGCCGCACCCCGCCGGAGCCCTCCTGCTCTGCCGCGCCGAGCCCCCGGCGGTCCGGCCGCCCGCCCAACTCCTCCGGGAACAGCTGCTCCTCGCCCCCGCCGGGACCGAGTGGAGCGTGCTCGTACCGGAGGGGAAGCCCTGGCTGCACGGCGGCGAGCCCGTCGAACAGGTCGTCACCGGCTGGGCCACCGCCCTCGCCGTCTCGGCCTCCTGGCCCGTCGTCGCGCTCTGGTGGGACCGCGACCGGGCCGGTCTCACGCTCGCCGCCGGCTTCCGCCGTACGGTCGGCTACACCTGGCTCGCGGACGGCACCCCCGTCGGCGAGGACGAGGCCATGCGCACCTTCGCCGCCCGGCTCGCCCTCGATCCCGTCCTGGACGTACAGGCCCTCGAACCCCTCACCGGCCCCGATCCGGACGTCGACGCCCACGGTCGGCTGGTCGGCGTCGTCGCCGTCCTGGCCCGCGCCGGGCTCGCGCTGCCCACCGGGATCGTCCCCGGCGAGAGCGCCGACCGGCTCCGCTCCGTCGCTCTCGCCCAGGGCGCGGAACAGCTCGAATGGGCGGGCTGGCGGGACGCCGTGCGCGCGGAGCTGGACGTGGTGGAGGAGGGCCCTCTCGGCCCGTACCTGCGCGGCCCACGGGCGCGCGTACTGAGCGGGGCGCAGCTGCTCGTGGGGCTGCCGCTGCTGGTCTGGGGCGCCGGCCGGCGCAGCGGCGGATGGGCGACGGCCGGGGCGCTGCTCGTCGCGCACGGCGCGCTCGGGCTCGCCTACGACCGGCTGCGGGAGCGGTGACCCCGCAGCCGGACCGGTCTCCTACTCGTCGTCGTCCTCGTCGTCGTCCAGACGGGCCAGCCAGGTCGCGAGGCGCTCGACGGGCACCTCGAAGTCGGGGTTGAGGTCGACGAACGTCCGCAGCTGCTCGGCGAGCCACTCGAAGGTGACCTCCTCCTCGCCGCGCCGCTTCTCCAGTTCCTCGATGCCACGGTCGGTGAAGTACATGTGATCAGGATAGGCCGTACCCCCTCACGTCCCCTGTCGCCCGTCAGTCCCACCGATTAGCCTTCTGGATCCAACATCGCTTCGGGGAGCGGGGGCCGCTGTGGCACACGGGATCGCGCGGATTCGACTGGACGACGGCACACCCGTCTGGGCGCGCGTCAGCGACGCGGAGGAGCTCGGCGGGGGCGGCGGTTTCCGGGACACCGGAGTCAGGGACCGGGTGGTCTCGATGGCCGGCGGGCTCACGGACGTGGTGCGCGGGGTCGTCGGCTCCCTGCGCGCGGGCCTCGACCCGCAGGGGCCGGTGGAGGTCGCCGTCAGCTTCGGCATCGAACTCTCCGCGCAGTCCGGCAAGGTGATCGGCGTCCTGGCGGACGGCGCGGGCAAGGCCTCCGTGAACGTGTCCCTGACCTGGACCGAACCGGGCCCGACGCCCGCCGCGGGTCCGGCGGCCGGGCAGGACACGGAGGCGGCCGCCGGCCCCACGGCCGGACAGGGAAGCCCCACGGCCGGACAGGGAGGCACCGCCGACCCCGTCCCCCCGGCGCCGAGCGTGCCGCCCGCGCCCGTCGCGCCGCCCCTGCCGGCCGCGCCCCCGGTGCCCAGCGCGCGCCCGGCGGCCGATGAGATCGCATGAGCGCCTTCGACGCTCTCGTACGCCCCGCACTCGTACGCATCGGCGCTCCCGACGGCGGGTATGACCTGGACGGCGACCGGTTCTGGGGCACCGGCTTCTTCATCGCCCCCGGCTGGGTCCTGACCTGCGCCCATGTCGTGGCCGAGGGGGGTGGCGAGGTGTGGAGGAAGGAGCCTGCCGTCGGCATCACCTGGCAGGACGGCAGGACCACCCGCCGGTCCATCGGCACCGTGGTGCTCGCCCTGCCCCGGCCCGAGGACCCCGACGTGCGCCCCGAGCCCTGGGGCTTCCCCGACGTCGCCCTCGTGCGCGTGCCCGGCACGCGCAGGGCCTCCTGCGTCCTCCTCGCCGAACTGCCCCCCGACCGCACCACCAGGATCGGCCTGCACGGCTGGTCGCGGGAGACCGGAGAGCTGGGCATCCGCCAGGTCCACGGCAAGCTGAGCGGCGTGGACGCCCGCGCCCTCGTGACGGACGGGGTGCTGCCCGTCGAGGGCTGCTCCGGCGGCCCGGTCGTCGACGACGCCATGGGCGCCGTGATCGGCTTCAACAAGGGACGCTGGTCCGACCGGGGCGCCCTCGTCCCCCTCACCGTCCTGCGCCGCCTGCACGACGTGCCCGGGGGCGAGCTCTGGGCCGAGGCCCTGCGCGCGCACGACCGTCATCACCTCGACCACTACCACCAGTCCCTGGACGACGGATCCGACTGGACGCGCGCGCAGGAACGGCACGGCGGCCCGCACCCGCTCAGCCCGAAGCTGCGCACCCGCCTGCGGGGGCAACTCGCTGCGCTCCCCCCGCCGATCAACCCCGGCGAGATCATGGACGTGGTCGACCGGGTCAAGGCCTGGATCCGGAACACCACCACCCCGGACGCGTTCGAGGACGACCCGCGCACCTGGAGCGAGGGAGCGGCCCTGCTGTACGGGCTGCGCGCGCCCGACCGCAGCGATCCGGGTGACCCCGGCCTCGACGCCGTCCTCCTGTACGCGGCCCATGTCGTCCGCCGCGTCTCCGGGCGGCCCGGCGGGCTGGGCGAGGCGGCCGCCTTCCGGGGCTGGCTCATCGACCGGGCCGCCGACGCGGGCCCGTTCCTCCGCCGCGAGATCGACGACCTGATCGGCCCGGGCCGTGCGGCGGCCCCCGTCGCCGTCCGTGACCGCCGGGCACGCGCGGACGTGCTCCTGGAGATCGACACGCCGCGCTGGGGGCGGCGCTACCCCTGGCGCGTGAAGCTGCTCCGCGACGGGCACATGGTCACCCCGCTCAAGGGCGACGACAGCGGCGTCGAGCGGGCCCAGCTCAAGCAGACCCTGCGCGGGCCGCTCGCCGAGGCGCTCCGGCTCGGCGACAACGGGCCCCACCTGGCCGCCGTGGAGGCGGTGCTGCCGCGCGAGCTCTTCGACGAGCCGCTCGACACCTGGCGGCTCGAACTTCCGCAGGGCCCCGACGAGGCGTGGGGGGCCATCACCCTCGGGCAGCGCCGCATCGTGGTCATCAGGGACGCCCGGCGGCACGACAAGGAGCCGGCGCCCGAGTGGCGCGAGCGCTGGGAGGCCGGGCAGCGTGGCCCGCTGCGCGCGGCGCCGCTGCGGGCGGAGGTGCCCGGCGCGGTCCCGGACGCGCACGCCGCGCGGGTGCGGCGGGAGACCTGGGCGGAGACGTACGACCGGCTCAGGGAGGCCGAGGGCGGTACGGTCCCCGTCTTCTGCGGCCCCGTCGGAAGCGGTGACGGGCTCATGGCCATGAACGCGGCCCTGACCGCCGGCCATCCGCTGGCCCTCTGGCGGACCGGCGCCCACGACCACACCGACTGCGCGGACTTCCACGAGCAGGCCGACCGGCTGCTCACGGACGCGCTCACCGCCGACGGGCTCGGCAAGCCCGTCCGGTCCCTGCGCACCCTGGCGCCGGAGCGGGCCGACCTCGCCTGGGCCGAGACCATCGCCGTCCTGTACGACCCGCCCGACCGTCCGCCGCACGGCGGCCGGCTGGAGGCTCCGCCGATGCTCGGCGAGGAGGACCCGTGACGGCGGCCCGGCGCGCGGCGCACCCTCCACGGCCACGTCGACCGTCCGCTCCGGGGCGTGCAGCGAACCCTTCACGGCCACGGCCACGGCGACCGTCCGCTCAGGGTCGCCCGGCGGGCGCGGCTCGGTTACATCGACCGTCCGGCTTCGGGCACCTCGTGAGCGTGCCCCGGCCACGGCGCCCGTCCGTTCCCGGGCACCTCGTGAGCGTGTCCCGGCCACGGCGCCCGTCCGTTCCCGGGCGCCTCGCGGGCGCGGCGCAGGTACCGCGGCCGTCCCGTCCGGTCGGGCCCGCGCGGGTGGTTCGGGCGCAGGGGGCGTCCGGTCCGGTGCGTCCGCCTCGGACGCCGCCTCCGCACGCCCCCGTCCGCCCCGCGTGCCCCGCCGCGCGCGGCCCCTTCGCGGACGACCGATTTGAGGGTCGGCAGGGGCCGTCGTGGGCAGTACGTTGCGGAGGGCCCGGCCGGCACACCACAGCCAGGAGGAGTTCATCGTGAACGATTGGCGGATCTACCGCGGGGCCGGGCATCCGCACGACGAGATACAGCGCCTGCCCGCCCCACCGCCCTGGCGCGACTTCTCGACGGGCGGCGCCGACGACACCCTGGCCGGCTCCGACCGGCGGCTCGGCGTCAAGCGCAGGCTCGTCCAGAACCACCACCCCCGGCCCGCCGAGACCGACGCCGTCAACGCCGCCCTGTACCTGCGGCGGCCGCTCCTGGTCACCGGCAACCCCGGCACGGGCAAGTCGACGCTCGCGCACGCGGTCGCCCACGAGCTGCGCCTCGGCCGGGTGCTGCGCTGGCCGATCGTCAGCCGCTCCACCCTCCAGGACGGCCTCTACCGGTACGACGCCATCGGCCGCCTCCAGGACGTCCAGCTGGAGCGCGCCCAGGCCGGCGCCTCCGGCTCCGCCGCCGCGGCCCCGGGCGGCATCGGCTCGTACATCCGGCTCGGACCGCTCGGCACCGCGCTGCTCCCCTCCGAGCAGCCCCGCGTGCTGCTCATCGACGAGCTCGACAAGAGCGACCTCGACCTGCCCAACGACCTCCTGAACGCCCTGGAGGAGGGCGAGTTCGCCATCCCCGAGCTGGAGCGGCTCGCCGACCGGGAGCCGGTCGTCGAGGTGCTCAGCGACGACGGCCGCAAGGTGCCGGTCCACGGCGGCCGCGTCCGCTGCTCCACCTTCCCGTTCATCGTGCTCACCTCCAACGGCGAACGGGACTTTCCCGCCGCCCTGTTGCGCCGCTGCATCCGCCTGGAGCTCGAACCGCCCGGCGAGGAACAGATCGGCGCGATGATCGAGGCCCACCTGGGGACCGAGGCCGCCGCGGGCGACGGCGAGCAGGGACTCGTCCAGCGATTCCTGAACCGCGAGCCGGGCGAGGTCATCGCCACCGACCAGCTGCTCAACGCCCTCTACCTCACCCAGCACGCCTCCCGCGCCGAGCGGGTGACCAGGGAACGCATCGCGGACATGCTCATGCAGCCGCTCGATCAGCCGAGGTGATGACCGGATGCACCGGACGCGCCGGATGCCTCTGGAGGAGCTGACCCGCAGACTGCGGGCGGGCGGGGCGGACCCGTCCGCCGAGGCGGTCGCGGACGCGCTCTGGCTGTCCCAGTGGCTGCCGGAACCGGAGACTCCCGATCCGGAGCCGCCGTCCCGCGCGGACGGCGGGAGCGACGGCGGCGGGAGCGCGGAGACCGCCCGGTCCGCCGACGGGGGGCGAGATCCGGCCAATCGCGGGGAGGCACCCGCCCGCGGGCCCGTCCGCACCGGAGGCCATGAGTCCGTCGCCCTCCACATGCGCGCCGGAGCCCCCGTGGCGGACCGGACGCGCGGCGGCGCGGGCGGGGGTACGGGACGGGGCGCGGCCCTGCCCGTCCGCGCCCCCGGCGCCAACGCCCTGCCCGGACTCCTCGGCCTCCAGAAGGCCCTGCGCCCGCTGCGCGGGTACGCGCCCGCCCCGCCGCGCCCCGGCGAGGGCACCCTCGACGAGGAGGCCACCGCCGAGCGCAGCGCCGCCGCGGGCATCCTGACGCCCGTCCTGCGCCCCGCCGCGGGCCGCCGCCCCGACATCCAGCTGCTCATGGACACCGGCCCCGCCATGGTCGTCTGGGACCGCATGGTCGAGGAGCTCCGCCAGGCCTGCCAGCAGTCCGGCGCCTTCCGCGACGTCCAGGTGCACCGCCTGTACGACACCGGCGAGGGCCCCCCGCTCGTCACCACCACCTCCGGCGCCGACGGCCGCCCGCGGCTCCGCCCCGTCGACCAGCTCCACGACCCCACCGGGCGCCGCCTCACCCTCGTCGTCAGCGACTGCGTGGGACCCCTCTGGCAGCGCGGATCCGCCCAGCGCTTCCTCCGCCAGTGGCCCCGCCACGCCCCGCTCGCCCTCGTCCAGCCCCTGCCGCCGCGCCTGTGGCCCCGCACCGCGCTCCCCGCCGAACCCGGCACCTTCCAGCGCTCCGCGAGCCCCGGGAGACCCGCCTCCTTCCGGTCCGACGACGAACCCTGGGCGGTTCCCGACCCGGCCCGGCGTGCCGTGCCCGTGCTCACCCCCACCCCCGAGGCCTTCGCCTCCTGGGCCCGGCTCCACACCGGCCACGGCGGCAACACCGTCCGCGGCTGGGCCGCCTGGCTCCACCCCGACCCCGCCGCGCCCCGCCCGCCCGCCGCGCCCCGCGCCCCGCGCGGCGACGAGGAACTCCTGCGCGCCTTCCGGGCCGGCGCCTCCCCGGGGGCGCTCCGGCTCGCCGTCCACCTCGCGGCGGCCCCGCTGACCCTGCCCGTCATGCAGCTCGTCCAGCGCGCCATGCTCCCCGACACCGGGCCCATGGAGCTGGCCGAGGTCCTGCTCAGCGGACTGCTGCGGCGGCTGCCGGGACCCGCCCCGTACCCCTGCTTCAGCTATCCGCCGGGCATCCAGCAGTTCCTCCTCGGCTCGCTCGATCCAGGCGCCGCCGCCCTCGTCCTCAAGCACTGCTCGGAGTACGTGGAGCGCAACTTCGGCCAGGGCATGCGCAACTTCCCGGCGCTCGCCGCCGCCCGCCTCGCCGGGCACGGCCACGGCCCCGCCGACGGGGGCGACGGCGGCCCCGGCCTCCCGACCCCGTCCGACGGGTCCGACGACCCCCTCGCGCCCGAGGACGCCGAGGCGGAGCTGTTCGCCCGCATCCCCGCGCGCGTGCTCCGCTTCTACCACCCCGACCTCGTCACCCCCGACCCCCTCACCGAGGCCCGCCGCCTCCTCGACCAGGGACGGGCCCAGTCCGACCCCGCCCTGCTCGCCGCCGCCCGCGAGCGGGCCGAGGAGGCCCTCCCCGCCGCGCCCGTCGCGGCCCGCGTCCTCCTCGGCCGCATCCTGTACGCGGAGGCGGGCACCGGCGCCGTCCGGCGCACCGGCCGCCGCCACGAGCTCCTCACCCAGGCGGCCGACGCGCTCGTCCGGGCCGGGGCGCAGGCCCGCCCCGGAGACGAGCACTGGGCCGAGGCCCGCCTCGAACGGGCCGTCGTCCACCACGCCCTGTGGCAGGAGACCGAGGACCCCCGGCAGCTCGACGCCGCGCTCGCCGCCCTCGCCGAGGACACCGGCCAGTGGCCCCCTTCGTCCCGGCCCACGCTGCACCTGCGCCGCGGACGGCTGCTCCTGGCGCGCGGCGAGGGCGCCGCGGCGGCCGAGGAGCTCACGGCGGCCCTCGCCCTCGGGGAGAGCGCCGCGGCCCTGCTCGACCTCGCCGACGCCCTGCACCTCGCCGACGCCGGACCGGACCGCGTCGGCCCCGTGCTCGACCGCGCGGAGGCGCTCCTCGGCGACGGCCACGCCCTGAGGCTGCGTCACACCGCAGCGCGGGCCCGCCTGTACGAGACCGCGGGCGACGGCGCGGCGGCGGACGAGGCGTACGAGCAGGCCACCCTGCTCGCCCCCGCCGAGAGCGGACAGCGCGGCCGGCTCCTGCTCACCTGGGGGGAGTCCCTGCTGCGCCGCGCCGCCGCCGGCACCGGGACACGGCCGGTCGACCGCGCCGAGTCCGTGCTCCGCGAGGCCCTCACCTGCCTCCCCGCCGGCGCCGCGGCCCGCGACCGCGCGAGGATCCTCATCGGCAGCGTCCTCGCCCTCCGCTTCGACCGCGCCGGCTTCCTGCCCGACCTGTACGAGAGCCGCCACCTCCTCGACGAGGCCGTCCGCACCGCCCGCGACGTGGCGATCCGGGCCGAGATCTGGCTCCAACTGGGCTGGGTGCAGCTGCAGCTGAGCGAGGCGGCCAGGGACGGGCAGCTCGTCGACGCCCTCACCGCCTTCCGGCGCGCCGCCGACGACAGCCGCTCCGCCCGCGGCGACACCCCCGGCACGGTCACCCTGGCGAGGGCGCTGCACGCCCAGGGGACGGTGCTCTACCTGATGGACCGGCTCGGCCACGCAGCGACCGTCCTGCGGGAGGCGGCCGAGCAGTGGCGACGCCTGGACGGCATGCTGGTGCCGGTGGACTGGGCGGACGTGGAGCGGACCCGGACCCTGCTCGCCGAGGTCGGCGCCGCCCCCCGGCCGCGCCCGGACGGCCTCTCCCGCGAGGAGCGGCGCCGGATCACGCCGCCCTGGTGGGCCTGGCGCGAAGAGGACGCGGAACGGCTGGATAACGGGGGCGCGCATGGGCGCAGTTGAGTCGAACGGGTTTCCGTCTTCGAGGCGTCGGGAAGAACCGCTCCGCCGCTACGACCGTGGGGGACAAGGGTCGGTGAGGAGGAGCCGAGGGTGTTGGAGCACACGCAGCGGGTCGCAGGCGTCGACCGGGGCGGCGAACGGCCATGGGGCCTGCCCGACCTCACCGCCGTGGACCTGCGGACCTTGCGCTTCATGGACGATCCCGAGCTGGCGGCCGCCGTCGAGCGGGTCCTCTGGGATCCGCTGGAGCTGGAGCCGTCCTGGTTCGTCGAGAGCGGCGGGGACAAGGTCGACGGCTGACCTCAGGTGGAGCGGCCACGCCGACCGGCCCTTTTCGGTCAGATGCGCACCACCCGCCGCAGCCCCGTGGAGGCGCGAGTGAGCGGCGCGCCCCTGCCCGCGCCCGTCGTCGCCCGGCTGGCCCGGCTCAGCCCGGCCCCGGACGGGCTCGCGCTGCTGGGGTCCGCCCTGCACACCCGGCGGCTGCTGCTCCTCAAGGCCCTCCTGGTGCGGGTCCACCGGCACCGGGCCTCCGTCGAGCCGGGAGCGCTCGGCCGCTTCGAGCGCTCCTGGGATCTGCTCGAACGGGTCGAGCGGCACCATCCCGCCGTGGTCCGTGACGTCCTCGACTACCCGACCACCGGGGCCTGGCTGGCCGGTGCGCTCGCCGAGCCCGCCGGGCCGGCCTTCGACGGGCTGCTCGGTCACCTCGACCACCTCGCGGTCACCGCCGCCCTGTGCGCGGGCGGCGCGCTCGACCTGACCGTGGAGACTCCGGACGGCCTGCTCCCGCTGCCCGGCGTGGGCCGGCTGAGCGTCGCCGCGGAGCGCGTCCGGGTCAGCTCCGGCGGGCGGACCGTCCGGTTCCACCCGGACGGCGCCCACCACGCCGTACCCGCCGTCCTGACCCTGACCGGCCGGAGCCACGGCGTCCTCGCGGGCCGTGGGCCCGGCTGGCGCGCGGTCCGCGCCCTGCACGGCGGCACCGCGCGCCTGGACGACGTCGACCCGTACCGCGTGCCGTCCGGAGCGGGCGGCACCGTGGTCGTGGCGGCCGACCCCGCCGACACCGATCACGCCGCCTGGTCGGCCACCTGGCGGGCCGCCCGGGACCTCCTGGCCCGCACGGACCCCGGACGGGCGGCCGAGGTGTCCCGCGGGGTCCGTGCCGTCGTCCCCGTCCTGCCGCGAGGCCCCCGGCACCTGGGGGCCACGCTGAGCGCCGCCCCCGGCGCCGTACTGACCTCCCTGCCCCACGGGGGCCGGGGGATGGTCGAAACGGTGGTCCACGAGATGCACCACAGCAAGCTGGCGACGCTCCACGAACTCATGCCCCTGTACGGCCCCGGGCGGGAGGCCGTGCACCGGGTCGGCTGGCGGCCGGACCCGAGGCCCATCGCCGGTGTGCTGCACGGCGCCTACGCGCACATGGCCCTGACCGACCTGTGGTGGCGCGCGGTCACCGCCGACGGGGTGCCGCCGGCCTGGCGGCGCGCTGCCGGGCAACAGTTCGACGACATCCACGATCAGGTGGGCGCGGCTCTGCGGATCCTGCTTGAATCCGATGAACTGACCGTGGAAGGAAGGGAGTTCGTGCATCAAATGAGGCTGCACCACGCGAGCCTCGGCACGGCCCCCCTGGCTGCTGGGTAACACTGTGCCCACGGCACATGACACCGCGTTGCGCGGGAGCGGGACGGGAGACACGACAGATGGCGGAACAGCGATCGGGCGGCGCGGCGGAGCAGGGAGTCAGAAGCGCTCCGGAACATGTCCTCGTGGTCTTCCCCGGCTACCACCGCCCGTGGGCGACCTGGATCAACCAACGGCTCGACGCCTACGGGGTGCGCGCGAGCCTGCAGCGCTGGGACCCGCCGCGCGAGGTCCCCCTGGAGGACTCGCTCGGCGACCTGCTGCTCGCCCGCGGCCAGGTGCTGCTCGTCCTGGACGACTGGTTCTTCCAGCTCGGCCCCCGTGCGGCCGGTGAGTGGAACGACGTCCTGCGCGGCTTCGTCGCCGCCCACTCCGAGCGGTTCGCCGCGGTCAACCTCACCAATCGCACCCTGCTCCCGGCCACCGCCGTCCTCGAACCCGTCAGCCTCTGGGGCGTCGGCGAGGAGGAGGCCGAGGCCCGGCTGCTCAGCCGGCTCGCCGTCGAACCCCGCCGCGCCGCCGGCCGCAGGCTCCCGCCCGGATCGCTCGTCCGCTTCCCGGACACCCCTCCCGAGGTCTGGGGCGAGATCCCGCGCCGCAACCCGCGCTTCACCGGCCGCGACGACCTGCTCTCCGAGCTCCAGGAACGCCTCATGGACGCCGAGCGCGGCAGCGCCGCGTGCACCCTGCTCGGCATGTCCGGCATCGGCAAGACCCAGATCGCCGCCGAGTACGCCCACCGCTTCAGCTCCGACTACGACGTCGTGTGGTGGGTCAGCTCCGACGACCGCAACGTGCAGCGCGACCGCTTCGGCGAGCTCGCCACCGAACTCGGCCTCCCCACCGGCAACGAGCCCGGCGAACGCATCCGCGCCGTCCGCGAGGCGCTGCGCCGGGGCGACCCGCACTCCCGCTGGCTCATCGTCTTCGACGGCTGGGACGACACGGACGGCGCGAACGTCATGCTGCCGCACGGCCCCGGCCACGTCCTCGTCACCTCCCGCAACCGGGGCTGGGGCGACTACACCGACATCCTCGAAGTCCCCGGCTTCGACCGCGCCGAGTCCACCGCCTACCTGATGCGCCGCGCCCCGCACATCACGGCGCCCGAGGCGGAAGAGGTCGCCGCCGAATTCGGGGACGTACCGCTGCCGCTGGTCCAGGCCGCGGCCTGGCTCGGCGAGTCCCGCATGGAGGTGTCCGAGTACCTGCACATGGTCCGTGAAGGACGGATCTCCGCCGTCGAGCCCTCCGGCGACGGCTTCCCGCAGGCGTCCCTCACCTCCTGGTCGATACTGATCAACCGGCTCCGACGCGCCCAGCCGCAGGCCATCGACGTGCTCAGCCTGTGCGCCTCCTTCGCCCCCGGCCGCATCCCGCTCGGCCTCATCCGCGCCTACCCGCAGGCCGACCTCCCCGAGGACCTGCGCTGGATGGCCACGGACCTCGCCGCCTGGTCCCGGGCCCTGGACACCCTGGTCAACTACTCCGTCCTCACCCGCGAGACCCGGGGCCCCGTCAACAACGCCGAGGTGGGCCCGCACCAGGAGTCCGTGCACATGCACCGGCTCGTCCACGACATCGTCGCCCGGCTCACCGAGGGCGACCACCGGGCCGCCCACCGCCAGGCCGTCCGCACCCTGCTCGCCGAGGCCGACCCCGGCAACCCCATGGACAGCCGGCACTGGCCCCGCTACGCCGAACTCCTGCCCCACCTGGAACCCTCCGGCGCGCTCCTCAGCCACAACCCGCGCACCCAGACCGCCGTACTCAACTGTCTGCGCTACTGCTTCCGCAGCGGCGAGTTCAGGGCCGGCATCCAGCTCGCCGAGAAGATCCGCGACAACTGGTCCACCTTCATGGACCCCCTGGACCAGCCCATGCTCGACCTCACCACCCAGCAGAGCAACATCCTGCGGTCCTTCGGCCGCTTCCGCGAGGCGTACGACCTCGACCTCGCCCAGCGGGAACGCCTCGCCACCGCCCAGCCCCCGAACGAGCTCGGCACCCTGCTCTCCAGCAGCGCCATCTCCAGCGACCTGCGCTTCCTCGGCCAGTACAAGGAGTCGGAGCGGCTCCAGCGCCAGGTCCTCGCCGACGCCGAACGCCTGCTCGGCGGCTCCGAGTTCTCCACCCTCGTCGCCCGGCACAACCTCGGGGTCACCCTGCGGCAGCTCGGCCGCTTCCAGGAGGCGTACGAGTCCGACGCCGAGACCCTCACCCAGAGCGAGCGGGTGCTCGGCAAGCGCCACTCCCAGACCCTCAACTCCAGCAACGCCCTCGCCCACGACCTGAGGCTCCTCGGGCAGTACCGCGAGGCACTCGCCCGCCAGGAGGCCAACGTCCTGCGCCATGTGCAGGTGCTCGGACCGCAGCACCTGCAGACCCTGTACGCCCGCACCCAGCTGGCCCTCTGCCGGCGACGCGAGGGCGGCTTCCAGCAGGACCTCGGGGCCACCATGGCCAGCCTGCTCGACCAGCTGGAGCAGGTGCACGGCCGCACCCACTACGTGACCCTCTCCTCCCTCAACAACTACGCCAACTACCTCCGGGAGCACGGCGACCTCGACCACGCCCGCGAGCTCAGCCGCGAGGCCGAGGCCGGATACCGCGCCCTCCTCGGTCCCGCGCACCCGGTCGCCACCGGCGTCCTGGCCAACACCGCCCTCGTCCTCCAGGCGTCCGGCGAACGCGCGGACGCCCTGGCCATCCTGGAGGCCGCGCTCGCCGGACTCACCTCCTCGCTCGGATCCGACCACCCCTGGGTCCTCGGCTGCGCGCTCAACACCGGCGCCGCGCGCAACTTCAACGGCCGGGTGCACGACGCCGCCGAGCTCAGCCGGGACACCCTGCGCCGCGCCCGCCACACCCTGGGCAACGAGCATCCCCTCACCCTGTCCAGCCAGGTGGCGCTCGCCACCGACCTGCGCGGCCTCAGGGAGAACGAGGAGGCGGCCAAGCTGGAGGAGGACGCGCTGCTCAGCCTCACCCGGACGCTCGGCGCCCAGCACCCGCACACCCTGTCGGCGCGGCAGCGCAACCGGCCCTACTGGGACTTCGAGGCCAACCTGGGCTGAGCACCGGCGGCGGAAACGCCGGAGGCCCGGCACCCCGAGTGGGGTGCCGGGCCTCCTTCCGTACGCGTACGGAGCGGTCGATCAGGCGTCGAAGACCTCGTTGACCAGCTGCTGCTGCTCCGCCTGGTGGCGCTTGGCCGAGCCGACCGCCGGGGAGGAGGAGTGCGGACGCGAGATCCGGCGCAGGCGCTCGCCCGCCGGGATGTCCGCGCCGACCGCCAGGTCCAGGTGGTCGATCAGGTTGAGGGCGATGAACGGCCAGGCACCCTGGTTCGCCGGCTCCTCCTGGGCCCAGATGTACTTCGCGGCGTTCGGGTACTTGGCGATCTCGGCCTGCAGCTCGGCACCCGGCAGCGGGTACAGGCGCTCCAGACGGATGATCGCGGTCTCCGTGTCACCGCGCTTCTGACGCTCGGCCTCCAGGTCGTAGTAGACCTTGCCGGCGCAGAAGACGACCTTGCGGACGTCGGCCGGGGCGACCGTCGAGTCACCGATCACCGGGCGGAAGCCGCCGGTGGTGAACTCCTCCACCTTGGACGCCGCGGCCTTCAGACGCAGCATCGACTTCGGGGTGAAGACGATGAGCGGCTTGTGGTGCGGGTTGTGCACCTGCCAGCGCAGGAGGTGGAAGTAGTTCGACGGCAGCGTCGGCATGGCGACCGTCATGTTGTCCTGGGCGCACATCTGGAGGAAGCGCTCCGGGCGCGCGGACGAGTGGTCCGGGCCCTGGCCCTCGTAGCCGTGCGGCAGGAGCAGCGTGACGCCGGAGGTCTGGCCCCACTTCTGCTCGGCCGAGGAGATGAACTCGTCGACGACGGTCTGCGCGCCGTTGACGAAGTCGCCGAACTGGGCCTCCCAGATGACCAGGGAGTCCGGGCGGGCCAGCGAGTAGCCGTACTCGAAGCCCATCGCCGCGTACTCGCTGAGCAGCGAGTCGTAGACGTTGTAGTGGGCCTGCTCCTCGGTCAGGTAGAGCAGCGGGGTGTAGTCCTCGCCGGTCTCCTGGTCGACCAGGACCGCGTGGCGCTGGCCGAACGTGCCGCGGCGGGAGTCCTGGCCCGACAGGCGGACCGGGGTGCCCTCCATCAGCAGGGAGCCGATGGCGAGGGTCTCGCCGAAGCCCCAGTCGATGGTGCCGTCGTCGATGGACGCGGCGCGGCGCTGCATCTGCGGGAGCAGACGCGGGTGGACCGTGGTCCGCTCCGGGATGCTGACCTGCGACTCGGCGATCCGCTTCACGACCTCCTGGGAGACCGCGGTGGTGACGCCGACCGGGAACTCGGCCTGCGCGTCCGGGACGGTCGTCGCCGCCGGGGCGGTGGTGGCCTCGCGGACCTCCGCGAAGACCTTCTCCAGCTGGCCCTGGAAGTCCTGGAGCGACTGCTCCGCCTCTTCGAGGGTGATGTCGCCGCGACCGATGAGCGACTCGGTGTACAGCTTGCGCACCGAACGCTTCTTGTCGATCAGGTTGTACATCTGCGGGTTGGTGAACGAGGGGTTGTCGCCCTCGTTGTGACCGCGGCGGCGGTAGCAGATGAGGTCGATCACGACGTCCTTGTTGAACGTCTGGCGGAACTCGAAGGCGAGCCGCGCGACGCGGACCACGGCCTCCGGGTCGTCGCCGTTCACGTGGAAGATCGGCGCCTCGATCATGCGGGCCACGTCGGTCGCGTACATCGAGGAACGCGAGGACTCCGGGGCGGCGGTGAAGCCGACCTGGTTGTTGATGACGATGTGGACCGTGCCGCCGGTGCGGTAGCCCCGCAGCTGCGACATGTTCAGCGTCTCGGCGACGACACCCTGGCCCGCGAAGGCCGCGTCGCCGTGGAGGGCGACGGGCAGGACGGTGAAGTCCGTGCCGCCCTTGTTGATGACGTCCTGCTTGGCGCGGACGATGCCTTCCAGGACCGGGTCGACCGCCTCCAGGTGGGAGGGGTTGGCGGCCAGGGAGACCTTGATCTGCTCGCCGTCGAGGCCCGTGAAGGTGCCCTCGGCGCCCAGGTGGTACTTGACGTCGCCGGAGCCGTGCATCGACTTCGGGTCGAGGTTGCCCTCGAACTCGCGGAAGATCTGCGCGTACGACTTGCCGACGATGTTCGCCAGGACGTTCAGGCGGCCGCGGTGGGCCATGCCGATGACGACCTCGTCGAGGCGCGACTCGGCGGCCGAGTCGATGACCGCGTCGAGCAGCGGGATGACGGACTCGCCGCCCTCCAGGGAGAAGCGCTTCTGGCCGACGTACTTCGTCTGCAGGAAGGTCTCGAAGGCCTCGGCCGCGTTCAGCCGGCGCAGGATCCGCAGCTGCTCCTCGCGCTCCACGCGGGAGTGCGGGCGCTCGACGCGGTCCTGGATCCACTTGCGCTGCTTCGGGTCCTGGATGTGCATGAACTCGACGCCGGTGGTGCGGCAGTACGAGTCGCGGAGCACGCCGAGGATGTCGCGGAGCTTCATCATCGACTTGCCGGCGAAGCCGCCGACCGCGAACTCCCGCTCCAGGTCCCACAGGGTGAGGCCGTGCTCGGTGATGTCCAGGTCGGGGTGCTTGCGCTGCTTGTACTCCAGCGGGTCGGTGTCGGCCATGACGTGGCCGCGGACCCGGTAGGAGTGGATGAGCTCGAAGACGCGCGCGGCCTTGGTGACGTCGTCGTCGTGCGAGGCGTCGATGTCCTTGAGCCAGCGGACCGGCTCGTAGGGGATGCGCAGGGCCTTGAAGATCTCGTCGTAGAAGCCCTCCTCGCCGAGGAGGAGGTTCGCCACGATCCGCAGGAACTCGCCGGAGGCGGCGCCCTGGATGACGCGGTGGTCGTACGTCGAGGTCAGGGTCATGACCTTGGAGATGCCCAGCTTGTTCAGGGTGTCCTGGGAGGTGCCCTGGAACTCGGCCGGGTAGTCCATCGAGCCGACGCCCATGATGACCGACTGTCCGGGCATCAGACGCGGCACGGAGTGGACGGTGCCGAGGCCGCCGGGGTTGGTCAGGGAGACCGTCACGCCGGAGAAGTCGTCCATCGTGAGCTTGCCCACGCGGGCGCGCTTGACGATGTCCTCGTAGGCCTGCCAGAACTCGAAGAAGTTGAGCGTCTCGGCCTTCTTGATGCCCGCGACGACGAGCTGGCGGTCGCCGTTGGGCTTGACCAGGTCGATCGCGAGGCCGAAGTTCACGTGCTCCGGCTTGACCAGGGTCGGCTTGCCGTCCTTCTCCGCGAAGGAGTGGTTCATCGACGGCATGGCCTTGATCGCCTGCACCATCGCGTAGCCGATGAGGTGCGTGAAGGAGATCTTCCCGCCCCGGGCGCGCTTCAGGTGGTTGTTGATCACGATCCGGTTGTCGAAGAGCAGCTTCACCGGGACGGCGCGGACGGACGTGGCCGTCGGCACCTCCAGGGAGGCGTTCATGTTCTTCGCGACCGCGGCGGCGGGGCCGCGCAGCGTGATCAGCTCGGGACCGGCGGGGGCCTCGGCGGCCGGAGCGGCCTTGGCCGGCGCCGGAGCGGCGGCGGCGGGCTTCGCGGCGACCGGCGCGGGAGCCGCGGCGGGCTTCACGGGGGCCGGGGCCGCGACCGGGGCGGGCGCGGGAGCCGGAACGGCCGCCGGCGCGGCAGGTGCGGCCTGTGCGGGGCCCGCCTGCTGCGCGACCGGCGCGCTCTGAGTGGTGGTGGGGGCCTGGGCGGCCGGGGTCTCCGACGCTCCGGGCTTGTAGTCGGCGAAGAAGTCCCACCAGGCACGATCGACCGAATTCGGGTCCTGGAGGTACTGCTGGTAGATCTCGTCGACGAGCCACTCATTGGCACCGAAGGCGGCTGCGGGGCTCACGCCCTGCCCGTCTTGGTGGGCCGGGGAGCTCGGGGTACTGGGGGACTGAGACGACACGGCGGCAACCGCCCTCTTCCGCTTCGCAAGGTGATGGACAGCGGAAATAAAGGCTACGCCTGTCCGGCCGGGAGGTGCAGGCCGGGCACTGCCAACGTCGCGCAAGTCACACTTGACGAGGTGTTTCGGCGCCGTGAATGGCGGGAAACAACCGTGGTTCCGCATGTGTGAGGGTACGGAAAAGCCCGAGCACGGCCCTGTTCGACCGCACCCCTGACCACGTCCTGTTCACGTACACGCAGAACGTGCTCTTCCGGTTCGAACCCTACGTCAATCTCTCCGGGGAAGACTGCCCGGAAGAGTGACTCTGATGCGGCAGCCACGTGACGATTCGGCCACTCCGATTCCGCCGCCGTGCAGATCCACCGCCCAGCGCGCGATCGCCAGGCCGAGGCCCGTGCCGCCGTCGCTCCCGGGGCCGTGCCGGTCCGGGGACGACCCCCGGTTGAAGCGCTCGAAGACCTTGTGCCGCTCCGACTCCGGGATGCCGGGGCCCTCGTCCTCGACCTCCAGCTCCAGCGAGTCCTGATACGGGCCGCGCCGGGCCCGGACCGTGACCCGGCCGTGCGGCGGGGAGTGCTTCACCGCGTTGTCGATCAGGTTCGCCATGACCTGGTGCAGCCGCTCCGCGTCCGCGACGGCGACCAGCTCGGGCGGCGACACGTCCAGGTGCAGATGCACGTCCGTACGGCGGTGCAGGCCCGACGTGGACGAGAGGCCGCGCTGGGACGCCGCCAGGTTCGCCTCCCGCAGCACCCCCGACAGATACGGCCAGACCTCGAAACGGCCCGCCCGCAGCGCGACGACACCGTTGTCAAGACGTGACAGGTCCAGCAGCGTCTCCACCAGCCGGCCGAGCCGCTCCGTCTGCTTCAGCGCCGACCGCATGGTCTCCGGATCGGCCTGCGACACCCCGTCCACCACGTTCTCCAGGACGGCCCGGAGCGCGGCGATCGGCGTGCGCAGCTCGTGCGAGACGTTCGCCACCAGCTCCTTGCGGTGCCGGTCGACGGCCTCCAGGTCGTCCGCCATGCGGTTGATCGTCGAGGCGAGGTCGCCCAGCTCGTCCCGCCGGTCGGCGCCCCGGACCCGGCGGCTGAAGTCCCCGCGGGAGATCGAGCCGGCCACCGTGTTCATCTCGTCGAGCGGCGCCGTCAGGGACTGCGCGACGAACTGCGTGATCAGCAGGGTCGCGATCATCGCGAAGATCGTGATGTACCGGAACTCCGTGGACGTGCGGATCGCGACCAGGGCCAGGCAGGAGGTCAGCAGGACCGCCCCGACGACCAGGGTGCCCAGCTTGGTCTTGATCGAGATCACGATGCGGCGCGTCCGCTGCCCGTCCCGCCCCGTGTGCGGCCTCCCGGGCCCCGGCCGGTTCACGGCGCCGGGGTCTCCAGCGCGTAGCCGACGCCGTGGACCGTGCGGATCCGCTCGGCCCCGATCTTCCGGCGCAGCGCCTTGATGTGGCTGTCGACGGTCCGGGTGCCCGAGGCGTCCGCCCAGTCCCACACCTCCGCGAGCAGCTGCTCGCGGGAGAGGACCGCGCGGGGCGTGCTCGCGAGGCAGACCAGCAGGTCGAACTCGGTCGGGGTCAGGTGCACGTCCTCCGCCCGGACCCGGACCCGGCGCTGCGCGTGGTCGATCTCCAGCTCGCCCAGGCGCAGGATCCCGCTGCGCGGGGTGACCGCCGCGAGCGCGGCCCGCTCCACGCGGCGCAGCAGCACGTGCACCCGGGCGGCCAGCTCGCGCATCGAGAACGGCTTGGTCATGTAGTCGTCCGCGCCCACGCCGAGGCCGACCAGCATGTCGGTCTCGTCGTCGCGGGCGGTCAGCATGAGGACCGGGACGGGCCGCTGGGCCTGGACCCTGCGGCACACCTCCAGGCCGTCGAAGCCGGGGAGCATCACATCCAGGACCATCAGGTCGGGCTGCCAGGCCTCGGCCGCGTCGACGGCCGCCGGGCCGTCGGTCGCGGTCTGCACGAGGAAGCCCTCGGCGCGCAGCCGGGCGGAGATCGCCTCCACGATCGTGGCGTCGTCCTCGACCACAAGGACGCGCCGCTGGGCCCCCGGAGTGGCCGCCGCACCGTGGTGAGTGGTGTGTGTCTGCTCCATTGCCCCGCCTCGCGTCGCCGATGTCGGCTCAGCAGCCTAGAGGTACCGGCGGCGTCCAGGCTATCCAGGAGTTATCAGGGACGGACCGCGAGGTGGACCGCGTCGGGGACGCCCCGGGCAACGGGGATCTCTTCCGTCCGTACCCCGCTGAATCCGGCATTCCGCAACGAGTCTTCGAAATCGGCGGACGGCCGGGCGGACCACACGGCGAGGATTCCGCCGGGGTTCAGCCGGGCCGCGCAGGCGGCCAATCCCTCGGGCGAGTAAAGGGATTCGTTGTCCTCGGTGACCGTCCAGTCGGGGCCGTTGTCGATGTCGAGGCAGAGGGCGTCGTAGGTGTCGGTGGTGGTGCGGAGGTGGGCCACGAGGTCCGTGTGCAGGATCACGGTGCGCGGATCGGCGAGCGCGGCCCCGGAGAGGGCCGCGAGGGGTCCTCCGCGGTGCCAGTCGATGATCGCCTCCTCGCGCTCGACGACCGAGATCCGGCCCCAGCGGGGGTCGGCGGCGGCATGGGCGAGGGAGAAGCCGACGCCGAGGCCGCCGATCAGGACGGAGGCGCCGGTGCGGGACTCCTCGGGGAGGGCGGCCAGTGCGGCGTCGATCAGGAGCCGCTCGGAGCGCCCGTCGGAGGTGTCCATCAGGAAGGTGCCGTTGGCGATGATCTCGTAGTGCTCGGCGCGCCTGCGGAGCACCACCTCTCCGTACGGCCCTTCGCGTCGGTCGAGGGTGACGGGGCTGGTCATGATCACTCCGAGGCTCGGTTGCGTACGGTTCGTCCCGGCCATCCTGGACGGCGGCGAAGGCCGGGACAAACCCTTAACGAGCCTTACGGGCGCGGGGCTTCGCGCTCCACGTACCGCTCGACCGCCGTCAGCTCGCGCCGTGCGCCGACCGGGGTGCCGTAGGTGCGGTCCCAGGTGACCGGCGCGATCGTGACGTGGCCCCTGCCGAGCAGCCAGGTGGAGTCGGCGTCCCTGCGGCCCTCGGCGCACTCGCCCTCGCCGGTGCCGTCCACCGGGCAGAGGCCGAGGGCGATGTCGAAGGAGTCGCCGTTCCCGCGCTGCTCGAAGGCGTGGTAGACCACGGCCCCGTCCCCGACGCGCGTCCAGACCGGGGTGCCGGCCCGCCGCCCGGCGCTGACGTCGGGGTAGTCGACCTTCAGGGCGAAGGCGGAGGTCAGCAGGGCGCGCTGCCGGAGGCCGGCGACGAGGCGGGCCCCGAACTCGGCGTTGGCGCGGTAGTTGACCCGGGGGAAGCTCGTGTTCGTCTCGTCGCCGGAGGAGGAGAACGCGATCGCGGGGACGTCCTGGTCGATCGCCGCGACGGCCGCCCCGACGGTGCCGGAGTCGTTCACGCTCGCGGAGACGTTGGGGCCGGAGTTGATGCCGGTGAGGACGAGGTCGGGGGCGCCGGTCCATCCGGCCTTGGCTCTGAGCCCGGCGCGGAGGGCGAGTTTGACGGTGTCGGCGGGGGTGGCGGACGGGGAGTCCTTGCCGCACGGGCCGTCGGCGAGGCAGACGCCGTAGACCGCGCCCCGGGCGGGCGCCTGCGCGCAGTCGTCCTCGTAGCCGGCGGGCAGGGCGGTGCGGCGCTGGGCGGTGAGGACGCCGCCGTTGGTGACGGCGGTGCCCTTGCCGGACTGGACCTGCCAGGGCGCCATCACGACGACGTCGGCGCCGGCGGCGCACATGGCGCGGCGGAGCTCGTACAGGCCGAGACCGTCGGAGTTGCTCGCCCTCGCCGCCTGCATCGAGTCGTCGTTGGAGATCAGGATCCGCATCCCGGCGAGCGGGAGGGGCCTCTCGGTCCTGTCGGGGGTGACGGCGTGGGCGGTGACTCCGGCGGCGGCGAGTACGGCCGCGGCGGCGGACAGCGCGAGGTACGTGCGCATGGGAAACGTCCCTTCATGGGCATGACATGCGAGCAGGGAAGAGGATCCGGGGCCCAGCCCCCCACGGGAGGGCCCCGGATCGTGCGCGGGGTCGTCAGATGCCCCGCGGTCTGTGGGAGATCTCAGATCTCCAGGCCGTGGCCGTGCGCGAACACCGGATCCACCGTGTCGTTCGGGACGTCCGGCCGGGACGCCGCCACCGCCGCCATCGAGCGCGGCAGCTCGAACGGCAGCCTCCCCTCCGGCTTCGCCCGGCCGAAGGCCACGTCGAGGAGGGCCTCGTCGCTCGCGCCGTAGTCGGCGATCAGCGCGGCCGCGTGCTCGGCGATCTCCGGCAGGACGGCCGGCCGCTCCAGGTTCACGCAGACCAGCGTCGGGACGGCCCGCAGGAGCGCGAGGATCCCGGCCAGCTCCTCCGCGCCGAAGGCGAGGTCGCCGGAGTGGAAGAACGACTCGAACCGGTTGGGGCGCTCCTCGTACGGGGTGCGCAGCCGCAGCACCGCGAGGTCGGCCTCGGCCGGGTCGCCGACGACCTCGCCGTACGCCGCCGCGACCGCCGGGTCGACGTTCTCCACGTACAGCCTCGGCCGCCCCGCCACGGGGAGCGGTCCGTCGGTGAGCACGGTGAGCGAGCGGCGCTGGGCGGCGGCGCCCGCGGCCGCGAAGTCCGCGCGGCCGACCGTCTCGGCGGCCTCGTCGGGGTCGACGTAGCGGCGCTCGTCGAAGAGCCCCAGGACGAACTTCTCCCGCAGCAGCCGCCGTACGGACGCGTCGATCCGCTCCTCGGAGATCCGGCCCGCCGCGACGAGCTCCACGATCACCTCGGGGCACTCCTCGCCGCCGAACTGGTCCGCGCCCGCGTCCAGCGCCTTCGCGGCCCGCTCGGCCACGCTCAGGTGCTCGACGCCCCAGGCGCGGGCCTCGTGCACCTCGCCGAAGATCGAGGAGTCCCGGAGCAGGCCCCAGTCGGTGCAGACGATGCCGGTGAAGCCCAGCTCCTCGCGGAGCAGGCCCGTGATGACGCCCTTGTTGAAGCCGAAGCCGACCTCCTCCCAGTCCGTGCCGACCGGCTGGCCGTAGTACGGCATCATCTGCGAGCAGCCGGCGGCGATCGCGGCCCGGAACGGCTCCAGGTGGTGCTCCCGCATCCCGCCCGGGTAGACCTGCTCCTTGCCGTGCGGGAAGTGCGGGTCCTCGCCGTCCTTCTGCGGGCCGCCGCCGGGGAAGTGCTTGACCATCGCGGCCACCGAGTCCGGGCCGAGCTCGGGGCCCTGGAGTCCGCGCACGTACGCCCGGACCAGCTCGCCCGTCAGCTTCGCGTCGGAGCCGAAGGTGCCGGACTGACGGGACCAGCGGGGTTCGGTCGCGAGGTCGATCTGCGGGTGGAGCGCGGTGCGGAAGCCGACGGAGAGGTACTCGCGGCGGACGGTGTCGGCGAAGTCGAGGACCAGCTCCGGGTCGCCGATCGCGGCGAGGCCGAGCGCCTCGGGCCAGGCGGAGAAGGCGCCGGAGTTGAACGAGGCGCCGATGTTGTCCGTGAAGGCGTGGCGGGGGTCGGTCGACAGGGAGACGGGGATGCCGAGCCGGGTGCCCGCCGCCATCTCCTGGATCGCGTTGTGCCAGAGGGCCATCTCGCGGGCGCCGTGGGTGCCGAGCAGGTTGAAGTGGGTCAGCCGGCGGTCCTCGATGAGCTGCGGGGTGGTGAGCGGCAGCGTCGCGCCGTCGGTCTCGGTCACCGGGGAACCGTCGGCGTTCATCATCAGCATGCTGTGGAAGAGCTGTCCGGCCTTCTCCTCCAGCGTCATGCGGGAGAGGAGGTCCTCGACGCGCTCGTCGACGGGGCGGCCGGCGTCCTGGTACGGGTGCATGGTGGCTCCGGGGCTGATCGACCGACGGCCGGGGGGAGGGTGCCGCCGGTGACGGGCCGGCGGCGGCGCCGACCTTGGGCGACCACAGGCTAAGCGTGAAAACCGAGTGACCACTAGGTTTCTGGTTTGTGTCCTGGGTCACAGGGCGAAGCGGGCATTCCGGGCCCGGCTAAGGTGGCCGCATGCCGGAGAACACGGGCCGAACGAACCGCAGGACCGCAGGCAGGGGCGGCTACGCGGTCGGCGACGCGCGCCGCCAGAAGATCCTGGACACCGCCGTCGACCACTTCGGGCGGTGGGGCTTCCACGCCTCCTCCCTCGCCCGGATCGCGAACGACTGCGGCATCACACAGGGCGGCCTCCTGCACCACTTCCGCAGCAAGGAGGACCTGCTGCTCTCGGTCCTCGCGCAGAGCGAGCAGCACGACGAGGAGCGCCTGTTCGGCGTCGACCCCGACTCGTACGCCGCCTACCTGGAGACCCTCGTCGCCCTCGTCGAGGAGAACACCCGCCGCCCCGGCATCGTCCGGATGTTCAACGTCCTGGTGGGCGAGTCCGGCAACGTCGGGCACCCCGCCCACGCGTACTTCAAGGAGCGCTACGCGCGCGTGCTCCGGCACACCGTCGGCATCCTGGACGAGGCCGTGCGGCGCGGCGAGCTCCGCCCCGGCCTCGACGGCCCGGCCGTCGCCCAGGAGCTCCTCGCCGTCATGGACGGCCTCCAGATCCAGTGGGCGCTCGACCCGGCCTCGATGGACATGCCGGCCCGGGTGGGGGCCTACCTCCGGCGCCGGTACGCGGAGATCGCGGCGCCCCGCGACTGACGGGCGCCCGGCGACCGGGCTCAGGCCCCCCGCGTGCTCCGGCGCGCGCCGGAGCCAGGCGTGCAGCGCGGTGCCGGTCGCGTCCGCGAGGCACCCGCGCGCGGGCTCACGGGCTCGTCGGCGGGCCGCCCTCCGGGAGGGCGGCGAAGACGCGCTGGAGGGCGGGCGGGCGCTCGCCGTCGCCCGCGACGACCAGGCGGTGGCGGTAGGTCACGGAGTACTGGAAGCCGTCCGCGACCGGGCGGCCCGTCGGGCGCTCCGGGACCAGGGCGTAGGCGGGGTCCTCCAGGGCCGCCCGCAGCTCGGCGGCCTCGGCGGGGGTCTGCCTGCCCGCGCGCGGCGGCTCGGCGCCGGACCGGCTGGTCCAGGAGCCGTCGTAGTGGACGACGAGCCGGTTGTGGACGCCGGCGAAGCCGCCGCTCACGACCACCTCGACGAGCACCTCGCCCGGCTGCGGGTCCGCCGCCGGTGTGCCCGGCCCGGTGGTGGGGCTCGGCACGGCGGGCGCGTCCGTGCTCGACGGGGGGCCGCCGGGCGCGGACGGCACCCCCGGGCCGCAGCCGCTCAGGCCGCCCGCCAGGGCCCCCGCGAGCAGCAGGGCCCCGCACCACGTCCCCGTACTCCGTACGCCTCGCACCATGGGTCGAGCATGCCCCGTCCGGGGTCCCGCGCGCAGCCGGAAGGCCCGGATTCCACCCGTCAGGGGCCCTCGGGGCCCGTGCGGACGATCCCGGTGACCGGTCCCCGGTAGCGCCAGTCCAGGGAGTCGTAGAGCGCGAGCCCGTCCGTGGTCGCGGCGAGCACCCCGGTCACGGCGCCCGCCTGCGCGGCGGCGGCCTCCAGGGTCCGCATGACGTTCGCCCCGAGGCCGCGGCGCCGGTGCGCGGGGTCGGTCTCGATCTGGTCCGCGACGGCGGTGGAGCCGGTCGGGGCGATCTGGCCGCGGGCGGCGAGGGTGCCGTCCGGGGCGAGGATCCTCACCCGGACGACGCCGTCCTCGACCTCGACGGTCCTGGCGTACCCCTCGGGGGGCGCGGGGCGGGCTCCGGGGTCCAGCGGCTTGACCATCATGAATCCCGGGTCGTCGGGGACGGTCCACCCCTCGGTGATCCAGGAGGCGGCCTCCTCGGGGCCCGCCATCACCTTGAGCCAGCTGTACGGCGCGGTCAGCCGTGCGCAGAGCGCCCCGACGGACGCCGCGTCGGGGGCGGGCAGGACGTGACGCACGACGTGCCGGGGCAGGCCGACGTCGATCCGGTAGCCCCAGGGTTCGGCGACGGCGGGCGGGGTGCCCCGGGAGACGGTCCAGCCCGCCACCCAGGCATCTGTAATGGCTTCTATGGTCATGAGGGCATTACATCGGCTGCACGCGGGCGCGTGCGGGGTGATCGCTCAGAGCGAACGAATGTCCGGGAACATCCCCGGGCTCACAAGCATTGAGTGCGTATAGCTCAACTTGACTGCCGAAGGGGAGATCATGGCTTCTGAGTCCATGGCGTCCGTGCCGCTCACTCTGCCTGTGCTGCCGCTCGACGACGAGGTCGTGCTGCCCGGAATGGTGGTGCCGCTGGACCTGTCCGACAACGACGTACGGGCCGCCGTCGAGGCCGCCCAGGCCGCAGCCCGCTCCGGAACGGGCAAGCCCCGCGTGCTCCTCGTCCCGCGGATCGACGGAACCTACGCCGGCACCGGCGTCCTGGGCATCGTCGAGCAGGTCGGCCGCCTGTCCGACGGCGACCCCGGCGCCCTCATCCGCGGCCTCGGCCGCGTCCGCATCGGCGCCGGCACCACCGGCCCCGGCGCCGCCCTCTGGGTCGAGGGCAACGCCGTCGAGGAGACCCTGCCCGACCCGCTGCCCGGCGCCGTGACCGAACTGGTCAAGGAGTACAAGGCGCTGGCCACCAGCTGGCTCAAGAAGCGCGGCGCCTGGCAGGTCGTCGACCGCGTCCAGCAGATCGACGGCGTCGGCGCCCTCGCCGACAACTCCGGGTACTCGCCCTTCCTCGGCGTCGAGCAGAAGGTCGAACTCCTGGAGACCGCCGACCCGGTCGCCCGCCTCCGGCTGGCCACGACCCACCTCCGCGAGCACCTCGCCGAGCAGGACGTCGCCGAGACCATCGCCAAGGACGTCCAGGAGGGCGTCGACAAGCAGCAGCGCGAGTTCCTGCTCCGCCGTCAGCTCGAAGCCGTCCGCAAGGAGCTCCGCGACCTCAACGGCGAGGCCGAGGGGGACGAGTCCGACGACTACCGCGCCCGCGTGGAGGCCGCCGACCTGCCCGGGAAGGTGCGCGAGGCCGCCCTCAAGGAGGTCGAGAAGCTGGAGCGGTCCAGCGACCAGTCCCCCGAGGGCTCCTGGATCCGCACCTGGCTCGACACCGTCCTCGAACTCCCGTGGAACGAGCGGACCGAGGACCGGTACGACATCCGGGGCGCCCGCGCGGTCCTGGACGCCGAGCACGCCGGACTCGACGACGTGAAGGAACGCATCACCGAGTACCTGGCGGTGCGCAAGCGCCGCTCCGAGCGCGGCCTCGGCGTCGTCGGCGGCCGCCGCGGCGGAGCCGTCCTCGCCCTCGTCGGTCCGCCCGGCGTCGGCAAGACGTCGATCGCGGAATCGGTGGCCCACGCCATGGGCCGGAAGTTCGTCCGCGTCGCCCTCGGCGGCGTCCGCGACGAGGCGGAGATCCGCGGCCACCGGCGGACCTACGTCGGCGCCCTGCCCGGCCGGATCGTCCGCGCCGTCAAGGAGGCCGGGTCCATGAACCCGGTGGTCCTGCTCGACGAGATCGACAAGGTGGGGTCCGACTTCCGCGGCGACCCCGCGGCGGCGCTCCTCGAAGTCCTCGACCCGGCGCAGAACCACACCTTCCGCGACCACTACCTGGAGGTCGAACTCGACCTCTCCGACGTCGTCTTCCTCGCCACCGCCAACGTCCTCGAAGCCATCCCCGACGCGCTCCTGGACCGCATGGAGCTGGTGCGCCTCGACGGCTACACGGAGGACGAGAAGGTCGTCATCGCCCGTGACCACCTGCTCCCGCGCCAGCTGGAGCGGGCCGGCCTGGAGCCGGGCGAGGTCGTCCTGGAGGAGTCGGCGCTGCGGAAGCTGGCCGGCGAGTACACCCGCGAGGCCGGCGTCCGCACCCTGGAGCGTTCGATCGCCCGGCTGCTCCGCAAGATCGCGGCCCAGCACGAACTGGGCGACCGCGAGCTGCCGTTCACCCTCGGGCCCGACGGCCTGCGGGAGCTCATCGGGCGGCCGCACCACGTGCCGGAGTCGGCCCAGGACCCGGCGGAGCGGCGGACGGCCGTGCCGGGTGTCGCCACGGGCCTGGCCGTGACCGGTGCGGGCGGCGACGTCCTCTTCGTGGAGGCGTCCCTCGCCGACCCGGAGACGGGTGCGGCCGGTCTCACCCTCACCGGACAGCTGGGCGACGTGATGAAGGAGTCGGCGCAGATCGCGCTCTCCTTCCTCCGCTCGCACGGCGCGGAGCTGGAGCTGCCGGTCACCGGACTCAAGGACCGGGGCGTGCACATCCACTTCCCGGCGGGCGCGGTGCCCAAGGACGGGCCGAGCGCGGGCGTCACCATGACCACCGCCCTCGCCTCCCTGCTGAGCGGCCGGCTCGTCCGTACGGACGTGGCCATGACCGGCGAGGTCTCCCTCACCGGCCGGGTGCTGCCGATCGGTGGCGTGAAGCAGAAGCTCCTCGCCGCGCACCGGGCGGGCATCACGACCGTCGTGATCCCCAAGCGGAACGAGGCCGACCTGGACGACGTCCCGGCCGAGATCCTGGAGAAGCTGGAGGTCCACCCGGTGACGGACGTCCGCCAGGTCCTGGAGATCGCGCTCGCCCCGGCGGTGGTGCCGGTGGACGTGGCCGCGTAACTCCCCTTCCGCCCGACCCGGGGGGGGATGCCGCAACCCCCCCCCGCCAGGCCCCAACCCCGGAGACGGGGGTAAAAGCGGGAGGGGGGGGGGGGGGGGGGGGCGGGGCTGGCCCCCCCCCCCCCCCGGGGCGGGGGGGGGCCGCCCCCCGCCCCCCCCCCCCCCCCCCCGCGTCCGAATCCCGTTACCGGGATGTCAGTCGGGGCTGGCATGCTCGTACGCATGAACGACGACGCCTTCTGGGCTCTCATCGACGAGTTGAGCCGCCGTCCCGGTGACCGGGACGAGCGACTGGATCGGCTGCGGGCCGACCTGATCCGGCGCCCGGCGGCCGAGAGCGTGGAGTTCCAGGTGCGTCTGGAGAGGGCGTGCGAGGTCGCGGACACGCGCGCGCTGTGGAAGGCGGCGGACCGGATCGAGGGCGGGGACTGCACCGACGACGGCTTCCACTACTTCACGCTCTGGCTGGTGGGTCAGGGGCGCAAGGTGTACGAGTCGGTCCTCGCCGACCCGGACGCGCTGGCCGACGTGCCCGGCGTGCGGGCGCTGGTGGGCCGCCACCGCGACACGTGGGACGACGACGAGTGGCCCGAGTGGGAGGAGCTCGACTACGTGGCGCAGGACGTGTGGGACGAGCTGACGGGCCAGGAGGGCGACGACGGCGAGGAGTTCCTGGACGCCGTCGAGGAGGCGGAGGACGCCGCCGAGGCGGCGGGGGAGTGGGAAGAGGGCGATCAGGCCCGGGGGTCCCGGCCGGAGGGGTTGGCGATGCCCCGGCTCACCGCCCTCTTCCCGCCCGGTGCCTCCGGCTCCTAGGAGCCGGAGGGGTCCGTGGCGCGTATGACGCCCGGGCCGCGGAGGGTTCCGTGGCCCGGGCGGTCAGGACGCGCGGGCGCCGTGGCCGTGTGACGGCCGGGCCGCGGAGGGGTCCGCGCCCCGCGTGGTCAGGACGCGGAGGAGTTCCGGCGGCGGCTCAGGAGCAGGCTGCCGCCGGCGAAGGCGGCGAGGGCGCCCGCGGCGGCGAGGGCCGTCGGGAGCGGCGAGGCGGGGGCCTCGGCCGTCTCGGCGGACAGGGCCGGGGGCTGCTCGTCGCCGCCGTGGCCCGCGTGGCTCACGGTGGAGAGCGAGGCGCCCGCCGCGATCTTGGCCTCGGTCGGGGCCTGGGCCTGCTTCTGCGCCGGGGTGCCCGCCGCCGCACCGCCGAAGGTGACGTCCGAGCAGCTGTAGAACGCCTCGGGGCTGTCGTTGCGCTGCCAGACCTTGTAGATGATGTGGCGGCCGGTGCGGGCCGGCAGGTTGCCCGTGAAGTTGTAGAAGCCGTCGGTCGCGGTGCGCGTGGTGTTGTAGACCGCGACGGGCGTCGCGTCCAGGTCCGACCACTTCAGGGGCTTGGTCGGGTCGAAGCCCGCCTTGGTGATGTAGATCGTCATCGTGCCCGAGTGGGCGGCCGTCACCCGGACCTTGAAGTCGAACGAGCCCGCGGCCACGGCCGTCGAGGGCCAGTCGGTGCGCGCCCAGTCCAGCGCCCGGTACTTCTCGCGGTTGGCCGAGCAGAGCTTGCCGTCCGGGATCAGGGCCTGGTGCTGCCCGGCGGCGTTGGCGATGTTGACCTCGTTCCAGTCGTAGAGCGGCTGGGTGCCGGAGTCGGCGACGAGGTCCTTGCACACCTGCGACTTGGGCGTCTCGGGGCCCTCGGCGTAGCAGGCCGCCACCCGGCTCACGGGGTTGAAGACGGCCCCGTGGGCGCTCGCGGTGGTGGGGGTGAGGCTGACCAGGGCAGCGGCGGCGGACAGCGCGGCGACGCCGGTGGCGGTACGGCGGTAGGAGGGCATGCGGGGGCTCTCTCTCGTGCGTGGGGGAGTACGGGACGAGCAACGCGCGCGGGGCGCACGGAAGTTGGATTCCGGGCGACCGGCGGAGGAAGCCTCGCATTGGTCCATACCAATGGGCAAGGGGGTGGGTGGAAAAACCCGGAGCGGCCCCCCGGGGTGCCGCACACCCGGGAGGCCGCGGGACGCGGGGGCGGGGTCAGCCGTTCGCGAGCGCCTGCACGCGCGAGTAGTCCCCGTTGAAGTGGTTGTGGTCGCCGACCGTCGGGCCGGAGGAGGTGTACTGCCAGATCGTGTAGTACGGCCAGCCGGCCGGGAGTTCGCCGACGTCGGAGGCGTACCGCGCGATCCACAGCGGGTTGGTGGAGGCGAAGGCCGAGGAGTTGCCGGTGCACTGCTTCCACCAGCTGGTGGCCGTGTAGATCACCGCGTCGCGGCCCGTCCTGGCCTTGTACCGGTTCACGAAGTCCTGGATCCACGCGACCATCCCGGCCGCCGACTTGCCGTAGCAGGCCGCGCCGTACGGGTTCCACTCGATGTCGAGCACGCCCGGCAGCGTCCGGCCGTCCTGCGACCAGCCGCCGCCGTTGTTGACGAAGTAGTCGGCCTGGGCGGCTCCGGTCGTGGTGTCCGGGGTGGCGAAGTGGTACGTGCCGCGGATCATGCCGACGTTGTAGGAGCCGTTGTACTGCTGGGCGAAGGACGTGTTCTTGTAGTACGTGCCTTCCGTCGCCTTGACGTAGGCCCACTTGACCCCGCTGTTCCACAGCGTGGACCAGGCCACGTTGCCGTTGTGGCTGGAGACGTCCACGCCTTCCGTCTGCGCGGCCAGGGCCGCGCCGCCGGACGTGGGGCCCTGGCCGTCGTGCGCGATCACGCCCATGCCCATGTGTGCGGAGCCCCGGGCGGGGGCCGCCTGCCGGGCGCCGGGGTCCTGGGCCGCGGCGGCGGTGCCGGGGAGGCCGAGGGGGAGGAGGAGGGCCAGGGCCGCGAGGGCGGCGCCGGCGAGGGTCGTTCCGGATCTGTGCACACGCATTGCGTGCCTCCGAAAGGCTCGGTGGGGGAGCGGTGGCGGCATGACCCTCGACGCGACCTGGAATGGACATGTCATTCGGGGCTGCCGGACAAGACGCTACGCACGTAGACCCGCCCGACGGAAGGGGGCCCGGTTGCCGCCGTTGGTCTACGCCTGCGAAATACTGAAGGAGCTGCGGCGATGGACGCCGTCGGAAGAAACTTTCAGCGGTCGGAAAGCGCGCGGGAGGTGCTGACGTGCACGGAAGCGGTACGGGAAGCGAAGGCCGGGTCACCGCCGGAGGTGGTGTGGACCAGGAGTTCCTCGCCCTCGAACGGGAACTGGCGGTCTTCCTGCGGCGCGCCCGCGCCCAGTCCGGCGAGATGGCCCGCGAGGTCCACCCCGAGCTGGAGCCCGCCGCCTACGGCCTCTTCGTGCGCCTCGACGACGCCGGACCCCAGCGGGCCACCGAACTCGCCCACTACTTCGGCGTCGGCAAGGCCACCATGAGCCGCCAGCTCCGCGCCCTGGAGGACCTCGGGCTCGTCGCCCGCGACCCCGACCCCGCCGACGGCCGCGCCTCGCTGGTCCGCCTCACCGAGGAGGGCCGCAGCCGCTTCCGCAGGGTCCGCGACGCCCGCCGCGAACGCTACGTCCGCAAACTCGCCGACTGGGACCGCGCCGAGGTCGCCGAACTCGCCCGCCTCCTGAACCACTTCAACCTCCGCTCGGAGGGCTGAGGCCGGGCGGGCGTCAATGGTCCGCCAGCTCCGCGTACACCGCCGTCGCGTCGTCGTGCAGCTTCCAGCGGCGCGCCCCGCCCGCCCGCGCGTCGGCCGCCTCCAGGGCCCGCACCCGGCCCAGCAGGCCGGCCGGGCCCTCCAGGCGGAGCACGCCGAAGCAGTCCGCCCAGCCGCCCTCGGCGAACAGCTCCACCCAGCGGCTCGCCCCGTCCGTGAGCGCGGCGAGCGCCCGCACCTCCGCGCGCGGGCTCGTCCCGGTCACCGCCCGCCCCGCGACCGCCGGGTCCGCCGCCGCGGTGAAGAAGCCGCCCTCGCGGTTCCGCAGCCGGTCCGTCGCCTCCAGGGAGCGCAGCACCTCGTCCGGCACCCGGTCGAGCCGGTCGTCGAGCACGGCCCGCACCGTCCCGTCCGGGCCCTCCAGGAGGAGCGCGGAGTCGGAGAGGACGAGGTGCTCGACCGACGCCTCGTCCCAGCGGGCGAGGACCACGGTCGCCTGCGGCGTTCGCACGTGAGAAAGGTCACAGGTGTCGCGGTGGGCGTCCGCGGTGCGCCGGATGGCCAGCGACAGGATCTCGGACAGGGGCATGTCCCGGCGGGAACCGGACAGTTCGGTCAAAGCCCCGCCCAGTCGCGCGGTGAACCACGGGACCGTGTGCACACAACCGTCATCACCGGCGGGCGGTGTGACGCCGTCGAGCAGGACGACCGTCCCCCCGCTCCCCGAGGCGGGCAGGGCAGCGGCCGCCCAGTCCTCGTTGGGGCGTTCGGGGCTGCCGGGAAGGGAGGCGACTTCGCTGCGCATGGCATCCAGTGTGCCCGCCCCCGCGTGCTCCCCGGTGAACTCCTTCACGAGACCTGCAAATGACCGGAAAAGGCCTGTACCAACCCCGCGGAGATGGCGCCCGAGCCGGAAGGGGCACCTCCGGGGAGCTGCGGGCGGGCATCCTGCCAAAGCCCGCCCGGAAGATCCAACCGGCACTCCGCGCGAGCCCCCGGCGGCCGCCGCCGGAAGTTGTTCGCCAACTACTGAGTGTTGTTCACTCGTTCGGGTGGCGGAGCGGCCGATGCCCGCCCCCTTGCCGGAAGCGCTGGGAGGGTCGGAAGCCTTACCAGGGGTGGGGGCGCTCCATGTGACCGGCCGTCACCTCTGCTTCATCGGCGGACGAATCAAGAATGCGAGCACCGGTGCAGAAGAAGCGGCCTCGGAGCAACAACGGCACGCAGAGTCAGACCCCCGGTGAGCCGCAGGCCCCCGCCGGCCGGCCCAAGCGTGTCCGCAACCGGCTGGTCGCCGGCGTCGCCCTCGTGGGCGTCACCGTCCTCGCCGCCGGAGCCCCCGCGATCCTCGCCGCCTCCACCGAGCTCACCGAGTCCCAGCGCCTCGTCACCCTCGCCGAACTCGACCGGCAGGCCGTCACCCTGGCGCACTCCCTCGCCGACGAGCGCGACGAGGTCGTGGCGTACATCGCCGCCGGACGCGAGAACCAGAGCGGCGACGCGAAGCACGAGCGACGGATCACCGAGGCCCGGTCCACCCGGGTCGACCGCCAGATCGACGAGATCCGCCCCGCCGCCTCCGCCGACCTCCGCCGCGACCTCGCCGGAGTCCCCTCCGTCCGCCGCACCGCGCTGACCGGCAAGGGCACGGCCCTGGAGGCCCACAAGGCGTACTCGGACATCATCGGCAAGCTCCAGGCCCTCGCCGACGAGCTGGCCGACAAGACCCCGGCCCGCGCCTCCGACGCCGCCCTCACCGAGGCCACCCGCGCCCCCGCCGCCCTCGGCCGCGCCGTCGAACAGGCCTCCGCCACCCGCGGCCTGCTCCTCGGCGCGCTCTCCGTGCCGCAGCCCGAGCCCACCGGGAACGTCCACTACGACCCGCAGACCGGCACCTACGTCGCCGACGAGCCCGAGGGCGCCGCCGAGGCCGAGCGCGCCCGCGACGGCCTCACCGCCGCCGCCCAGCAGGCCCGCGTCCGTGAACTCGCCGCCCTCGGCGACTTCGACCAGGCCGCCGGAGCCACCGCCCGCGACTCCCTCGCCGCCACCGTCACCGGCCCCGACGTCAAGAGCGCCGAGCTCGCGCTCGCCCAGCTCACCGACCAGCCCAAGCTGACCGAGGCCGAGCGCGGCACGGACCCGGCCGGCCTGGAGGCCGCCCTCTCCGCCCGCGTCGAGCAGATGCGCGGCGTCGAGTCCGCCCTCGCCACCGAGCGCGTCGAACGCCTCGCCGCGCTCCGCGACGACGACGTCGAGGCCCTCGAAATCCGCATCGCCTTCCTCGGCGGCTGCCTCCTCGTCGCGATCGGCATCTCCACCTACGTCGCCCGCACCCTCACCCGGCCGCTCGCCGTGCTCCGCCTCGGCGCCGCGCGGCTCGCCGCCGCCCCCGAACCGCACGCCGAGGAAGCGGTCCGCTTCACCGGGCGCAACGACGAGTTCGCCCAGGTCGTCCGCTCCCTCAACACCCTGCACGGCAAGCTCTCGGGACTCGCCGCGCAGACCGAGCGGCTCACCGACGAGCGCGCCGAGCTGGTCGCCGCCAAGGACGCCGCGGCCGCCGAGCTCGCCGCCCAGCGCGCCGACCTCCAGGGCCGGGTCGCGCTCCTGACCGCCGACCTCGAACGGCTCAGGAACTCCGTCCACCACACCTTCGTCAACCTCTCGCTGCGCAGCCTCGGGCTCGTCGAGCGGCAGCTCGGCGTCATCGAGAAGCTGGAGGAGCGCGAGCAGGACCCGGACCGCCTCGCGACCCTCTTCAAGCTCGACCACATGGCGACCGTCATGCGCCGCCACAGCGAGAACCTCCTCGTCCTGGCCGGCCACGAGCACGTCCACGGCCACGCCGGGCCCGTCCCGCTCGTCGACGTGCTGCGCGCCGCCGTCAGCGAGATCGAGCGGTACGAGCGGGTCACCATCCAGTCCCTGCCGCCGCATGCCCAGGTCGCCGGCTTCGCCGCGGACGACCTGAGCCACCTGGTCGCGGAACTCCTGGAGAACGCCACCTCCTTCTCGCCGCCCGACGCCGAGGTCCAGCTCTCCGGCTGGCTCCTGGAGAGCGGCGAGGTGATGCTCTCCGTGCAGGACGCGGGCATCGGCATGACCGCCTCCCGGTTCGCCGAGCTCAACGCGCGCCTGGCCGAGGCCGACCCCGACGCCTTCGAGGGCGAGGGGCTCGGCATGCGGGTCATCGCCCTGCTCGCCGCCCGTCACGGGGTCCGCGTCGAGCTGCGCGAGCAGAAGCCGGGCGGCACGGCGGCCGTCGTGGTCCTGCCGCTGCCCCTGCTGCCGACCACCCCGCCGACGGCCGTGACGGAGCCCGTACGGGTCGCGGGCGCCGGGCCCGTGCTCCAGCTGCCCGGCTCGGCCGCCGAGGCCAACTCCAACACCCTGCCGTCGCGCAACCGCGACCCGCTCGTGGACGCGGCGGAGGCCGCGTTCCTGGCGGCGGAGACGGAACAGCCTCAGGAGCGGGCCTCCGCGCCCGAGGAGACGCAGGAGCCGGAGGCGGCCTACGCCCCCGAGCCGGAGGCGGTGCACGCCCCCGAGCCGGAAGCCCCGCACGAGGTCTCGCACGAGGCCCCGCACGAGGCCCCGCACGAGGTCCCGTACGAGGTCCCGTACGAGGCCCCGTACGAGTCCGTCTCCGAGACCACGCTCCAGGTCCGGCTGCCCGACCCGCCGCCGGAGCCCGACACCCACGAGCGCGCCGCCGACGGCGAACCGGTCCCGGCCGAAGCGCCGGCGCCGGTCCCGGACCCGATCCCGGTCCCGGCCGAAGCGCCGGCGCCGGTCCCGGACCCGGTCCCGGGCCCCGAAACGGACCGGGCGGGGGAGCCTTCCGCCGACGGGACCGTTCCCGGACCGCGCCCCGCGCAGTGGGAGCGGGTCACCGACAAGGGCCTGCCCAAGCGCACCCCGCAGGTGGTCCGCCAGCCCGCCGCCGCCACCACGCCCCGCCAGGGCGGCGTGGACGCGGAGGCCCTGCGCCGCCGGCTCGGCGGCTTCCACCAGGGCGCCAAGGCCGGGCGCCGGGACGTGGAGGCGGAGCTGGACACGGCGCGCCCGGAAGGCGCGAGCACGACACGCACAGAGGAGATGACGGGGGACACAGTCGAGGAGGCACGCAGTTGACCGCGACGGGAACGTTCGGACTGAGCACGGAAGCCCGCAACCTGCAATGGCTGCTGGGGAATCTGGTGGAGGAGGTCCCGGGTGTCCGCTCGGTGACCGTCGTCTCCTCCGACGGCCTGATGCTGCTCTCGTCGGACCCGGCCACCCAGCAGGCCGGCACGGTCGCCGCCGAAGCCGGCCGTCCCGAGGGGCCGCGCGGCTCCAGCGCCGATCTGGCCACCATCGTCTCCGGGATCGGCAGCCTCACCATCGGCGCCGCCCGGCTGATGGACGGCGGCGGCGTCAAGCAGACCATGGTCGCCATGGAGGAGGGCAGCGTCTTCGTCATGTCGATCAGCGACGGCTCGCTGCTCGGCGTGCACGCCACGCCCGACTGCGACATGAGCGTCGTGGCGTACCACATGGCGCTCTTCGTGGGCCGCGCCGGTCACGTACTCACCCCCGAAGTCCGCAGTGAGCTGCGCAAATCGATGGAGAGCACCCAGTGACGGCGATGTCCTCGGCTCATCACGCCTTCAAGCTGCCGGTACGCGGGGAGGGACGGCGCCCCGCGCGCGTGCGCCCGTACTCGCTGACCGGCGGCCGTACCCGCTTCGGTCACATCCTGCTCGTCGAGACCTTCGTGGCCGCGCTCGAAGCGCCCGCGGCCCGCAAGGTCCTGACCGACGGCGGGCCCGCCGCCCGCGGGCTGATGCCGGAGATGCGGGCCATCGTCGAGATCTGCCGCAGGATGCGGACGGTCGCGGAGATCTCGGCGCTTCTGAAGATGCCGTTGGGGGTCGTCCGGGTGCTGCTCAGCGACCTGGCCGACCAGGGAAAGATCCGTGTGTACGGGACCGGTCACGGCACCGGCCAGCCCGACCGCGCGCTCCTCGAAAGGGTGCTGAGTGGACTCCGTCGTCTCTGACGCCACCGCCGTCTCCGAAACCCCGGCGTTCGCCGGCATCCCCGCCCAGCCGGGTCCCGAGGATCCCGTGCCCGACACCGAAGAGGGCGCCCAGGACTGGCAGCTCGACCTCACCCGCGCGCCGATCGCCACGAAGATCGTCGTCGCGGGCGGGTTCGGCGTCGGCAAGACCACCTTCGTCCGCGCCGTCTCGGAGATCACCCCGCTCCAGACCGAGGCGCTGATGACCCGGGCGAGCGAGGACACCGACGACCTCAGCGCCACCCCGGACAAGCTCACCACCACGGTGGCGATGGACTTCGGGCGGATCACCCTCGACAACGACCTGGTGCTGTACGTCTTCGGCACGCCGGGGCAGCAGCGCTTCTGGTTCATGTGGGACGACCTGGTGCGCGGGGCGATCGGGGCGATCGTGCTCGCCGACACCCGCCGGCTCACCGACTGCTTCCCCGCGCTCGACTACTTCGAGAGCTGCGGGCTGCCGTACATCGTGGCGGTCAACCACTTCGAGGGCACGGAGCTGTTCGAGGCGGAGGACGTCCGGGAGGCCCTGACCGTGCCCGCGCACGTGCCCGTGGTGATCATGGACGCGCGCAAGCGGTACAGCGTCGTCGAGAGCCTGCTCGCGATGGTCGCGCACGCCCTCGACGCCACGCCCGAATAGCCCGCCCCTCCCGATCAGCTCGACACCGTTCGACCCGTCACGCCCAGGAGCCCCGCCCATGCGGAAGATACTCATAGTCGGCGCCGGCCAGTCCGGCCTGCAGCTCGCCCTCGGACTCCAGTCGCAGGGGTACGAGGTCACCCTCATGTCGAACCGGACCGCGGACGAGATCCGCAACGGCCGGGTCATGTCCACCCAGTGCATGTTCGACACCGCCCTCCAGCACGAGCGGGACCTCGGCCTCAACTTCTGGGAGTCCCAGGCCCCGCGCATCGAGGGCCTCGGCGTCTCCGTCGCGGGTCCCGACTCGGGCCGCCTGATCGACTGGGTGGGGAAGCTCGACGGGTTCGCCCAGTCCGTCGACCAGCGCGTGAAGATGGCCGGCTGGATGGACACCTTCGTCCAGCGCGGCGGCCAGCTCGTGATCCACGGCGCGGCGGTCGGCGACCTCGACTACTTCGCCCGCGGCTACGACCTGGTGCTCGTCGCCGCCGGCAAGGGCGAGCTGGTCTCCATGTTCGGCCGTGACGCGTCCCGGTCGCCGTACAGCGAGCCGCAGCGCGCCCTGGCCGTCGCGTACGTCCACGGCCTCGGCCCGCGCCCCGAGCACCCCGACTTCGACGCGGTGCGCTGCAACGTCGTCCCCGGCGTCGGCGAGCTCTTCGTCATGCCGACCCTCACCACCGGCGGCCGCGCCGACATCCTCTTCTGGGAGGGCGTCCCGGGCGGCCCGCTCGACGTGTTCCGGGGCGTCAAGGACCCCTCCGAGCACCTGGCGCTGACGCTGGAGCTGATGGAGAAGTTCACGCCCTGGGAGTACGCGCGGGCGACCAAGGTGGAGCTCACCGACGCGGGCGGCACCCTCGCCGGCCGGTACGCGCCGACCGTCCGCAACCCCGTCGGCCGGCTCCCCGGAGGCGGCCTGGTGCTCGGTGTCGCCGACGTCGTCGTCGCCAACGACCCGATCACCGGCCAGGGCTCCAACTCGGCGTCCAAGTGCGCCGCCGCGTACCTCGCCGCCATCGTCGAGCAGGGCGACGGGCCCTTCGACGAGGAGTGGATGCGGGGCACGTTCGACCGCTACTGGAAGACGGCCCAGCACGTCACCAAGTGGACGAACGCGATGCTGGCGCCCCCGCCGGAGCACGTCCTGAACCTCCTCGGCGCGGCCGGCCAGCTCCAGCCCGTCGCCGACCGCTTCGCGAACGGCTTCGACGACCCGGCCGACTTCGAGCACTTCTTCTTCGAGGAGGAGAAGACGAACGCCTACCTGGCCTCGGTCGCCGGGAGCTGACCGGGCCGAATCCGGTGGATGCGGCGGGCCCCCGGAGCCGATCATGAGGGCATGTCCCAGCAGAACACCCTCTCCCGCGTGGACGCGGACCTCGCCGCGGGCCGTGTGCCCATGGCGCGTCAGCGGCTGCGCGGGCTGGTCTCCTCGTTCCCGTACGACCTGACGCTGCGCCGCCGGCTCGCCGAGGTGTACCGGCTGTACGGGGACGCGGCCGAGGCGGGGCGCTGGGGGTACCTCGAAGAGGACCGGTGCCCGGAGGAGACTGCCGCCTTCGAGGAGCGGTACGCCTCTCCCGCGCGGCGGATGAGGGCCCTCGCGTGGCGCGGGCCCGAGGCGCTCGCCGCCACCGCCTTCGCCGAGGGACGGCTGGCGGCGGTGCGCGCCGCCCGCGTCGCGGAGCTGGGGTGACCGGTCGACTGGGACGACGCCGCCTCCTACGGGGAGGACGCGGACGAGGAGCGGGCGCCGGACGGCGGCGGCTGGACGGTCGCGGGCGTACTGGCCGGCCTCGGCTGCCTGGCCGGGACCGTCGCCTTCCTGGCGGTCTGGGTGATCGGTGTCCTCGCGCTCTTCGCGTAGCCGGCCTCCGCACGGCGGACCGCGAGCGGCGCCAGCAGGCCGGTCACCGCGAAGAGGGCGCCCACGGCGAACCAGCCCGGGCGCCCCCAGCCGATGCAGAGGGCGATGAGCAGGCCGGGGCCGAGCGCCTCGGAGAGGCCCGCGCCCAGGCCGAAGACGCCCAGGTACTGGCCGGTGGCGTGAGGCGGCGCGAGCGCGTACGACACCTCGAAACCGCCCGCCGCGTGCCACAGCTCGCCGACCGTGTGGACGACCACGGCGGTCAGGAGCAGGACGACCGCGACCGCGACGGGCGTCCCCGCGGAGAGCGAGACGAGGGCGCAGGAGACCAGGAAGGCCGCCCCGGCCCGCCGGTAGGCGCGGCCGCCGGCCCGGGGCGAGTCGACGCCGCGGCTCGCCCGCACCTGGAGGCCGACGACCAGGACGGTGTTGGCGAGCATCGTGCCGGAGACGAGCCAGTGCGGGGCGGTGGTGGACCCCACGAGCCAGAGCGGGATCGCGACGGTGAGCACCTTGAACTGGATCGCCATCACGCCGTCGAGTGCGGTGAGCGCCAGATAGGGGCGGTCCCGCAGCGCGATCCACCGGGGGCCGCGGGCGGCGGGAGCGGGGGCGACCGGCGGCAGCAGGAACAGGACCGCGGCCGAGGCCGCGAACGCGCACGCGTTCCCGGCCACGAGGACCTGGTACGCGCCGAGCGTGCCGACCTGCACCGCCCACCCCGCGAGGAGGGCGCCGACGGAGATGCCGACGTTGGTCACGGCCCGCAGGTACGCGCGGAACTCCTGGGGCCGGTCCCCTCCGTGGTGCCGGATGAGCGGCGCCCGGGCGGCGAGTCCCGCCGCCTTCGCGCCGGTGGCCGTGGAGACGGCCAGCACGAACGGCCAGAAGCTGTCGGCGAGGACGAAGGCCGCCGTGGCGAACGCCTGCACCGTCAGGGTGGCCACGTAGACCCCCCGCGCCCCGCGCCGGTCCGCGAGGTGCCCCACGGCGATGCCCACGGCGAGTGACAGGAGCCCGGCGATGCCGAGCCCGAGACCCACGGCGGCCGCCGGGAGCCGCACGGCCTGGGTGAAGTACAGGACACCGGCGGTCAGGAAGAGCCCGCTGCCGACGGCGTTGACGAAGTTGGAGGTGGCGAGGGCGCGTTGGGGCCGGGTGTCCGGAAGCGTTCTGGGCATGGCGGAGCTCCGTGTCCGGGTCGTCGAGCACCGGCGGCGATCGACCTGCGGTAAGGACTCCGGTAGCTTCTTGGATATTACGCATGAAGGCAAGAGGGGTGCGGGGCACGGGAGTTCAGCTCCGGTCGTATCCCTCGTCGCCGCCGTCCCTGGCTCCCTCGGGGAGCGTCGGCGGGCTGTACGCCTCCAGGGCCGTTCCCCCCGGATCCGGCCGTACGGCCCCGAGCACCGGGTTCGCCGCGAGCGGTGAGACCTTCACCTTCCCGCCGGGGCGCGGCGCCTGCACCACCAGGCCCTCGCCGAGATAGAGCGCCACATGGGTCGCGCCCGGGAAGTAGACCACCAGATCGCCCGGGCGGAGCTCGGCGAGCGGCACCCGGGGCAGGCTCGCCCACTGCTCCTGGCTGGTCCTCGGCAGTTCCCGGCCGGCCGCCGCCCAGGCCTGCTGCGTCAGCCCCGAGCAGTCGTACGCCTCCGGGCCCTCCGCCCCCCACTCGTACGGCTTGCCGATCTGCTCCACCGCGAAGCGCAGGGCCTCCGCGCCCGCCCGTGACGGGGTGCGCGCGCCGTCCAGGACCCCGGAGTCGAGCAGCTCGCGCTGCGCCCCGGCGGTCTGGACGCGTTCGAGCTCGGTCAGCCGGGTCAGCTGCTCCGGCGACAGGCCGGCGAGCAGCTTCTCCACGTCGAGCAGTCTGGCCCGCACCTCGTCGCGCCGCAGGCGCTGTGCCGAGGCGAGCCCCTGCTGCCGGTCGAGCGCCTTGCGGGAGGCGCTCGCGAGGCTGCCCGCCTGCCGCTCGGCGCTCGTGAGCCGGGTGACGGCGGTGACGCGTTCACGGGACGCGCGGGCCATCAGATGCCCCTCGTCCAGGGCCGACTGGGGGTCCGCGGCGAAGAGCAGCCGCAGGTACGAGGAGATCTCGGACCGGCCCTGGTACTGGTCCCGGGCGATCCGTCCGGCCGCGGCACGGCCCTCGGCGAGGGCGGTCCGCGCGGCCGTGAGCCGCGCGGTGACCTTCTTCGTGTCGGCGGCCTGGAGCTTCAGCGCCTCCTCGGCCGCGTTGTACCGCTCGGTCGCCTCCTCGGCCTGCCGGTAGACCGTCCGCAGCCGGGTGAGCAGCGCGCCGACGGAGTCCCCGCCGGGGGGCGGGAGCGCGCCGGCGTCGTCCTCGGCGGGGGGCGCGGCCGGGGCGGTGGTCCCTTCGGCGGGGGGCGCGGTGGCGTCGCCCTCTCCCGGGGGCGCGGCCGTGGGGGAGGGGGTCGTGGCCTCCGGGAGGGAGGGATCCAAGGGTCCCGCCGACGGGTTCACCGCTTCCGTCGACGGGTCCACCGGTTGCGTCGCGGGGTCCACCGGTCCCACCGGTTCCGCCGACGGGTCCGCCCAGGCGACGGGGGCCTCCGCGGGCGGGTCCACGGGTGGGTCCGGGGCCGCGGCCGTGGCGGGCGGGGGGCCCGTCAGCAGCCCTGTGAGCAGTCCCGTGAGCGCCGTCGCCGTGGCGAGCGCCCCCGGGCGGACCGAGCGGACCGAGCGCACCGCGTGCGGCAGCCTTCGCGTCACGTCACCACCTCCACGGGGATGATGACGGCTCACTTCATCCGATTACCGTATGAATCGGGGCGCGCCTCGCCGTGTCACCCGTTCGGCCTCGGGGCCGGCTTCGACCACGGCCACCGCACCTCCCGCCGCTCCCGCCCCTCGGGGGCGTACACGTAGATCCAGCCGCGCTGGAGCCCGAGCCGCTTCGTGTAGCCCGAGGGCTCGCGCCGGTACGTGTGCAGGGTCGGCGGGTGCCCGTCGTGCGCCGGGACCGGGATCTCGTACCACTTCGGGGGGTGGCCGATCGGGCCGAGCAGGATCGGCAGGGTCCGGCCGTCGAGGGGGCCGCCGCGGAAGGAGGTGTTCTCGCTCTTCACCCCCACAGTCTCTCCCGGCCCGCCGGGTCAGAGCAGGTGCGCCGCCTCGTCCAGCACCGGGATCACCCGGCGGGCCAGCGTCGCGACCGGTCCGTCGGGCGTCTCCTGCGCGAGCAGTCGCCGTACGACGTCCGCCGTCTCCTCGTCGCCCGCCGCGGTCGCCGCGAGCAGGGCGACGAGATGGTCGACGAGCCACTCCCGCAACGCGCGCGCGGGCGGCCGCTTCTCCTCGTCGAGCCAGATGAGCGAGGCCGCCTCGACGGCGGCGATCCACGTCCGGACGAGCATCCCGAGCCGGGGTCCCGGCCGCCCCGCCCCGAGGTGGACGAGGATCTGCTCGGCCGCGGCCCGCCGGACCTCGTCCACGATCGCGGTGGTCCGGGAGGTCTCGGCGACGCTGCCACCGCGGAGCAGGGCGCTGAACCCGGCGTCGTGCTCGTCGACGAAGGCCAGGTACCGGTCGAGCACCCGGCCGAGCCGCTCGGTGGGCGGTCCGGTCCGCGGCTCGGCGAAGCAGCGGTTCAGGGCGTCGGCGGAGGAGCGCAGGGCCGCCTCGTACAGCTGCTGCTTGCCGCCGGGGAAGTAGCGGTAGACGAGGGGCCGCGAGACGCCGGCCGCCTCGGCGACGTCGTCGAGCGAGACGTCCTCGGGTGCCCGGTGGGCGAAGAGCCCCTGGGCGGTGTCGAGGAGCTGCCCGCGCCGCTCCTCGACGCTGAGCCTGCGGTACGCGGGGGTGGCGGCGCTCGTCATGGACCGCAGCGTAACCGCGCGGCGGCTCCCCGTGGGGCGCGTGGCCCCGGGGAGGGCCTCCCGGTCCGGCAATCGCCTCCGTACGACTTGTTGACGATCCGTCTACCACCGTGTGAGCCTGCTGGAAACGGACGGAAGGAGTCGTCAGTGTCGACGCACGACCTCTACGTGAACGCCCCCGCCGGACCCGTCTGGGAGGTGCCCGCCGCCGGAGCGGCCCGCTTCTCCTGGGACTACGACGACGGCCGCGAGCGCCTCCTCGCCCTCTACCAGAAGGGCAAGGACAAGCAGTGGGACGGTGCCACCCGGATCGACTGGGGCATCGAGGTCGACCCGTACGACCCGCTCGGCACCCCCGATGAGGTCCTCACCCTCCACGGCACCCGCCACTGGGCGAAGATGACCGAGAAGGACAAGGGCGACCTGCGCCGGCACTACTCCTCCTGGCAGTTCAGCCAGTTCCTCCACGGCGAGCAGGGCGCCATGGTCTGCGCCGCCCGGATCGTGGAGTCCGTCCCCGACCTGGACGCCAAGTTCTACTCGGCCACCCAGACCATGGACGAGGCCCGGCACGCCGAGATCTACGGCCGCTTCCTCCACGAGAAGATCGGCATGCTCTACCCGGTCAACGACAACCTCCAGGGCCTCCTCGACGACACCCTGCGCGACTCCCGCTGGGACATGCCCTACCTCGGCATGCAGGTCCTGATCGAGGGGCTCGCCCTCGCCGCCTTCGGCATGATCCGCGACACCACCGACAAGCCGCTGCCGAAGCAGATCCTCGCGTACGTGATGCAGGACGAGGCCCGGCACGTGGCCTTCGGCCGGATGGCACTGCGCGACTACTACCGGCAGCTGACCGACGCCGAGCTCCGCGAGCGCGAGGAGTTCGTCATCGAGGGCTGCCACCTCATGCGCGACCGGCTGCGCGGAGTGGAGGTCCTGGAGAACTTCGGCATCCCGAGGAAGGAGGCCGAGGAGCTCAGCGAGCAGAGCGAGTTCCTGCACCTCTTCCGCAAGCTCCTCTTCAGCCGGATCGTCCCGTGCGTCAAGGACATCGGCCTCTGGGGCGCACGCCTCCAGAAGGCCTACCTCGACATGGGCGTCTTCGACCTGGGCGACTCCAACCTGGACCTGCTGATGCGTCAGGACGAGGAGATCGCGGAGGCCCTGGACCGCGAACGCTTCGCGGCGGAGGAGGCCGAGCGGGTCGCCGAGGTGGAGGCGGCGATCGAGGAGGGGGCGGCGGAGGTGTCACAGGGGTGACGTAGCGTGCCGTCATGAGCATGCCTCCGCCCCCGCAGAGTCCGCCGCCCCACCCGCCGTACGGCGGTCCCGTACCGGTCCCGCCGCAGCCCGGCGCCTTCGGGGCTCCGCAGGGGTACCCGCCGCACGGCGTCCCGCCGCAGTACCCCGGGTCGGGCGCGGGAGCCTGGGGGCAGCCGCCCCTGGGTCCCCCGCCGAAGAAGAAGCTGTCGGCCGGAGCGATCGTCGGCATCGTCCTCGGGGCCCTGGTCGTGGTCGGCGGCATCGGCTACGGGGTCAAGGCCGGGCTCGACGGCCTCACCGGTCCCTTCCCCGAGGCGAGGAACAGGCTGGTCGTCCCGAAGACCGTCCTCGGCGGCGAGTTCACCCTCGTCTCCGACCTCTCCGACACCCAGGGCAAGGAGATCGAGGACACCCCCGACCTCACCGTGAAGAACGCGAAGGCGGCGGTCGGGCAGTACAGCGGCAAGGACGGGTCCGTCCTCGTCCTCTCCGGGCTGTACGGGCAGATCAAGAGCCCCGGTACCACCCGCTCGTCCATCCTCAGGGGGGCCGCCACCGACAAGGGCTCCACGCTCGCCGTGAAGCCCAGGGACTTCACCCCCGCCGGGTACGACGTGACCGTCAGCTGCCAGGTCACCACGTCGAAGAGCGGACTCGGCGCGACGACGCTGCCCATGTGCGCCTGGGGCGACGAGAACACCGCCGCCGCCGTCGCCGTCGTCGGTGCCGGGGAGGCCACGGCCGACCCGAAGGACATCGACCTGGCCGCACTCGCCGAGAAGACGGTCAGGATCCGCGCCGAGATCCTCAAGCCGATCGGCTGACATCCCCGCGGCCGGGGCCCCGGCGGACCCGGCTACGGGTTCCGCGCCTCCGCCTCCAGCCTCAGCGCCTCCTCCATCACGGCCTTCGCGACCGGCGCCGCGCTGCCGCCCCCGCTGATGTCCGTACGGGCGGCCTCCGCGTCCTCGACGACGACCGCCACCGCGACCGCCGGCCGGGCCGAGTCCTCCGCCTGCGCCCAGGCGATGAACCAGGCGTACGGGGTGCCGGTGTTGCCGAAGCCGTGCTGGGCGGTGCCCGTCTTGCCGCCCACCCGGGCCCCGGGGATCGCCGCGTTCGTCCCCGTGCCCTCCTCCACGGCCCGCAGCATCAGCCGCTGGAGCTGCATCGCCGTCGCGGGGTTCATCGCCTGCCGGTAGCTGCGGCGGCCCGTCCGGTCCACGGTCGTGCCGCCGGAGGTCGTCGTGCGGTCGACGAGGTACGGCTGGGCGATCTCCCCGTTGTTGGCGACGGCCGCCGCCACCATCGCCATCTGCAGCGGCGTCGCCGTCGTGTCGAACTGCCCGATCGACGACAGCGCCAGCTGGTCCGGGCTCATCTCCCGGTCGAAGTTGGACTTGGCCACCCAGGACGGCACCCGCAGCCCCGCGTCGTTGAAGCCGAACCGCTGGACCGCGTCGACCATCCCCGTGAGACCCACCTGCACCCCGAGCCCGGCCATCACCGTGTTGCAGGACCACTGGATCGCGTACGCGAGGGAGGCGTCGCCGCAGCCCTTCGCCTCGTTCGGCAGGACCTGCCGGGTGCCGGGCAGCACGAACGGGTCCGGAGTGTCCGTCGGCGCCTCCACGTCCCGCACCACCCCCGCGTCCAGGGCCGCCGCCGCCGTCACGATCTTGAAGGTGGAGCCCGGCGGGTACGTCTGCCGCAGCGCCCGGTTCAGCATCGGCTGGTTCGGCGAGGAGTTGAGCCGCCGCCAGGCGTCCTCGACCCCCCGGCCCGTCCCGGAGAGGACCCCCGGGTCGTACGAGGGCGAGCTGACCAGCGCCAGGATCCGGCCGCTGGACGGCTCGACCGCCACGACCGCGCCCCGCTTCCCGTCGAGCCCCCGGAACGCCGCCTCCTGCATCGGGGCGCGGATCGTGGTCAGCACGTCGCCGCCGGGCTGCCGCCCCCGGGTGAGGTCGTCCCAGAGGGGCAGCGGTGCGAGCATCGGGTCGGTGCCCGCGAGGATGTCGTCCTCGGCGTTCTCGACGAGCGTCGTGCCGTACGTCTGGGAGGCGTAGCCGGTCAGCGGCGCGTACAACGGCCCCCGGGTGTAGGTCCGTTCCCAGCGGAGCTGCTGCCCGCTGTCCCGGGAGCCGGTCACCGGCGTCCCGTCCACGACGATCTCGCCGCGCGGCTTCGCGTACCGGTCGATCGCGATGCGGCGGTTGGCCGGGTCGTCGTCCAGGGACTCGGCCTCGAAGACCATCACCCGGGCGGCGTTCACGAGCAGCGCGACGAGGAGGATCAGACAGAGGGCGGCGGCCCTCCGGATGTACCGGATCACCGCGCGCCTCCCGACGTGCGGGCGGGCCCGGTCACCGCGCGCCCTCCCCGATGCGGCTGAGCTCCCCGGTGTCCGCGTCGTCCGGCTGGGGTGCGCGGGCCGAGTCGCTGACCCGGATGAGGAGGGCGACGATCACCCAGTTGGTCACCACGGAAGAGCCTCCCTGGGCGAGGAACGGCATCGCCATGCCGGTCAGCGGGATCAGGCCCATCACCCCGCCCGCGATGACGAAGACCTGGAGCGCCACGATCGAGGCGAGGCCGATCGCGAGGAGCCGCCCGAACGGGTCGCGCAGCGACAGCCCGGCGCGGTAGCCGCGGGCGACGAGCAGCGCGTACAGCAGGAAGAGCGCGGTGAGGCCGACCAGGCCCAGCTCCTCGCCGGCCGTCGCCAGGATGAAGTCGGACTTGGCGGCGAAGCCGATGAGGACGGAATGGCCGAGGCCGAGCCCGGTGCCGAGCATCCCGCCCGCGGCGAAGGCGAAGAGCGACTGGGCGAGCTGCCCCGGTCCGTCACCCGCGCGGATGGAGGCGAAGGGGTCGAGCCAGTCCTGCACCCGGCTGTGGACGTGCGGTTCGAGCGAGCCGACGAGGAAGGCCCCGGCGGAGGCCAGGACGAGGCCGACCGCGATCCAGCCGGTCCGGCCGGTCGCCACGTACAGCATGATCACGAAGAGGCCGAAGAAGAGCAGCGAGGTGCCCAGGTCGCGTTCCAGGACGAGGACGCCGACGCTCAGCAGCCAGATGGCCACGATCGGCCCGAGGACCCGGCCCGTCGGGAACTGGAACCTCCAGATGCGGCGGCCGGTGTACGCGAGCGCGTTGCGGTTGGCGGCGAGGTAGGCGGCGAAGAAGACGGCGAGCAGGATCTTGGCGAACTCGCCCGGCTGGAAGGACAGCCCGTCGACCCTGATCCAGATCTTGGCCCCGTTCACCGCGGGGAAGAAGATCGGAAGGATCATCAGGCCGAGCGCGGCGGCCACCGACACGTACGCGTAGCCCTGGAGCGTGCGGTGGTCGCGCAGCAGCGCGACGACCACGATGAACAGCGCCACCCCGAGCGTCGACCAGACCAGCTGCGTCGCCGCCGCCTGGTCCTTGGGCGTCTCCAGGTCCAGGCGGTAGATCAGCACCAGGCCGAGGCCGTTGAGCAGGACCGCGATGGGCAGCAGCAGGGGATCGGCGTAGGGGGCGCGGAACCGGACCGCGAGATGCGCGACCAGCGCGAGGAGCCCGAGCCCCGCCCCGTAGCGCGCGGCGTCGGGCGGCACGGCGCCGCTGCGGGCGAGGCCGACCTCCGCGTAACCGAGGACGGAGATCAGGACCGCGCCGATCAGGAGCGACAGCTCCACGCCGCGCCGCTTCGGGACACGGATGCCGGGCGGGGGTGCGTCCGGGCGCCGTGGTGCGGTCATGGCCGCAACGTAGCAAGCGGTATGCCCTATGTCCCTTTTGTGTGACGGTGTGCCGTCGCTCCTCCGTGCCGGAGGGCTGACGGCGTGCGGTCCCGCCTCCGTGTCGGAGGGTCGACGGTGTGCGGTCCCTCCTCCGCGTCGGGGGCCGACGGTGTGGCGGCTACTCCTCCGTGTCGGAGGGCGCGAGCCGCACGTACTCCGGCAGCCGCAGCCGGGCCTCGGCGCCCCCGTCCGGGGCTCCGGCGAAGACCAGCTCGGCGCCGATCACCTCCGCCTGCCCCACCGCGATCGTCAGCCCGAGACCGTGTCCCTTGCCCCCGCTCTCGGTACGGAACCGCTGCGGCCCCGACTCCAGGAGGTACGCCGGATAGCCCGGTCCGTGGTCCCGCACCGAGACCACCGGGCCGTCGACCGTGACCACCACCGGCGGTGCCCCGTGCCGGTGCGCGTTGGCCACCAGATTGCCGAGGACCCGCTCCACCCGCCGCCGGTCCGTCTCCACCGTCGCGTCCCGCACGACCCGCACCTCGGTGTCCGTGCCGGAGGCGCGCACCACCCGCTCGGCGAGCGGCCCGAGCTCGTGCACCGCCAGGTCCACGGTCTCGGTGCGGGCGTCGAGCCGCGAGATCTCCAGGAGGTCCTCGGTCAGCCCGCGCATCGCCCGCACCCTGTCCCGTACGAGCTCCGAGGGCCGCCCCTCCGGCAGCAGCTCGGCCGCGGCCGAGAGGCCCGTCAGGGGGGTCCGCAGCTCGTGCGCCACGTCGGCGGTGAACCGCTGCTCGGTCTGCAGCTTGCGCTGGAGCGAGGAGGCCATGGTGTCGAGCGCCCCGGAGACCGTGGCCACCTCGTCCTGCGGGCGCGAGGGGTCCTTCGTCCGGGGATCGTCCACGCGCGCGTCGAGGTCGCCGGCGCTGATCCGGCGGGCCACCTGCGCGGTGAGGTGCAGCCGACGGGTGACCCGGGTGACGGCGAAGACGCCGACGAGCAGGGTGGCCCCGATCGCCAGCACGGAGGAGCCGAGGATCGACCGGTCGAGCGCGTCGATCGTCTCGGCGCTCTGCGTGTAGTCGAGGCGGACGGCGAGGGCCCGGCCGTCCGCCGGCCCGGCCGCCCACATCGTCGGCCGGCCCTCGTACTCCGTGACCGCCGTGCCGCGCTCCCCGCGCGCGGCGAGCGCCCGGAGGGAGGCCGGGAGGCCCGGCGGATCCACACCGGCGAACCGGGGGAGCGGCTCGCCCGCCTCGTACAGCCCGCTGACCTCGGTGAGCCGCGTCAGGGCCTTGTCCCGGGAGTCGCTCACCGTCTGGCCGGCCACCGACACATGGACGAGGACGCCGAGCAGCGCGGCGAGGGCGCAGCACATCACCGCGATGAAGAGCGCGGCCTTCCAGGTCAGGGTCGCGGTCCAGGCGGGCCGCCGCGGCGTCCTCACGGCGTCGCCTCGGGGAGCGCGGGCGAGGGCGCGGGCGCGGGGGTGCGCGGCGGGACGGGCGTCGGGCTCACCAGGCGGGGCGCGGGGACCGTCGAGGGGCCCGTGCCGGGCGGCTTCACCCGGATGATCTCGTCCCGGGTGGGCAGCATGCTGCCCTGCTCCTCGTCCCAGGTCCAGGCGGTCCGGTACTCGTACCCGGGGATCCCCGCGGAACCGACCCGCAGGATCAGCGCCCGGCCGGCCAGCTCCACGCTGATGACCTGGTCGACGGTGGACATGATCCGGGTCAGGCCGCCGTTCTCGGCGAGGTAGACCCGCACCGCGACCTGCTGGTCCGGCATCCGGATCCCGACGATGAGCTCGTCCCGGCCGTTGCCGGTGAGGTCGCGGTAGTACGGCCGCATGACCGGGCAGGCGGCGGGGGCCGTGCCGCAGGCCTCGATCGCCCGGGCGGTCTCCGCGTACAGGCCGTCCGCTCCGGAGCGGGCGTCGGGGTGGGCGCGCACCTCGGCGCGGACGACCGCCACCGGGTCGACGGAGCGGACGTCGTTGTCGGGGACCTCGACGCCGGGGACGCGCTGGGTGTCGGACTCGCCGTAGTCGATCGGAGGGTTCGTGGCGGGCGGCAGATCGGGCCAGAGCCGGACGGGTCCCACGGCGGTGGGCGTGGGACCGGCGCTCCTGAGCCCGCCCTCGCGGCCGCCGCAGCCGGTGAGCACGACGGCGAGACCGAGCGCGCACAGGGCCACGCCCGCGGCGCTCCGGACTCCGCGCGGTCTCACTCTGCTCCTGCTCCTCGGTGGTCGTTCGGCGGGGGGTCGGCTCACCCGGCTCCCAGTAGACCTTATGCGGAGTGAAGTCCTTTTTGTCTCATCATCCGATGATCATGGGACCGACGGGGGTCTCGTGGCGGCGGCCGGCGGGGTGCGGTCCTGATCGCTGTGGGCTTGCGCGGGCCCGGTGTGGTCCGGACCGCACCGGGGTCCCTCGGGGGTGGGGTGCCGTGCGGACCGTCTCCCGGATCCCGCCCCCTGGACCCCCCCCCGCAACTCCCCCCGGAACATCGCGCCCCGGAATGTCCCCGGTACGTGCGCCCGGGGCGGGTGTCCGGGGCGGGTGTCCGGAACGTTTCTTCAGGGCGTCCCGAAGGTGACTAGAACCCCCCGCGCTCCATCCGCGCCAGCGCCGCCCGGCAGAGGGTCAGGAGCTTCTCGTCGACATGGATGTCATGGCTGCCGGACGCACCCTCACGGGCGTTGTGGCGGCGCCTGCGGGTCAGCTCCGTGAGGATCACCAGCTGCGCGTCGGTGGCCGCCGGGCCCATCTCCGCCAGGCACTCCGCGATGTCCACGCGCGCGTGCCGGTTCTCCTCCCAGGCCGCGAGCAGCACCGGCAGCGCCGTCGACGCGTCGCCGGACACCCGCCACAGCGCCGCCGCGCCGCGCACCCGCACCCACAGGTCCCGCGAGGCCAGGCCGGGCAGCAGGGCGGGGGCCGCCGAGGCCGCCGCCGGGCCGATCTCGCCGAGCGCCTGTGCCGCGGCGGCCCAGTCCGTGGCCGCCGCACCCGGCCGCAGCCACCGCTCCAGGGCCGGCAGCACGTCCCCCCGGTCCCCCTCGGCCGCCCACAGGGCCCGCGCGGCCGCCGTGGCGACCGCAGCCGACTCGGCGGCCAGGAGTCTTCGCAGGTCCGGTACGGCCTCCCGGGCGGCGGGCCCGAAGGCGGTCAGGGTCCGCAGCGCCGCCTCCCGCACCCAGTCCCGCCGGTGCGCCGGCGCCCCGCGCAGCACCCGCAGCACCTCCGGCAGGGCCTGGGCGCCCCGCACGGCCGCCAGGGCGTACAGCAGCGGCGCCGCGCGGTCGTACAGCCGCTCGTCGAGCTCCACCTCCGCAAGCCGGCGCCGCAGCAGCGGCGCGAGGATCGCCGCCGACGGGCCGAGGCCGTCCATGGCGTACAGCAGCTCGCGCCGCACCTCGGGCTCCTCCAGGGCGCGGGCCAGCAGCGGGACCGCGCGGGTGTCCCCGGCGCGGGCCAGCGCGAGCAGCGCCCCGTCCCGCCCGGACCGGCCGACGAAGGCCTGGTTCGGGCGGGGGGGAGCGGTGGACGGCACCGCGGCCAGGCGCGCCGCCAGCGCGTCGGCGGCGGGCGCGCCCAGCTCGAAGACCCGCTCCAGGAAGGACGTGGCGGCCTCCCGGAGCCGGGGCTCGGGGTCCTGGAGCTGCGCGCCCACGAGCCGGACGACCTCCTCGTACCGCCCGCGCCAGATCCGTATCAGACCGCCGCACAACCAGATCGCGTCCGAGCGCTGTCCCCAGTCCGGGCTGCGCAGCTGCGCGACGATCAGGGCGATCCGGTCGTCGACCCGGTCGTCGAGCGCGGCGTGCAGGGTCCGCAGCAGCTCCTCGGTCCACGGCGCGGGCCGGCCGGCGGCATGCTCCTCCAGCAGCTCGCGGACCTGTCCTATGAGGGTCGGCGTCGCGGCGCGCTCGCCGCCCGGGACGGCCGGCCCGCTCGCCGAGGTCCTGATCTCCTCCAGGAGCCCCGTCACCCACGGCACGACATCGTCCGGAATGTCACCGGGCGCGCAGCGCGCCCGCTGCGCGAGCGCGGCGAGCCGGAGCCCGGGGTCGTGGGCGGCGCGGGCGAGCCAGTCGAGCCAGTCGACGGTCTCGGTGCGCAGGGCGGCGTGCCGCAGGGCGATCCGCCCGACGGCGGCCACCAGGGCGAGCCGCACCTCGGTGTCCCGCTCGACGGTGAGCCGCTCCCGCAGCAGGGTCAGCACCCGGGCGGGCTCGGGGTGCAGGGAGGCGAGCGCGCACGGCGCCGCGAGCCGCACCTCGGGATCGGCGTCCGAGACGAGCCCGAGGAAGACGTCGGCCCCCGCGGCGATGGCGGCGGCGGCCATCGCGTAGTTGGCGGCGGGGATGAACTCCTCGTCCTCCGCGCCGAGTTCGTCCAGTTCCTCGTCGTCGTCGAGCTCGATGCCGCCGATGCTGGTGAGGAGCTCGACGAGGGAGCCCCGGTCCTGGACGCCGGGGTCGGCGACCAGTTCGAGGAGGAAGGGGATGCAGGCCAGCGTCGAGTCGTAGACGTCGCCCTGGTGGTGCACCGCCCCGTACATGCCGTCGAGTGCGGTCTCGCGCTCCGCGGGGTCGGCGGAGGCGAGCCCTCGGAGCAGCTCCGGCACGTCGTCCGCGGGGCCGTACGCATGCCCCAACGAGGCCCAGTCGACCTCCTCGATCCCCGTCAGCATTGCCAGGCCGCCTTCCCCGTGAGCGCTGTGCCAGGCAGCAAGTGTGCACCACGGGAACGACAACAAAGCCGAACCGGCGACACCTGCCGTGCCCGGGGCGCCTGTTGCGGTCTCTTTGCGCCATGTACGGTGCGGAGCAGGGCAGTTGCGCTCGGTATATGAACGGTGGAGAACCGCCCGGCCGACCCCGTCCGCCTCGCCCCGCCGGCCCCGTCCGCCGCGCCCCCCCGGACCGGACCGCGGCCGAGGCCTTCCGCCCCGTCGGCCCCGTCGACCCCGTCGACCCCGGTCCGGCCCACCCGTGTCGTCCCCCGGCCGCCCAGCGGTGGCACCCCCTGGTCCGCCCCCCTGCTGTCGTCCGCCCCCTGCTGTCGTCCCCCCCGCTGTCGTCCCCCCCGTTGTCGTCCCCCGCGTCACCCCTCCGACCGGACCCGCACGAAGGCCGGTGTCCCGTGCCGCCCCGCGACCTGGCGCAGCTCGACCGGGAGCGGCGGGTCGACCCAACGCACCGGCCCGTGCTCCGGATCCTCCGCGAGGGGACCCGCGCGCTCGCCCGCCAGCTCGCCGACCTGCCGCGACTGCGCCGGGGTCAGCCGGGGCGAGGTGGTCTGCTCGCTGCCGTCGGGGAGCCGTACGACCAGGGCCCGGGGCCGCTCCGGGGGCCCGACGAGGCCGATCAGGAGGGCGTCGCTCGTGTCGGAGTGCCGGACCTTGCGCCAGGCCCAGGTGGAGCCCGCCCGGTAGGGCGCGTCGAGCCGCTTCGCGACGACCCCCTCCACGCCCGCGTCCCGCAGGTCCCGGAACCAGCCCCGCGCGGTCTCCTCGTCCGAGGTGGCCAGGACCCGCTGGAGCGGCGGCTCGGCCTCCCGCAGGGCCGCCCCGAGCAGCTCCCACCGGTCGCGGAGCGGCAGCGCCCGTACGTCGCGCCCGGGGACGGCGAGCAGGTCGAAGGCGACGTAGGAGACGGGCACCCCGGCCCGGACCCGGTCGGCGTGCGAGCGGAGCAGGTCGGTGAAGCTCAGCCGCCCGTCCCGGTAGGCGCACAGCTCGCCGTCGAGGACGATCCCCGGCGGCAGCTGGTCGCGGAGGTGGGCGGCGATGCCGGGGAACTCCGGCGCGAGGTCCCGGCGGGAGCGGGACTGGAGGACGACCCGCCCGGCGTCGAGGACGAAGGCCAGGGCGCGGAAGCCGTCCAGCTTGAGGGAGTACTGGAGGTCCCGGGGCGGCTCCGCCTGCGCCGGGATCTCGTCGGCGGGCCGGGGCCGCATGACGTCGACGGGAGGCAGCAGCGGGACGGCGGCGTGCCCGGCGGCTCCGGAGATCCCGCCGCCCACGCCCGCCCCGGGGGCCCCGCTCACGGCACGGCTCCCGCGCGCTCGGGCGCGAACAGGGGCGCCAGGAGGTCCCCGTACTGCTCCATACGTGGCGCGATGTCGCCCATGAGAAGGACAAGCGCCGAGGGATCGGAGGGGTCGCCGGGGCCACCGGGACGGCCGCCCAGGCCTCCCCGCCCGCCCCGGTCGGCGAGGGCGGCGCACGCCTCCACCTCCTCCCAGGTGACGGGCGCCGAGACGGTGGGCCGGGCACGCGCGCGCAGGGTGTAGGGGGTGGCGGTCGTCTTCGCGGCGGCGTTCTGGCTGTGGTCGACGAAGACCTTCCCGGACCGCAGCGCCCGCGCCATCCGGTGCGTGACGAGGTCCGGCAGCGCCGCCTCCGCCTCGACGGCGAGCCGCTTGGCGTACGCGGAGACGCGCGGGGACGGCGTCGGCACCACCGGGACGAGGAGGTGCAGGCCCTTGGAGCCGGAGGTCTTGGCGAAGGGCTCCAGGCCGTCCGCCAGGAGCCGCTCGCGCAGGTGGAGCGCGACCCGGCAGCAGTCGGCGACCGCGGCGGGCGCTCCCGGGTCGAGGTCGAACACGAGCCGGTCGGCGACGGCGGGGGAGGAGGCGCGCCACTGGGGCGTGTGGAACTCCACGACGAGGTTCGCGGCCCACATGAGGGAGGGCAGGTCCTCGATCACCACCTGGCGGGCCCGGGGGTCCTCGGAGCGGGGCACGGGGGTGGTCCTCACCCAGGAGGGTGTGCCGGGCGGCGGATTCTTGGTGAAGAAGAGCTGCCCCTCGGGGCCGTCGGGGTAGCGGAGGAAGGACACCGGGCGGTCGCGCAGATGGGGCAGGATCAGGGCTCCGACGGTCGCGTAGTAGTGGAGCACCTCGCCCTTGGTGGTGCCGGTGACCGGGTGGAGCACCTTGTCCAGGTTGCTGAGCGCCAGGCGCCGCCCCTCCACCTCTGTGATCGGCGTCATACGATGAGAATCCCACGTTTACGGGTGATTCGACTCGAAAGGGAAGAGACGTGCGATCCATCTGGAACGGCGCCATATCCTTCGGGCTGGTCAGCATCCCGATCAAGCTGGTGAACGCCACCGAGAGCCGGTCCGTCTCCTTCCGCCAGATCCACACCGAGGACGGCGGCCGGGTCCGCTACAAGAAGGTGTGCGAGCTGGACGGGGAGGAGGTCCCGCAGGCGGAGATCGGGAAGGCGTACGAGGACGCCGACGGGACCATGATCCCGATCACCGACGAGGACCTGGCCGCGCTGCCGCTGCCGACCGCCAAGACGATCGAGATCGTCGCGTTCGTGCCGGCCGGCGAGATCGATCCGCTCCAGATGGACGCCGCGTACTACCTGTCGGCGAACGGCGTGCCGGCGGCCAAGCCGTACACCCTGCTCCGCGAGGCGCTGAAGCGCAGCGACAGGGTGGCGCTCGCGAAGTACGCGCTGAGGGGCCGGGAACGGCTCGGCATGCTGCGGGTCGTGGACGACGTGATCGCGATGCACGGCCTGCTCTGGCCGGACGAGATCCGGGCCCCGGAGGGCGTCGCCCCGGAGACGCCGGTGACGGTGCGCGAGGCCGAACTGGACCTGGCGGACGCGCTGATGGCCACGCTGGGCGAGGTCGACATCACCACCCTCCACGACGACTACCGGACGGCGGTCGAGGAGATGATCGCGGCGAAGGCGGCGGGCGGGGAGGGTGTGGCGCCCCCGGCTCCGGGCGAGGAGGAGGGCGGCCGGGTCATCGACCTGATGGCGGCCCTGGAGAGCAGCGTCCGGGCGGCGAGGGAGGCGCGCGGGGAGGACGCGGTGGTGACGGAGCTGAAGCCGCGCGGGGCGGCGAAGAAGACGGCGAAGGCGACGCCTGCGAAGAAGACGGCCGAGAAGAAGACGGCCGAGAAGAAGACGACGGCGAAGAAGGCGACGGCGAAGAAGACGGCGGCGAAGAAGACGGCCACGAAGAAGACGGCCGCGCACAAGACGACCGCGCAGAAGCGACGCCCGGCCTGACCTCCAACTCCCCGCAAAGGCAACCAGACAGCCCGAAAGACCACAGCCCCCCGGTGATTGCACCGGGGGGCTCAGTGTTGCCCGAATCTGGGCAGGGAGGATCGCGAGAGCGCCCGAACTCCCCGCATAACGAACAGAGTTAGTCGTCCTTCGGACAACACATGGTCAAATTCTTGTTGCAGACCTGTCAAACAGACTTCTTCGCTGGCACGCTCACACCCGCACCACCCACCCCCACAACCCCCACGCTTTTCAGCGAAGGAGCCCGCGTGACCCGCCAGCAGTCCTCGCACCGCCGTACCACCGCCCGCGCCGCCGCCCTCATCGCATCGGCCGCCATGGTCGTCGTCGGAGTCCAGACCGGATCCGCCAGCGCCGATGCCCAGCGCGAGGCCGGTGCCACCGCGATCAAGCTGTCCGGCCCCCAGCGTGCCGCCGCCATCCACGAGGCCCAGGGCGAGGCCACCGCCACCGCCGCCGCCATCGGTCTGCCCGCCCAGGAGAAGCTGGTCGCCCGCGACGTCGTCAAGGACGCGGACGGCACCGTGCACACGCGCTACGAGCGCACCTACCAGGGCCTCCCGGTCCTCGGCGGCGACCTCGTCGTGCACCAGAAGAAGACGGGCGCCCGCACGACCACGAAGGCGACCGAGGCCCGCATATCCGTGGCGAGCACCACCGCCGCGGTCACGCCCGCCACCGCGAAGAAGGCCGCCCTGGCCTCCGCCGCGAACACCCAGGAGTCCGCGTCCGGCGCCCGCAAGGTGATCTGGGCGGCCACCGGCAAGCCCGTCCTGGCCTGGGAGACCGTCGTCACGGGCGTCCAGCACGACGGCACCCCGAGCCGACGCACCGTCATCACCGACGCCACCACCGGCAAGGAGCTCTTCTCCGACGAGGCGATCGAGACCGGCGTCGGCAACACGATGTACAGCGGGCAGGTGACGCTCGGCACGGCCCCCTCGTACACGCTGACGGACACCGCGCGCGGCGGCCACAAGACGTACGACCTGAACGGCGGCACGTCGGGCACCGGCAGCCTCTTCACCAACTCCACGGACACGTGGGGCAACGGCCTCGCGAGCAACCGCGCCACGGCGGCGGCGGACGCCCACTACGGCGCGGCCGTGACCTGGGACTTCTACAAGAACGAGCTGGGCCGCAACGGCATCCGCGGAGACGGCGTCGCCGCCTACTCGCGCGTCCACTACGGCAGCGCGTACGTGAACGCCTTCTGGGACGACTCGTGCTTCTGCATGACGTACGGCGACGGCATCGGCAACACCCACCCGCTGACGTCCCTGGACGTGGCCGGCCACGAGATGTCGCACGGCCTGACGTCCTCCACGGCGAACCTCCGCTACAGCGGTGAGTCCGGCGGCCTGAACGAGGCGACCTCCGACATCTTCGGCACGTCGGTCGAGTTCTACGCGAACAACGCGTCGGACAAGGGCGACTACCTCATCGGCGAGAAGATCGACATCAACGGCGACGGCTCGCCGCTCCGTTACATGGACAAGCCCAGCAAGGACGGCGGCTCCGCCGACTACTGGTCGAAGTCGGTCGGCCGCCTCGACGTCCACTACTCGTCGGGCCCGGCGAACCACTTCTTCTACCTGCTGTCCGAGGGCAGCGGCACGAAGACGATCAACGGCGTCACCTACAACTCGCCGACGTCGAACGGCTCCACGGTCACGGGCATCGGCCGCCAGGCGGCGTACAAGATCTGGTACAAGGCCCTGACCACGTACATGACGTCCACGACGAACTACGCGGCCGCCCGCACGGCCACCCTGAACGCCGCCAAGGACCTCTACGGCGCGAGCAGCACCCAGTACAACGCGGTCGCCTCCGCCTGGACGGCGATCAACGTCAAGTAACCCCCCCACCCCGAGGACGCCCGGCCGCCCCACGGCCGCCGGGCGTGCTTTCGGCGTGGCGCACGCCCCCCGGGGGCTTCCTCGGCGCCGCCACCCGACGCGCACGGAACCGGTTTCCCCGAAGCCACGTCTGACGGCCAGGAAAAGGGGGGCGGCGTGATGGCTCAAGGCAGAACCCGTCGTGGTCGCGCGTCGGCTGTTCCGATGCGCGCGCGGCTCGTCGCGGTAGCGCTGATGTCCTTGCTGGCCGCCGGTTGCGGCACACCGAACGATCCGGTCGAGGAACGCTGGCAGTCCAGAACCGCGTCTTCGAGCTGTGGCGAGGTGAGCCTGAAGCAGGGCGAGCAGATGCAGAAAATGGCGGTGCGGGAGATCACCTGCCTCCAGCGAGCCCTCAAGAACGGCGAGGGCGCGGAACTGAAGGTGACCCGTCCTACGGTGGAGGGCGACCCGATTCGCGAGTACTACCACCTGACGCCGCAAGGCAGGCTCGAGCTGTACACCGACAGTACGGACGATCAGTACTCGGCCGAGAAGTGGTCGTTCGCCGAGTGCGACACCCCGGAGTGGTGGACCGAGCTCTCCTGCGACCCACACCCAGCACCAACGACCCACACCGACGCGACGAGGCCGCCTACGGCAACCGGGTAACCACCCGGCACCACCCGCCATGCGGCTCCACTCCGCGACTACGAGTGAGCCGCCCCGACACAGAGACCCCATGCAGGCTCCCCGGGGCCTCCCGCGTCGCGACCCTTGGCTGCGGTGATGCTTCATCACTTACGCCGGCGGCCTGCTCGCCAGAGCGATCCCATGGCACTACCGGGCACTCGCCATCGCCACGGTTCCCACCTGCGCCAACGCCCCAAGATCCGTCCACGCCTCGTCCACGGACCTCGCCACACAGCCGCCCACCCCGGCACGCGCCCGCACACACAACAAGACCCCGCTCTCAGCATTTCCGCTGATCACGGGATCTGTGTGGCACTTCCTGCGAAGTGCCCCCGGCAGGATTCGAACCTGCGCACACGGCTCAGGAGGCCGTGCCCCCTGTCAGCAGAAACAGGCACGGCCTCAAGTCCAGTGCACCGAAGGCGGATCGCCCGGTTCCGATGCCATCCCTCCTGGGCGCGATGCTTCGCGTCCACATCTCGGAATTCGGCACCGCAACCGACGGCCGACTCTTCATGAACGAGCGCGGAGCTGTCCTCGGGACGTCCAGCTACTGGAGGATCTGGCGGGAAGCCCGCTTGCTCGCCCACCTGCCAGGTAGGGCCGATTCTCCTCTTGCCCGTCGGCCGTACGATCTCCGCCACACGTGCATCACGAACTGGCTGAACACAGGCGTCCCCGTCACCGAAGTCGCTCGGCGGGCAGGAAAGTCTACCGAGGTAATTCACCGTCGCAATGAAGGCTGCATTGACGGCCAGGAGGCTTTGGATAACGAGAAGATCAAAATGGCTATGGGATGGCCTCAAGAGCAACGGCAGTTGGTGCGGTCAACCGCGCTTTGATTCTCTGTCAGATAGCTCCTAGATGGTTCCCTGATTCTTCAGGTCGAGTACAAAGAGGGACCATGACACTGCTTTGCGCCGACGGGATTCCCGCATCCATTCCAAAGCCGAAATGGCGCCCGAGATCACGCTCCCCAGAGGAGGTAGCACCGCGTTTCCTGCCATCCCCGCTCCGATGCTGCCGGCAGTGGCAATCTTGCTTCTGCCGGCGAGGAACCTTTCCAGTACATCCCGGGCGTGCTTGTCGGCCAGGCGGCTGACTTCTTTTGCGAGTTCCTGCCCGTCTTTATCGGCCCTGGTGGCTGTCCCCAGGTAATTCCTGAAATCCTGGATATTGCGGTGTGCGCGAAGCTCCTCCAGGCTTTCGTGGTAGCTCCCCTGTGGGCCGAGGTAGGACACGGAACGCACGGGGCTGAGGAAGTCCACGGCCTCTCGTTGCCACCACTGCAACCCTTGGCCGACGAGCGGAGTTGGGCTCGTGGTGACCAGCGCACTGGAAACTGCCGAGTTGCTGACGACATCGATCGAATGAGTGGACGATCCCAGGTTCTCGGAGAGGGCGATGGCGATTCCTGCGTCGATGAAAGAGTTCTCTGCTGCCCAAGGTGATCCGACACCGATGTGCTCGCCATTTATTGTGGTGCCGCGATTGTGGCTGTCTGCCACAAGATCGAAGCGAGCGCCTCGCCGAATTCCTTCGAATGTGCGACCGGCTATTTGAGAGATCTCTGGGAACTCGCGATCCGTAGTTATGGCAAGGGCTTCTTTGAATTGGGTCGCTGCCGTGACGCACCGGGTTGAAAGAATTTCATCATCTTCGATGAAGTTTACGTACGGGAGATTTTGCATGTCCGCGGGGCAGAGGTCTCGTGTGGGAAACCAAATCTCGTCGTAGCACAGCAAGAGGCCGGTAGTGTTCTCAAGGATTGGATTAGGCTGGAATTCTCCGCCCATCCAGGGTACCGGTACGTCGGACGGGTTCGCGTAATCGAATGCGATCGGTCCCGACAGGCCAACCAGCGCTCGTCTCATTCATCCCCCAGGTGATCCGCTGCTCTTGGGGAGCGTACTGGGAGTCGGCCGACCGCGTAGGTCGTATCGGCTGCCGTCCTGGCTTACTCATCCCGGATGCAGCTCACGCGCCACTCACGCGCGACCAGTGGCACACAACGACAAAGGGTCGGACTCAGTGAGAGTGAGTCCGACCCTTCATCTTCGGCACTTCAGCAGGTCAGCGGCTTGCTCGCGCTGTCCGAGCTGGAGTGCCCCCGGCAGGATTCGAACCTGCGCACACGGCTCCGGAGGCCCCGTGTGTCTCGGGTATTGCTGCTGGTCACGGGGCAGTAGAGGCTTTGGCGCGGCCCTGCCGTCCATGGATGGGCCGCGTCCTGTCCTGTAGGACGACGGAGAAGACCTCGATCTAGACGTCTACAGAGGGCTTTGGCGGTTGTGTGACCGTGCCTGCTCGGGCGCGACCGCGCATCTCGATCTAACGGCACAGGGTTACGCCATGTGACGAACCCTTGCCGACGGTGGCGTACCAGAGGATCATCATCTGGGACAGCTATGCACCCAGGGGGGGTATATGGTTCCGGAGTGGGGCGATAGCGGCTTCCTGCCGCCGGGTAGATACAGGCTCGACCCCGAAACTGCCGAGCGACTGCTTGTCGAGGATGAGCGTTTCAGCAGCTCGGAGACTCGCCGGCAGCTCTGGGATGGGCTAGAGACGTATCTGAGTCGCTTCTTCGATCTTGAGGATCGCCATAGGGGTGCCATTGGTGATCAAGGGCTCGTCCATGCCATTTGGCTGGGTGGGAGCTATGTGAGCACAAAGCTGAACCCTCAGAACATCGACCTAACGGTACTGATCGACGAGAGTGTCGTTGCCTCGATGAAGGGGCTGGCGGGCTCAAGGTGGCTGAGTTCGGCGTTCAACCGCAAGGCAAGGCTCGCCGATTTTGGGGTGTCGCCTCTGCGGGTTGGGTATCGACCCGTCGTGTCCGTCTTCCGCGCGGAGCTGCTGGAGCCGGACGATCAGGCGTACCTTCGGGAACGGGGAGCCTGGGACGATTGGTGGCAGCGCTGTCGGCCCAATGGGGTAGACAAGACAGAGCCCACGCTTGAGACAGTGGTGCCACGGCGAGGCTACCTGGAGGTGACGCTATGAGTGCGAGTTGGCGGCGACGTGCCCTCGAGCGCAACCGGGAAGCCAATCGACACTTCTTCGCTGAGCTGGGTGAAGATCACCAGGACAGTGACAGCTATGAAGAGGAGCTGCGGCGGTTCTGGCTAGAGGCGGCGCGTCACTACGATCCGGCCGCAAGTCTCGACGAGGAGCTGACTGTTCGCCTTAAGGGGGAAGCGGCGGACAATGGTGCGCTCGACTTCAGGATCGGCGATGCACTGCTTAAGCCGCTGAGGGACGGTGTTAGCGCTGCAGCCCGAAAGGATATCGAGCTGGAGCTAACTGGTCTTTCGCAGGGCAGCACGGTTCTGCATGTCCGCCCTAAGATTGCAGAGTTTTCCGATCCGGATGAACAGGCGAAGCTGGCGCGTATCGATTCATCCGCCGCCGATCCTGCCATGCGGGACCTGCTGAAGCTTGTAGATGCGGCTGAAAATGAGCAGGATGTTCGCCAGTGGGAAAGAATGGTGCCGGGCCTAGATGGCGTAGTTGAGGCTCTGGATAAGTTTGACCTGGCCATGGAAATGTGCTGGAAAAGCCTTGACGGGACAGTGCGATCCTCCTCCCTTTCTGGGCGAGGGAAGGGCTACGTGCGAAGCCTGCGGAATCTGGATATGCATAGATCTCGAACAGTTGTCGTGGGGCGCATTACGGAGCTCCGCGAATCGGGATTGGTCAAAGTTAAGGCTGGAGTGAGTCGCCGGTCAGCGGCTTATGAGGTGCGCATCGAGCCGGAAAGCTTGATGGGCATGCACTTGGAACTGGGAATGAACGTCTCGTTCGTTGTTCAAGTGGTCAAGAAGAAAGACAAGATTGGGCGCGTACGGTCGACTGAGTACCTCTTTGTGGGGATGGGGGATGGCCAGGCGAGCCTGCTTGATGGATAGGACGGCTGCAGCAGTACGGCCCAGGGCTGCTGCGATGTGAACGTGTGGGGAACAGCCTTGAAAACCGTCGTGGCAGCGATGTCACCGTGGGTTCAAATCCCACACCCACCGCAGGTGGACGGCCTCTGGTCAGGCGCATCGGTCAGGGGCCGTTCTGCCACTCGTTCTCCCCGGGCCCCTGTTGTTCCCCGCAGGTTCCCGTCCGATTGGGCACGCAAGGGGCACGGCAACTGTTGTTCCTGGTGGAGGTCGCTCGCGGCGGGGTAGAGCCAGGGCCAATTCTTGCCTGTGTCCGTGTGAAAGAGGTGGGGGATTAATGGACCGGATGCTGCGGTGGTCCGATGAGCTTTCTAGCTCGGACGTGGAGACAATCGAGCGCTTCCTTGTGCCGAGACTCCGTCAGGTGCAAGACACTCAGCCGCCTGAGTCCGACGAGCATCGGGCCGCAGCGGGCGTGTCCAACCTGCTGTCTGAGGTCGTCCCGATCTTGAGTTCTTACATCCAAGCAATGTCGCTCCCTCCCTTGGGTACGGCAATGGAACGATCTGCAAACGCCGAGCGGCTTAGCAGCGCGATCCTCCTGCATTGGAACTGGCTGGTGTGCATGGCCGAGCCATGGCGGGAGGAGCCTGGATTCGACCACGTCCGTTGGAAGCGTCTGTACATCCGCAACGCAGAGCAGCAAGCCCTGGTCGAAAGATTCAGCCAGTGAAGTGGGTGTTCTCTCGGGCCCGTTCCTAGAAGCCCAGACGCCGAGCCTGCCCTACCTTGCCACCACTCGCCCCCGCTCCCGTCTGCCGTCGACCCACACGCTGTGAAGCGGGCACAGGTCCTGGTACCTAGACGACGCGCTCATCAGCCGCGGTGATGCCGGCACCGACGCGGAGCGACCACACCGACCTCCGCCACATCGCGGCAGCAGCTGCTCCCCGCCCGCCCATTCCCGGTAGTGCGGTCGCCTCACGCTCCCGTCATCCGCGAGGGCGGGGGTACGGCGACTCGCCCTACTCAGGCCCCGCAGTCGGCCGGCCATGCGCAAGGGCCACCTCTCCCTCGCCGCTGGCTGTCTTTGGGCCGCCCGTCTTGGCCGCAGTCGGCAGCGCTCGTGGCTACGCATGCCATGTGACGGTTGCCGTGCCTGAAGGACCGCTTCGGCTGCCCATCAACCCGAGCTGTCAGGCGTGCGGACGGCGGTCGGGCTGGAGCGGGGCGCAGACAGGGTCGCAAGCCCGGGCGGCGGGCCGCGCGCGCCGCGCTGTGCGCGGCGGGTGCCTTGATGAGGTAGAGAAATCTGTAACAGCTCGCTCTGATCCAGGCGGTCTTGTCGGCGTGGCCGCCAGCTGCTGGCATGTGTGTGGGGACGCATGTATGGGGGGCGATCGATGAGCGATCTGACGGTGAATCCGTGGAAGCGGCACGGCAAGGATCGGCTGTACGTGAACCTGCCGAACGGGGCTGCTGTCGCATGGGCTGACCGAGCGACCAAGGTCGTGACGATCAAGGTTCAGAAGTACCAGGATGAAGCGCTGGCCTTACTCCGGAGGCACCTCGGCGATGGCGTCACCGTCGGCTCCTCATTTGCCGGCGCTTCCGCGTCGGACCCTGTGCCTCGCGCTCAACAGTCCCCTCCGACGCCTGAGCGGCGCGCTCCACGGTTGGCGTCCCTCCCACCCCTGGCACCCAGTGAGGACCTGCAGAGGAACCGCCCTGGCGCTCGACTCCTTGGGCTGATCGCTGAGCGGGGCCCTTCAACCGCTCAACGCTTGAAGACCAAGTTGCTGCGACAGTCTTCCGACTGGGACAGCTGGTACACCGGGCTTGACGGGGAGCAGCGGGTCGGTCGAGAGCTGGCACGTCTCTCTCCGCTCGGCTGGCGGGTCCTTCACGGCATTGAGAAGAGCAATGGGGGCGACATCGATCACCTGTTGATCGGTCCTGGCGGCGTGTTCAGCATCAACACCAAGACCCATCCGGGTGCTTCGGTCTGGGTTGGCGACACGATGGCCAAGGTCAACGGCGGGAAACCGCACCCCTATGCAGCCGCGAGCAAGGCTGAGGCCGACTACGTGCGAGGGGTGTTGGGGCGCTACTGCGATTTCGACGTGCCCGTGGAGCCGGTCCTTGTGTTCGTCGGCGTTGAGCGCTTACAGCGGACGGCTACCCAGTACGCCGTCCGCGTCTATCAGGAACGAGAGGTCGCCGCTCTCGGTCCTCTCGCTGGCGCACTCACGCCCGAACAAGTGGAGGCCGTGTACGCCGTCGCTCGTCACCGACGAGCGTGGCTGAGGATGTGACCCTCCTCGTCGCGGAGGAGACGGTTCGTGAAGCGCTCTTGGCAGAGGCGCTGATACGCATGGACCACAACGTTGAGACCTTCGGCACCGCAGCTGACGGGCGGTTGTTCTTCATTGAGAACGGGGGAGTGGTGTCCTCCTCCACCTACTACCGGGCCTGGCAGGAAGCCCGGGAGCTCGCGCTCCCGCCAGCCGTCGTCGCCGTGCCGCTCGCCCGGCGGCCGTACGACCTCCGGCACTCCGCGCTCTCCACGTGGCGCAACGCGGGCGTGGACGCTACCGAGGTTGCCGAGCGCGCCGGCAACAGTGTGGAGGTGCTGCTGACTCAGTACGCGAAGTGCCTCGACGGCCGCCAGGAGGTGGCGAACCGGCGTATCGAAGGGCTGCTGCGCGAGTACGAGTGAGCGCCACCTGACACTCCGATCCACGGCCCTTGGACCTGTCCGGGGGCCTCTTCGACGTTCAGCCGCTGCGATTCCGCACGGACGACGTCTAGAACGGGGCAGTCCACCCCACCGGCCAGTTCGTCGCGTATCCGGGCGGGGGCCAGACATCCGAGCCGTTGTACACGCACCACTGACGGCCGAGCCACTCGCACTCCGGTACGGAGCCTTCCCAGTCGTCGGTGCAGCGGTCGGCCCACTCGCGGCCCACCAGTACCGGCCGGGTCAGCACCCCGCCCGTGGTGTCCTGGACACGCAGGACCAGGCCGAAGTCGGTGATCCCGGGGTTGCCCCGCGGTCCGTACGACACCCTGCGAGCAGGCGAGGAATAGAGGTCCAGAACCGCGTCTTGGAGCACGCTCGGCACGCGGCCGGTCAGTTCCATTCCGTCCAGGGTCACGTGCGGGCCGTGGGCAGCGTCGACAGCCACACAGAAGAGCCGGCCGGTGCCCTCGAAGTACGCGTAGACAGCGGGCACCGCTGGATGGAAGCCGAGTTGGAGGCCGTAGATCTCCGGGTAGAAGGGCTCGGCGGAGAAACGGCTCAGCTCGACGGCTTCCGGAAGAGCGGCTCGGACCTCGCCGGCGGACATGCCGAAGCGCAGCGGACCAATGCTCTCCAGCGGGGTCAGCACCCACACCGGCCGAACCGGCTTCGTCGTGGTCTCCCCGGCTCCCGAACCCACCCGCTGCTTCCCCTCGTTCGTCGGTCCGACCCCCGGCCCTGACCTGCGCCGACGCCGCACGGCCCAGGCCGCGCATAGGCCGCGACCCCCGGCGCACGCCCGCACATACAACAAGACCCCGCTCTCAGCGTTTCCGCTGATCACGGGGTCTGTGTGGCACTTCCTGCGAAGTGCCCCCGGCAGGATTCGAACCTGCGCACACGGCTCCGGAGGCCGTTGCTCTATCCCCTGAGCTACGGGGGCGTCCGCCGCGTTCGGCGGCGACGGGTAGAACCCTACCAGCTCTGCGGGCGTGCCTGTGAACAGGTATTTCCGGGGCGTCACCGGGGGTCGGGTCCCCCGCACGGGTCAGAAGTGGGTAAAACCCGGACGCAGCCGCTAAGGGCGCCCTACTCTCGTTCGTGTGTCAGGCGTGTCCGGTCGGGTGCTCGTTGTCGACGACAACAAGGTGATCCGGCAGTTGATCAGGGTCAATCTCGAACTCGAGGGGTTCGAGGTCGTGACCGCGGCCGATGGTGCCGAGTGTCTGGATGTCGTACATCGGGTCTGTCCTGATGTCGTCACCCTGGACGTCGTCATGCCCCGCTTGGACGGGATCAAGACCGCCGAGCGGCTGCGCGCCGATCCCCGGACCAGTCATCTGCCCGTCGCGATCATCAGTGCCTGCGGCGAGCACGAGGTCGGTGGGGTCTCGTCCGGTGTCGACGCCTTCCTCGCCAAGCCCTTCGAGCCCTCGGAGCTCGTGCGTGTCGTGCGGCAGTTGATGCACCGGGAGCGGCGCGAGCGGCCCGAGTCCGCCGGGCCCGACGGGGGAGAGGAACCCGCCGCAGTCGAGCCCCTCCCGGAGCAGGACCCCCGGCGGGCCGGGAGTGCGCGCGGGTCGCTCGGGTGACCTGAGTTCCGTCCGGTGCCCGCATGGCGAAACCGGTTCGCGTTCCGACCCCCCTCCTCCCCTACGCTTGTCCCGTGACCCCCGCGGACCTCTCCCTCACCGTGCTGCACGCCGTGCGCCGTGCGGTCGACGACGGTGCGCTGCGGGTCGACGTCCCCCCGCGCGTCAAGGTCGAGCGGGCCCGCCCCGGCGGGACGGGGGAGTACGCCAGCAGTGTCGCGCTCACCCTCGCCCGGCCCGCAGGGCGCAGCGCCCTCGACGTCGCCGGGGTCCTGAAGGAGCGGCTCCAGGGAGCCCCCGGGATCCTCGCCGTCGACATCACCGGGCCCGGCTTCCTGAACTTCACCCTCCGCCGTGACGCCGCCGGCGATCTCGTACGGGTGATCGGTGCCGCCGGAGCCTCGTACGGACACGGTTCCGCCCTCGCCGGGACCGTCGTCCGGTTCGCCGACGTGACAGAGTCCCGGGCCCGGGTCGTCACCGATGTCGTCGTCCGGCTGCTGCGAAGCCAGGGGGCCGACGCCGGGTTCGGCGGGGACGAGCGGATCCCCGTGCGCCCCGGGGACCACCTGCCCGGCACCCTCGGCGTCGACGCCGCCCGGTGGAGCCTGCTGCGGGCCGCGCCCCAGGACCGTGCCCTCGACGGACCGCCCCTGCTCGTCCAGCACGAGCGCAACTCCCTCTTCCGGGTCCGGTACGCCCACGCCCGCGTGCGGAGGCTGCTCGTCAACGGCGCGCAGCTCGGCGTCCGGCCCGAGTACGAGACCGAGACCGGGTACGAGGCCGGGTACGAGGCCGCGTACGAGACCGACCTCCACGCCCCCGGGCTTCTCGGCGTCCTCGGCGACCACCCCGTCGTCCTCCTGACCGCCGCCCGCCACCGCGCCCCCGACCGGGTCGCCCGGCACCTCGAAGCCACCGCCGACGCGCTGCTCGCGTTCCAGCACACCGTTCTGCCGCTCGGCGACGAGAAACCCTCGGCCGCCCACCGATCCCGGCTCGCGCTCGCCGAAGCCGCCGGGACGGTGCTCGCCGGTGGCCTCTCCCTGCTCGGCATCAGCGCACCCGACCAGATCTGAAAGACGCAGACCATGAGCCGTTCCGCCCACCCCGCCGGGCCCCGCCACGCCGATGTCCTCCCCGAGGGCCACTACGCGGCCCCGCCCGCCGACCTCAACCGCCTCGACCCCAAGGTCTGGTCCCGGACCGTCGCGCGGGACGAGCGCGGTGTCGCCACCGTCGGCGGGATCGCGGTCGACGCCCTCGCCGAGGAGTTCGGCACGCCCGCCTACTTCCTCGACGAGACCGACTTCCGCGCCCGCTGCCGCGCCTGGGCCGAGGCCTTCGGCAAGGAGGCCGACGTCTTCTACGCCGGGAAGGCCTTCCTCTCCCGCGCCGTCGTGCGCTGGCTCAAGGAGGAGGGGCTGAACCTCGACGTGTGCTCCGGCGGCGAGCTGACCACCGCCCTCTCCGCCGGCATGCCCGCCGAGCGCATCGCCTTCCACGGGAACAACAAGTCCGAGGAGGAGATCCGGACCGCCGTCGAGGCCGGGGTCGGGCGGATCGTGCTCGACTCCTTCCAGGAGATCGTGCGGGTCGCCCACGTCGCCCAGTCCCTCGGGAGGCGCCAGCGCGTGCAGATCCGGGTGACCGTCGGCGTCGAGGCCCACACCCACGAGTTCATCGCCACCGCGCACGAGGACCAGAAGTTCGGCATCGCCCTCGCCGGCGGGCAGGCCGCAGAGGCCGTGCGCCGCGCGCTCAAGCTCGACGGACTCGAGCTCATCGGCATCCACTCGCACATCGGGTCGCAGATCTTCGACATGGCCGGGTTCGAGGTCTCCGCGCGGCGCGTCGTCCAGCTGCTCGCCGACGTGCGCGACGAGCACGGCGTCGAGCTGCCCGAGATCGACCTCGGCGGCGGGCTGGGGATCGCGTACACCTCCGAGGACGACCCGCGCGAGCCGCACGAGATCGCCAAGGCGCTGGGCGAGATCGTCACGCGGGAGTGCGAGGCCGCGGGGCTGCGGACGCCGCGGATCTCCGTGGAGCCGGGGCGGGCCATCGTGGGCCCGACCGCCTTCACCCTCTACCGGGTCGGCACCGTCAAGCCCCTCGAAGGGCTGCGGACGTACGTGAGCGTCGACGGCGGCATGTCGGACAACATCCGGACCGCCCTGTACGACGCCGAGTACAGCGTCAGCCTCGTCTCGCGGACCAGTGACGCCGAGCCGATGCTCTCCCGTGTCGTCGGCAAGCACTGCGAGAGCGGCGACATCGTCGTGCGGGACGCCTTCCTGCCCTCGGACCTGGCGCCCGGCGACCTGATCGCCGTCCCGGCCACCGGCGCGTACTGCCGCTCCATGGCCAGCAACTACAACCACGCGCTCCGGCCGCCGGTCGTCGCCGTCCGCGACGGCGAGGCGCGGGTCATCGTGCGGCGCGAGACGGAGGAAGATCTCCTGCGTCTCGACGTGGGCTGATGAAATAGTCGCGTGGTGAAATAGTCGAGTGATGAAATCGATGTCTCAGGATCCGGACGTGGGGCGGAATCCCTCGTCCGGTGAGTGAGACTGGTTCTCCGTAGAGATACGAACCGTAGAGATACGAAGCAGGACGAGAAACGAGGTCGGATGATGCGTACGCGTCCGCTGAAGGTGGCGCTGCTGGGCTGTGGAGTGGTCGGCTCAGAGGTGGCGCGCATCATGACGACGCACGCCGACGACCTCGCCGCGCGCATCGGCGCGCCGGTCGAGCTCGCCGGCGTGGCCGTCCGCCGGCCCGACAAGGTCCGCGGGGGCGTCCCCGCGGAGCTGATCACCACCGACGCGACCGCCCTGGTCAAACGCGGGGACATCGACGTCGTCGTCGAGGTCATCGGCGGCATCGAGCCCGCCCGCACCCTCATCACCACCGCGTTCGAGCACGGCGCCTCCGTCGTCTCGGCGAACAAGGCGCTGCTCGCCCAGGACGGCGCCGGCCTCTACGCCGCCGCCCAGCGGCACGGGCAGGACCTCTACTACGAGGCCGCCGTCGCCGGGGCCATCCCCCTCATCCGGCCGCTGCGCGAGTCCCTCGCCGGCGACAAGATCAACCGGGTGATGGGCATCGTCAACGGCACGACGAACTTCATCCTCGACAAGATGGACACCTCCGGCGCCGGATACTCCGAGGCGCTCGACGAGGCCACCGCGCTCGGGTACGCCGAGGCCGACCCGACCGCCGACGTCGAGGGCTTCGACGCCGCCGCCAAGGCCGCCATCCTCGCCGGGATCGCCTTCCACACGCGCGTGCGTCTGGACGACGTCTACCGCGAGGGCATGACCGAGGTCACCGCGGCCGACTTCGCCTCCGCCAAGCAGATGGGCTGCACCATCAAGCTGCTCGCCATCTGCGAGCGGGCCGCCGACGGCGCGTCCGTCACCGCGCGCGTGCACCCGGCGATGATCCCGCTCAGCCACCCGCTGGCGTCCGTCCGCGAGGCGTACAACGCGGTCTTCGTCGAGGCCGACGCCGCCGGGCAGCTCATGTTCTACGGTCCCGGGGCGGGCGGCTCGCCGACCGCCTCCGCCGTACTCGGCGACATCGTCGCCGTCTGCCGCAACCGTCTCAACGAGGCGACGGGCCCCGGCGAGTCCGCGTACACCCAGCTGCCCGTGAGCTCCATGGGCGAGGTCGTCACGCGGTACCACATCAGTCTCGACGTGGCCGACAAGCCGGGCGTCCTCGCCCAGGTCGCGACGGTCTTCGCCGAGCACGGCGTATCCATCGATACGGTGCGCCAGAAGGGCAAGGACGGCGAGGCCTCCCTCGTCGTCGTCACCCACCGCGCGCCCGACGCCGCCCTTTCGGGGACCGTCGAGGCGCTGCGCAAGCTCGACACCGTGCGCGGTGTCGCCAGCATCATGCGTGTTGAAGGGGAGTAAGGACCCATGACCCACAAGGGCACCCACCAGTGGCGCGGCATCATCGAGGAGTACCGGGACCGCCTTCCGGTCACGGACACGACGCCGGTCGTCACGCTCCGTGAGGGCGGCACGCCGCTCGTCCCCGCTCAGGTCCTCTCCGAGCGCACGGGCTGCGAGGTGCACCTCAAGGTCGAGGGCGCCAACCCCACCGGCTCCTTCAAGGACCGGGGCATGACCATGGCCATCACCAGGGCCAAGGAGGAGGGCGCGCAGGCCGTCATCTGCGCCTCCACCGGCAACACCTCCGCCTCGGCCGCGGCCTACGCGGTCCGCGCCGGCATGGTCTCGGCCGTCCTCGTGCCGCAGGGCAAGATCGCGCTCGGCAAGATGGGCCAGGCGCTCGTGCACGGCGCGAAGATCCTCCAGGTCGACGGCAACTTCGACGACTGCCTGACGCTGGCCCGCAGCCTCTCCGAGAACTACCCGGTGGCGCTGGTCAATTCGGTCAACCCGGTCCGCATCGAGGGCCAGAAGACCGCCGCGTTCGAGATCGTGGACATGCTGGGCGACGCCCCCGACATCCACGTGCTGCCCGTGGGCAACGCCGGCAACATCACGGCGTACTGGAAGGGGTACCGCGAGTACGCCGCCGACGGTCTCGCCACGCACCGTCCGCGCATGTGGGGCTTCCAGGCCTCCGGCTCCGCCCCGCTCGTGCGCGGCGAGGTCGTCAAGGACCCGTCGACGATCGCCACCGCGATCCGCATCGGCAACCCGGCCTCGTGGGACTACGCGATCGCCGCGCGCGACGAGTCGGGCGGCTTCATCGACGAGGTGACGGACCGTGAGATCCTGCAGGCGTACCGCCTGTTGGCCGCTCAGGAGGGCGTCTTTGTCGAGCCCGCGTCGGCCGCCTCGGTCGCCGGTCTGCTGAAGGCCGCCGCGCAGGGCAAGGTCGACCCCGGCCAGCGGATCGTCTGCACCGTCACCGGCAACGGCCTCAAGGACCCCGACTGGGCCGTCGCCGGCGCGCCGCAGCCGGTGACCGTTCCGGTCGACGCCGCGGCCGCCGCCGAGCGCCTCGGTCTGGCCTGATCCGACCCCCTCAACCGGGGGAGCAGTACTGATCGAAACCCGATCAGGAACGTACATAGGCGCACAGGTTGGCGCGCGACACGCATCGTGCGCCTCCTGTGCGCCCTATGTCGCCACAGAACCTTCCTTCGATAGGCTGTACCGAACCCGCCCCGACGCATATGCGCGGTGTCGTTGCCGTTGTCGCCCCCGTGGCCGAAACGGCCCCCGGGTCTCCGAGTACTTCTCTTGAAATACCCGTTGTCGCAATCAAGGAGAGTCATCGAGCGATGGCCGGTCCCGCGTTCCGCGCCGCCGCCGTACGGGTGCGCGTCCCCGCCACCAGCGCCAACCTCGGCCCGGGCTTCGACGCCTTCGGCCTGTCGCTGGGGCTCTACGACGACGTCGTCGTCCGGGTCGCCGACTCCGGGCTGCACGTCGACATCGCCGGCGAGGGCGCCGAGACGCTCCCGCGCGACGAGAGCCACCTGCTCGTACGCTCCCTGCGCACGGCCTTCGACCTGCTCGGCGGACAGCCGCGCGGCCTGGAGGTCGTCTGCGCCAACCGCATCCCGCACGGCCGCGGCCTCGGCTCCTCCTCCGCCGCCATCTGCGCCGGCATCGTCGCCGCCCGCGCCGTGACCATAGGCGGGGACGCCCGGCTCGACGAGGCCGCCCTCCTGGAGCTGGCCACCGAGATCGAGGGCCACCCCGACAACGTCGCCGCCTGCCTCCTCGGCGGCTTCACGCTCGCCTGGACCGAGTCCGGCGCCGCGCGGGCGATCAGGATGGATCCCTCGGATTCCATCGTTCCGGTGGTTTTCGTCCCCGGGAAGCCGGTCCTGACCGAGACCGCCCGCGGACTCCTGCCGCGCACCGTCCCGCACGTGGACGCCGCCGCCAACGCCGGACGCGCCGCCCTCCTCGTCGAGGCCCTGACCCGCCGCCCCGAGCTGCTGCTCCCGGCGACCGAGGACCGGCTGCACCAGGAGTACCGCGCCCCCGCGATGCCGGAGAGCGTCGCCCTGGTGAACCGGCTGCGCGCGGACGGCGTCCCCGCGGTCATCTCCGGCGCGGGCCCCACGGTCCTCGCGCTGGCCGAACCCGGGACGGCCGACAAGGTCGCCCGCCTCGCGGGCGAGGGATGGGCCGCGAACCGGCTCGACCTCGACGCGTCCGGAGCGAGCGTCCTGCCGCTGGCGCCCTAGGCGCGTGGCGGCCGGACGCCGGGCAGCGTCCGGACTGGAGATTGCCGGTGAGGGAGAGGGGGAATGTTTGTTGGAGCCGGTAGTGTTAACCTCAAGTCAGCACCCGGCGCCTTTGTGGCGCGGTGCTGAGTGTCCCCATCAGGGACCACCGATTCTTCCGGGAGCCTCCCCAACTGCCTGAGCAGCCTGCCTGAGCAGTTTCGAGCACGCTCCGGAACCGGCACGACACCCCTCGCTCTTCTTTCTCGCGAGGGCCGAGCAGGGGGCGCTCGGGCCGGACCCCAGCACGTTTTCTCTCCGCCGTACCCGGCGGGACCACCGCCCCGGACACGGTCCACCCAACACGGGACCGCTGCCGGACAGCACAACCGGTCGCCGAGCCAGATGGCCGACGTCCGCTCCAGGGAAGGACCCTTCGTGAGCGACACCACCGATCTGATGGGCGTGACTGCCGACAACAGTGTCGACAACGCCGCGCCCGCCGCAGGTGCCACCGGCACCGCACGGCGCCGCCGCTCCGGCACCGGCCTCGAGGGCATGGTCCTGGCCGAGCTGCAGCAGGTCGCGTCCGGCCTCGGCATCAGGGGCACCGCGCGGATGCGCAAGAGCCAGCTGATCGAGGTCATCAAGGAGGCGCAGGCCGGTGGCGGCTCCGCCGCCCCCGCCAAGACCGCCGACGCCGCCGACGCCAAGCCGAAGCGCCGCGCCACCTCCAAGGCCCGTACGGGCGAGACCGCCGAGGCCGCCGCGCCGAAGGCGGAGAAGGCCGAGAAGGCCGTCGCCCAGCAGCAGATCGACATCCCGGGCCAGCCGGCCTCCGACGACGCCCCGGCCGGCGAGCGCCGCCGCCGTCGCGCCACCGCCCCCGCCGGTTCCCCGGAGGGCGAGGCCAAGGCCGAGGCCGCGCAGGTCGTGAAGACCGAGACCCGCGAGGTCAAGGCGGAGCCGCAGGCCGACGCCAAGGCCGAGGCCGCCGTCGACGGCGCCGAGGGCCGCGGCCGCCGTGACCGCGGCGAGCGGGGCGAGCGCGGGGAGCGCGGCGAGCGCCGTGACCGCCGTGACCGTCAGCGCGACCGCAAGGGCGACGAGCAGCAGGGCGGTGGCCAGGGCGGCCAGCGCCAGCGCCAGGGCGGCCAGGGCCAGGGCCAGGGCGGCCAGGGCCAGCAGGGCGGGCAGCAGGGTGGCCAGCAGGCCGGTCCGCAGGACGACTACGACGACGAGGCGGGCGGCCGTCGCGGCCGTCGCGGACGCTACCGCGACCGCCGCGGCCGTCGTGGCCGCGACGACTTCCAGGCCGGCGAGCCGCAGGTGGCCGACGACGACGTCCTGATCCCCGTCGCGGGCATCCTGGACATCCTCGACAACTACGCGTTCATCCGGACCTCCGGCTACCTGCCCGGCCCGAACGACGTGTACGTCTCCCTCGCCCAGGTCCGCAAGAACGGCCTGCGCAAGGGTGACCACGTCACCGGCGCCGTGCGTCAGCCGAAGGAGGGCGAGCGCCGCGAGAAGTTCAACGCGCTGGTCCGCCTGGACTCCGCGAACGGCATGGCCGCCGACTCCGGCCGCGGCCGCCCGGAGTTCAACAAGCTGACCCCGCTCTACCCGCAGGACCGCCTCCGTCTGGAGACGGACCCGGGCGTGCTGACCACCCGCATCATCGACCTCGTGTCGCCGATCGGCAAGGGCCAGCGCGGTCTGATCGTGGCCCCGCCGAAGACCGGCAAGACCATGATCATGCAGGCGATCGCCAACGCGATCACGCACAACAACCCCGAGTGCCACCTGATGGTCGTCCTGGTCGACGAGCGTCCGGAAGAGGTCACCGACATGCAGCGGTCGGTCAAGGGCGAGGTCATCTCCTCGACCTTCGACCGTCCGGCCGAGGACCACACCACCGTCGCCGAGCTGGCCATCGAGCGCGCCAAGCGTCTCGTGGAGCTGGGTCACGACGTGGTCGTCCTGCTCGACTCGATCACCCGCCTGGGCCGCGCGTACAACCTCGCGGCGCCGGCCTCCGGCCGCATCCTGTCCGGTGGTGTCGACTCGACCGCGCTCTACCCGCCGAAGCGCTTCTTCGGTGCCGCGCGCAACATCGAGGACGGCGGCTCGCTGACCATCCTCGCGACCGCGCTCGTGGACACCGGCTCCCGCATGGACGAGGTGATCTTCGAGGAGTTCAAGGGCACCGGCAACATGGAGCTCAAGCTCGACCGGAAGCTCGCCGACAAGCGCATCTTCCCGGCCGTCGACGTCGACGCCTCGGGCACGCGCAAGGAGGAGATCCTCCTCGGCAGCGACGAGCTCGCCGTCACCTGGAAGCTGCGTCGCGTGCTCCACGCGCTCGACCAGCAGCAGGCGATCGAGCTGCTGCTCGACAAGATGAAGCAGACCAAGTCGAACGGCGAGTTCCTGCTCCAGATCCAGAAGACCACGCCGGGAGCCAGCAACAACGACTGACGCGAGAGCTGCGTCACACGACGAGAGCCGGACCCCGGTCCCGTAACCCCGTCGTGACCTGCGTGAACCACTGCGCCCACCGTGCCCCGCACGGTGGGCGCAGTGCCGTTTCCGGGCGGAGCTCACCCAAACCTCACAGGCCCGCATGCAACCCTTTCGGGTGCATCGCCGTCACAGAAGGTGAATCCTAGGGCTGAGGGAAGACGATGACCGAGCAGAGCAAGAGCGGCCGCGCACGCGGCGCGGGCAGCGGCACGCGCCGCAAGCAGCGCGCCAAGCGGCGCAAGGCTCCGATCCTGATATCGGGGGCCGTCGCGGTCCTCGTCCTCGGCGGCGCCGGGCTCGGGTACGTCTACTTCAAGCTCGACGGCAACCTCAAGGGCGTCGACATCAACGCCCAGCTCGGCACCGCACGCCCCGAGAACGTCGACAACGGCTCCCTCGACATCCTCGTCCTCGGCTCCGACTCCCGCTCCGGCGACAACGGCGCCTACGGCAAGGACGAGGGCGGCGCCCGCTCCGACACCGCGATGGTCGTCCACGTCTACGAGGGACACAAGAAGGCCAGCGTGGTGTCCATACCCCGCGACACCCTCGTCGACAGGCCCTCCTGCACCGACGAGAAGGGCACGGCCGTCCCCGGCGAGCAGCGGGCCATGTTCAACACCGCGTACGAGGTCGGCGGCCCCGCCTGCGCCGTCAAGACCGTCGAGTCGATGTCCGGCATCCGCATGGACCACTACATCGAGGTCGACTTCACCGGCTTCAGGAAGCTCATCGACGAACTCGGCGGCGTCGAGATCACCACCACGCAGGCCATCAAGGACTCCAAGAGCCACCTCGACCTCCCCCCGGGCACGCACACCCTGGACGGCGAGCAGTCCCTCGGCCTCGTCCGCACCCGCAAGAGCGTCGGCGACGGCAGCGACCTCGGCCGCATCCAGCTCCAGCAGGCCTTCATGAAGGCCTTCATCGACCAGGTCAAGCACGTCGGCGTCTTCACGAACCCGGCCAAGCTGTACGGCCTCGCCGACGCCGCGACCAAGGCCATCAGGCCCGACTCCGAGCTCGACTCGGTGCAGGAGCTCATGGGCTTCGCCAAGGGCCTCTCCGGCATCGGCGCCCAGAACGTGCACATGGTCACCCTGCCCGTCGAGTACGACCCCCGGGACCCCAACCGCGTCGTCCCCCTCGAAGCCCAGTCCCGGCAGGTCTGGAAGGCGCTCAAGGGCGACCTTCCGATCCCCGCGTCGGCGACGAAGGACACCGCCACGGGCGAGGCGGACGGCGTGGTCAGGTAGTCCGGGAATAGTTCCGGCGCCACCCCGGTTTGGGGAGATGCGGCCAGTCCTGGCAGACTGGTACGTCGGCCCCGGTTCACGCTGTCCGCAACACCGCGGCGGCGACCCGGAGCCCTCCCGAAACTAGGAGACACCTTGAAGCGCGAGATTCACCCCGAGTACGTCGAGACCCAGGTCAGCTGCACCTGTGGCGCGTCGTTCACCACCCGTAGCACCCTCACCGAGGGCACCATCCGTGCCGAGGTCTGCTCCGAGTGCCACCCGTTCTACACGGGCAAGCAGAAGATCCTCGACACCGGCGGCCGCGTGGCCCGCTTCGAGGCCCGCTTCGGCAAGGCCGGCTCCGCCAAGTAGCGAGCCCCTGCGCCGGTCCTCGGCCGCCCCGCGCGGGTGGCCGGGACCGGCGCTTTGCCGTCCCCGTAGCAACTGACGAAAACCCAGGAGCCCCCGATGTTCGAGGCGGTCGAGGATCTGGTCGGCGAGCACGCCGGCCTCGAGACGAAGCTCGCGGACCCTTCGGTCCACGCCGATCAGGCGAACGCGCGCAAGCTCAACAAGCGCTACGCCGAGCTGACCCCGATCGTCGCCACCTACCGCTCCTGGAAGCAGACCGGTGACGACATCGAGACGGCCCGCGAGCTGATGCACGACGACCCCGACTTCGCGGCCGAGGTCAAGGAACTGGAGAAGCAGCGCGAGGAGCTCACCGACAAGCTCCGCCTGCTGCTCGTCCCGCGCGACCCGAGCGACGACAAGGACGTCATCCTGGAGATCAAGGCGGGTGCCGGCGGCGACGAGTCCGCGCTCTTCGCCGGCGACCTCCTCCGGATGTACCTGCGGTACGCCGAGCGCGTCGGCTGGAAGACCGAGATCATCGACGCCACCGAGTCCGAGCTCGGCGGCTACAAGGACGTCCAGGTCGCCGTGAAGACCAAGGGCGGCAACGGCGCCACCGAGCCCGGCCAGGGCGTCTGGGCACGGCTCAAGTACGAGGGCGGGGTGCACCGCGTCCAGCGCGTGCCCGCCACCGAGTCCGCCGGCCGCATCCACACCTCCGCCGCCGGCGTGCTCGTCACGCCCGAGGCCGAGGAGGTCGACGTCGAGATCCACGCCAACGACCTGCGCATCGACGTCTACCGCTCGTCCGGCCCCGGCGGCCAGTCGGTCAACACCACCGACTCGGCGGTCCGCATCACGCACCTGCCGACCGGCATCGTCGCCTCCTGCCAGAACGAGAAGAGCCAGCTCCAGAACAAGGAGCAGGCGATGCGCATCCTGCGTTCCCGGCTCCTCGCCGCCGCCCAGGAGAAGGCCGAGGCCGAGGCCGCGGACGCCCGGCGCAGCCAGGTCCGCACCGTCGACCGCTCCGAGAAGATCCGTACGTACAACTTCCCGGAGAACCGGATCTCGGACCACCGCGTCGGCTTCAAGGCGTACAACCTGGACCAGGTCCTCGACGGCGAACTGGACCCCATGATCCAGGCCTGCGTCGACGCCGACTCGGCGGCGAAGCTCGCCGCAGCGTAAGGCCCCCCTCAAGCCCCACCCCGCACCACGGAGGACCAGCGTGAACCTGCTGCTTGCCGAGGTGGCCCAGGCCACCCAGCGGCTGGCCGACGCCGGCGTTCCCTCACCGCGTTTCGACGCCGAGGAGCTCGCCGCGTTCGTGCACGGCGTCAAGCGGGGGGAGCTGCACAACGTCAAGGACGCGGACTTCGACGCCCGCTACTGGGAGGCCGTCGCCCGCCGCGAGGCCCGCGAGCCGCTCCAGCACATCACCGGCCGGGCGTTCTTCCGGTACCTGGAGCTCCAGGTGGGGCCCGGCGTCTTCGTGCCCCGCCCGGAGACCGAGTCGGTCGTCGGCTGGGCCATAGACGCCGTACGCGCCATGGACGTCGTCGAACCGCTCATCGTCGACCTGTGCACCGGCTCCGGGGCCATCGCCCTCGCCATGGCGCAGGAGGTGCCGCGCTCGCGCGTGCACGCCGTCGAGCTCTCCGACGACGCCCTCGTGTGGACCCGCAAGAACGCGCAGGGCTCCCGCGTCACCGTCCACCAGGGCGACGCGCTCACCGCGCTCCCCGAGCTGGACGGCCAGGTCGACCTGGTCATCTCCAACCCGCCGTACATCCCGCTCACCGAGTGGGAGTACGTGGCGCCCGAGGCCCGCGACCACGACCCGGAGATGGCCCTCTTCTCCGGTGAGGACGGCCTCGACACCATCCGCGGCATCGAGCGCACCGCCCACCGGCTGCTGCGCCCCGGCGGCCTCGTCGTCATCGAGCACGCGGACACCCAGGGCGGGCAGGTGCCGTGGATCTTCAACGAGGAGGCCGGCTGGGCGGACGCCGCCGACCACCCCGACCTGAACAACCGGCCGCGCTTCGCGACCGCCCGCAAGGCGATGCCATGACCGCCATGACGAACCACGCGTACGAGGAGGCCGGGAACTGATGGCACGGCGATACGACTGCAACGAGGCGACCGATCGCGCGACCGGTCTGCGCGAGGCCGCGTCCGCCGTCCGCCGGGGCGAGCTGGTCGTGCTGCCCACCGACACCGTGTACGGGATCGGGGCGGACGCCTTCAGCAGCGAGGCCGTCGGGGACCTGCTGGCCGCCAAGGGCAGCGGCCGCAACATGCCCACGCCCGTGCTCATCGGCTCCCCGAACACCCTCCACGGCCTCGTCACGGACTTCTCCGAGCAGGCCTGGGAGCTCGTCGACGCCTTCTGGCCCGGCCCGCTCACCCTCGTCGCCCGGCACCAGCCGTCGCTCCAGTGGGACCTCGGCGACAGCCGGGGCACCGTCGCCATCCGGATGCCCCTGCACCCGGTCGCCATCGAACTGCTCACCGAGGTCGGCCCGATGGCCGTCACCTCGGCCAACCTCACCGGCCACCCGGCGCCGGAGGACTGCGACACGGCCCAGGGCATGCTCGGCGACTCCGTCTCCGTCTACCTCGACGGCGGCCCGATCCCCGGCCTCGTCCCCTCGTCCATCGTCGACGTCACGGGCAAGGTGCCGGTGCTGCTGCGCGAGGGCGCGCTGTCCCCGGAGGAGCTCCGGAAGGTCGTACCCGACCTCGAGGTGGCCAGTTGACCGCCCCTGAGGGGCGTGGCATAGCGGGGTTCGACGACGACAGCAGCACCTTCCGCATCCTCCACGTCAGCACCGGCAACGTCTGCCGCTCGCCGATCACCGAGCGGCTGACCCGCCATGCCCTGAGCGACCGCCTCGGCGACCCCCTCGGCGGCGGCCTGATCGTGGAGAGCGCGGGCACGTGGGGCCACGAGGGCGCCCCCATGGAGGCCAACGCGGAACTGGTCCTCGCGGACTTCGGCGCGGACTACAGCGGCTTCGTCGGCCGCGAGCTCCTCGACGAGCACGTGATCCGCGCCGACCTGGTCCTCACGGCGACCCGCGACCACCGCGCGCAGGTCATCTCGATGGGCCACTCGGCGGGCCTGCGCACCTTCACGCTGAAGGAGTTCACCCGCCTCGTCCGCGCGATCGACCCGGCCACGCTGCCGGACGCGCGCGACGAGGGCATGGTGGAACGCGCCCGCGCCCTGGTCCGGGCGGCGGCGGCTCTACGCGGGTGGCTCCTGGCCCCGTCGGTGGACGCCGACGAGGTGAACGACCCGTACGGCGCCCCGATCACGTTCTTCCGCTCGATCGGCGACGAGATCAACCAGGCCCTGGACCCGGTCGTCACGGCCCTGACGGGGGTCTCGGCGCGGCGTTGACGGAGCGCGGCGGGGTGTCGACGGGCCCGGTCGCCGCGGGCGGGGCGCGGTCGGGGGAACCAGCGCGCGGGGGCGTGGGGGCGCGCCTACATTGGATTCATGCCGGTCACCGCGCCCCCTGATCAGGAACTCGACGTCCTGCGCCGGCAGGACCCCGAGGTCGCCGACGTGCTGCTCGGTGAGACGCGGCGGCAGGCCGACAGCCTGCAGCTGATCGCCGCCGAGAACTTCACGTCGCCCGCCGTGCTCGCCGCGCTCGGCTCGCCGCTGGCCAACAAGTACGCCGAGGGCTATCCGGGCGCCCGCCACCACGGCGGCTGCGAGTACGCCGACGCCGTCGAGCGGATCGCCGTGGAGAGGGCCACCGCGCTCTTCGGAGCCGACCACGCGAACGTGCAGGCCCACTCCGGCTCCTCGGCCGTCCTGGCGGCGTACGCGGCCCTTCTCAGGCCCGGTGACACGGTTCTGGCCATGGGGCTGGGACACGGCGGGCACCTCACGCACGGTTCGCCCGCGAACTTCTCCGGCCGGTGGTTCGACTTCGTCCCGTACGGCGTCGACGCCGAGACCGGGCTCGTCGACTACGAGCAGGTCGCCGCCCTCGCGCGCCACCACCGCCCCAAGGCGATCGTCTGCGGGTCGATCTCCTATCCCCGCCACCTCGACTACGCGGTCTTCCGGGAGATCGCCGACGAGGTCGGGGCGTATCTGATCGCCGACGCCGCCCACCCGATCGGCCTGGTCGCCGGGGGAGCGGCCCCCAACCCCGTCCCGTACGCCGACGTGGTGTGCGCGACCACGCACAAGGTGCTGCGCGGGCCGCGCGGCGGAATGATCCTGTGCGGCGGGGACCTCGCGGGCCGGATCGACCGGGCGGTGTTCCCGTTCACCCAGGGCGGCGCCCAGATGCACACGATCGCGGCCAAGGCGGTGGCCTTCGGCGAGGCGTCCACCCCGGCCTTCACCGCGTACGCCCATCAGGTGGTCGAACACGCCAGGGTCCTCGCCGCCGCGCTCGCCGCCGAGGGCTTCGCGCTGACCACCGGCGGCACGGACACGCATCTCATCACCGCCGATCCCGCGCCGCTCGGCGTCGACGGGCGCACCGCCCGGGCCCGGCTCGCCGCCGCCGGCATGGTCCTCGACACCTGCGCCCTTCCGTACGGGGAGAGCCGCGGGATCCGGCTCGGCACCGCCGCCGTCACCACGCAGGGCATGGGCTCACCGGAGATGGCGAGAATTGCCGCACTGTTCACCGTCGCGTTGCGTGACGAACCCGGGGAAACGGCCCGGGTACGGGCGGAAGTACGGGAGCTGACCAGCCAATTTCCCCCGTACGGCCCCTGACGGAAACCCGGGCGCAACCGTTCCGGGGGGACAGGTGTCTCACAGCACATGGACGGCACGGCTAGGGTGTGGGGCTGAGATGGCCAGCTATTCCTGTGGGGCAGCCCGTGCGTGATTACCTGCTGACGCTCTGTGTCACGGCCGCGGTGACCTATCTGCTCACCGGCCCGGTGCGGAAGTTCGCCATCGCGACCGGGGCGATGCCGGAGATCCGCGCCCGCGACGTACACCGAGAACCGACTCCGCGGCTCGGTGGCATCGCCATGTTCTTCGGGCTGTGCGCGGGACTGCTCGTCGCCGACCACCTGCAGAACCTGAACAGCGTCTTCGAGCAGTCGAACGAGCCCCGCGCGCTGCTCTCCGGCGCCGCGCTGATCTGGCTGATCGGCGTCCTCGACGACAAGTTCGAGCTGGACGCCCTCATCAAGCTGGGCGCGCAGATGATCTCGGCGGGCGTGATGGTCGCGCAGGGTCTGACGATCCTGTGGCTGCCGATCCCCGGCGTCGGCACGGTCGCGCTGACGCCCTGGCAGGGCACGCTCCTGACGGTCGCCCTGGTGGTCCTCACCATCAACGCCGTGAACTTCGTCGACGGCCTCGACGGTCTCGCCGCCGGCATGGTCTGCATCGCCGCCGCGGCCTTCTTCCTGTACGCGTACCGCCTCTGGTACGGCTACACGATCGAGGCGGCCGCCCCCGCGACCCTGTTCGCGGCCATCCTCATGGGCATGTGCCTGGGCTTCCTCCCGCACAACATGCACCCGGCGCGCATCTTCATGGGCGACTCCGGCTCGATGCTGATCGGCCTGATCCTCGCGGCCTCCGCCATCTCGATCACCGGCCAGGTCGACCCGGACGCGCTGAAGATCTTCGAGGGCTCGACCCGGCAGGCCACGCACGCCGCCCTGCCCGTCTTCATCCCGCTGGTGCTGCCGCTGACGATCATCGCGATCCCGATGGCCGACCTGGTCCTGGCGATCGTGCGCCGTACGTGGAAGGGCCAGTCGCCGTTCGCGGCCGACCGCGGGCACCTGCACCACCGGCTCCTGGAGATCGGGCACTCGCACAGCCGCGCGGTGCTGATCATGTACTTCTGGTCGGCGCTCATCGCCTTCGGCACGCTGGCCTACTCGGTGCACTCGACGTCGATGTGGATCGTCCTCGGGGTCGTCGCGCTGAGCGCGATCGGCCTGGTGCTGCTCCTGCTGCCGCGGTTCACGCCGCGCGCTCCCCGCTGGGCCCAGTCCGTCGTGCCGCCGCGCTACCGGCGGCGCAAGCCGGCCGTCGCGCCCGTGGAGGCGGCAGGGTCCGCCGGGGCCACCGGGCCCGCGGGGGACGGCGAAACGGCGGAGGAGGAGCGGGAGCCCGTGCCCGCAGGAGTCAACGGCGCGACCGCGATCGGTCACCGCTCGCGCTTTCCCGACAGGAGTAAGGCCGGGGCGCGCGGTTGACGAAAGCCCCATCCGGGGTCAATAGCAGACAAGCCGCCTCGCTGTCGCGCACACACGCGCAGGGTCACTCTCATGTGTGACTGTTGGCACACCTTATGGGTAAAGACCTATTCAAATAGTTTGTGATACGGTTCACGAGACCCGGCGACAGTGCCGAAAGACCGTAGTGCGACGGTCTGTTGGCCCCGAGACCCACCTCGGACCGGGCTTACGCTCGTCCATGACGACACCATCGCCCCCTCCAAGAGCAAGCGGAGACACCGCCATGCCGTCGAACGACGCACGCATCCTTCTGCACACCGCCGTACCCACCGCAGCCGTCGGCGCCGTCGCCACGGTCATCAGCGGGGTGGTCGCCGGTGGCAAGGGTGCGCTCGGTGCCGTCGTCGGCACCCTGGTGGTCCTTCTCTTCATGGGGATCGGGCAGCTGGTTCTCCAGCGCACGGCGAAGTCGTTTCCGCACCTCTTCCAGGCCATGGGGCTGATGCTCTACACGGCCCAGCTGCTGGTGCTCTTCATCTTCCTGGCCTTGCTGAAGAACACGACCCTGTTCGACTTCAAGGCCTTCGCCTTCACGCTTCTCGCGACGACCGTGGTGTGGGTCGCCGCACAGGCCCGGGCCTACATGAAGGCCAAGATCACGTACATCGACCCCGGAAACTCGGGGCCGAAGTCGTGAAGGGTAGGGCCGGGATAAAGCCGCGTTCGGCTTCCTGCTATCGTCCGGTGCCAACTGCGGCACTGCGGACGCGGGCATCCGAAACGGCGCCTGTCCCAGCGAGAGGCTCGATGCCGAACCGCCGCCCCCTTATCCGTAAGACCAGTCCAGTGCCGACCCGCGGCTGCGCGCCGCGCCGACACAACGAGGTTGCCGTACCTATGCGCCACGCTGAAGGAGCCCGCGGTGAGTGCTGACCAGACGCTTGCCTTCGACCCGGATTGCCACATCTTCAGTGGATGTGGCTTCCCGGCGCCGGGCCTGCACACGTTCATGTACGAGCCCATCGCCACGGTGGGGGGCATCGACATCACCAAGCCGATGCTGCTCGCCGTTCTCGGCTCCATCGTGGTCGTCGGGTTCTTCTGGGCCGCCTTCAACAAGCCCAAGCTGATCCCCGGCAAGATGCAGATGGTCGGCGAGGCCGGTTACGACTTCGTGCGCCGCGGCATCGTCTACGAGATCATCGGCAAGAAGGACGGCGAGAAGTACGTCCCCTTCATGGTGTCGCTGTTCTTCTTCGTCTGGATCATGAACCTCTGGTCGATCATTCCGCTCGCCCAGTTCCCGGTCACCTCGCTGATCGCCTTCCCGGCCGGTCTCGCGCTGATCGTGTACGTCATGTGGATCTCGCTCACCTTCAAGAAGCACGGCTTCGTGGGCGGCTGGAAGAACATCGTCGGCTACGACAAGTCCCTCGGTGCCATTCTCCCGATGGTCGTCGTCCTCGAGTTCTTCTCGAACCTCCTGATCCGGCCCTTCACGCACGCGGTGCGACTGTTCGCGAACATGTTCGCCGGTCACCTGCTGATCGTGATGTTCTCGCTGGCCACCTGGTACCTCATGAACGGCCTGGGCTTCGTCTACGCCGGCGCCTCGTTCGTGATGGTCCTCGTGATGACCGCCTTCGAGCTCTTCATCCAGGCCGTCCAGGCGTACGTCTTCGTCCTCCTGGCCTGCAGCTACGTCCAGGGCGCGCTCTCCGAGCACCACTGAGCCGTCAAGGCCCCGTAGCTCCACCCCCGAATCCATCAGTCGTCCGGTGGCCAACCCCCATCGGGTCATTGAAAGAGAAGGAAGTAACGGCATGTCCGCTGCTCTCGACATGATCAACCTCGCCGCCGAAGGTGGCAGCGCCAAGACCAACGTCGTCGGCAACGTCGCCTCGATCGGTTACGGCCTCGCCGCGATCGGCCCCGGCGTCGGCGTCGGCATCATCTTCGGTAACGGTACGCAGGCGCTCGCCCGCCAGCCCGAGGCCGCCGGTCTCATCCGTACCAACCAGATCATGGGCTTCGCCTTCTGTGAGGCGCTCGCCCTCATCGGCATCGTCATGGGCTTCGTCTACCAGTAAGCCGGACCGACTGCCCGATTCTTTTTACGGAAGGCACTGATGTGAACGCTCTGCTTCTTGCGGCAGCGGAGGAGCCTCAGCCTCCTCTGATCCCGCATCTCGACGAGCTCGTCATCGGCCTGATCGCCTTCGTCATCGTCTTCGGCTTCCTCGCCAAGAAGCTCCTCCCGAACATCAACAAGGTTCTGGACGAGCGTCGCGAGGCCATCGAGGGTGGCATCGAGAAGGCCGAGTCGGCCCAGATCGAGGCTCAGAGTGTGCTGGAGCAGTACAAGGCCCAGCTCGCCGAGGCCCGCCACGAGGCCGCGCGTCTTCGCCAGGAGGCGACGGAGCAGGGCACCGCGATCATCCAGGAGATGAAGGCGGAAGGCCAGCGCCAGCGCGAGGAGATCATCGCGGCCGGCCACACGCAGATCGAGGCCGACCGCAAGGCCGCGTCCGCGTCGCTGCGCCAGGACGTGGGCAAGCTCGCCACCGACCTGGCCGGCAAGCTGGTCGGCGAGTCCCTCGAGGACACCGCCCGCCAGAGCCGTACCATCGACCGCTTCCTCGACGAGCTCGAGGAGAAGGCCGAGGCTGTCCGATGAACGGAGCGAGCCGCGAGGCACTGTCCGCCGCCCGTGAGTCCCTCGACGCGCTGACCGACAACACCCCGGTCGACGCGACGAAGCTCGCGGACGAGCTGGCCGCCGTCACCGTGCTGCTCGACCGCGAGGTGTCGCTGCGCCGGGTCCTGACCGACCCCGCCCAGTCGGGTGAGGCCAAGGCCGAGCTCGCGCAGCGACTCCTGCGCGGACAGGTGGGCGGCGAGACCGTCGACCTGGTCTCGGGCGCGGTCCGTTCCCGCTGGTCGCGCTCGCGTGACCTGGTCGACGCGGCCGAGGAACTGGCGAACACCGCCGACCTCACCGCGGCGCAGAAGGCGGGCGCCCTCGACGACGTCGAGGACGAGCTGTTCCGGTTCGGCCGGATCGTGTCCTCCAGCCCCGAGCTCCGCTCGGCGCTGACGGACAAGGCCGCCACGGCCACCGCGAAGGGCACGCTGCTCCGCAGCCTGCTCGGCGGCAAGGCCCACGCGACCACCGAGCGCCTGGTCGTCCGTCTGGTGACCCAGCCCCGGGGACGTAGCCTGGAAGCGGGACTCGAGTCCCTGTCCAAGCTCGCCGCGGCGCGCCGGGACCGGATGGTCGCGGTCGTCACCTCGGCGGTGCCGCTGTCCGACCGGCAGAAGCAGCGCCTCGGTGGCGTCCTGGCGAAGCTGTACGGCCGCGAGATGCACCTGAACCTGGACGTGGACCCCGCGGTCCTCGGCGGGATCACCGTGCGCGTCGGCGACGAGGTCATCGACGGATCCATCGCGGAGCGCCTCGGCGAGGCGACCCGTCGACTGGCCGGCTGACGACAGCGACCACAGCAGCACACAGGCAGTACAGCAACACAGCATCACCAGCGGCCCGGTTGGGCCGTGCAGAGATTGCAGAAGATTCCTGGGGGTCGGCCCCCAGACCCCTTAAGAAACTTCGGGCCCAACAAGGAGAGCAGGGAACCCAGATGGCGGAGCTCACGATCCGGCCGGAGGAGATCCGGGACGCACTGGAGAACTTCGTCCAGTCGTACCAGCCGGACGCGGCCTCGCGCGAGGAGGTCGGCACGGTCAGCCTGGCCGGTGACGGTATCGCGAAGGTCGAGGGTCTTCCCTCGGCCATGGCGAACGAGCTGCTGAAGTTCGAGGACGGGACCCTCGGTCTCGCGCTGAACCTCGAAGAGCGCGAGATCGGTGCGATCGTCCTCGGCGAGTTCAGCGGTATCGAGGAGGGACAGTCGGTGCAGCGCACCGGCGAGGTCCTGTCCGTCGGTGTCGGTGAGGGATACCTGGGTCGCGTCGTCGACCCGCTCGGCAACCCGATCGACGGTCTCGGCGAGATCGCGACCGAGGGCCGCCGCGCCCTCGAGCTGCAGGCCCCGGGCGTTATGGCCCGTAAGTCGGTGCACGAGCCGATGGAGACCGGCTACAAGGCCGTCGACGCCATGACGCCGGTCGGCCGTGGTCAGCGTCAGCTGATCATCGGTGACCGTCAGACCGGCAAGACCGCGCTGTGCGTCGACACGATCATCAACCAGCGCGACAACTGGCGCTCGGGCGACGTGAACAAGCAGGTCCGCTGCATCTACGTCGCCGTCGGCCAGAAGGGCTCGACCATCGCGTCCGTTCGCGGCGCCCTGGAAGAGGCCGGTGCGCTCGAGTACACGACGATCGTCGCCGCCCCGGCGTCCGACCCGGCCGGCTTCAAGTACCTGGCGCCGTACACCGGTTCCGCCATCGGTCAGCACTGGATGTACCAGGGCAAGCACGTCCTGATCGTCTTCGACGACCTGTCGAAGCAGGCCGACGCCTACCGCGCCGTGTCGCTTCTGCTGCGCCGCCCGCCGGGCCGTGAGGCCTACCCGGGTGACGTCTTCTACCTGCACTCGCGTCTCCTCGAGCGCTGCGCGAAGCTCTCGGACGAGCTCGGTGCCGGTTCGATGACCGGTCTGCCGATCGTCGAGACCAAGGCGAACGACGTGTCGGCGTTCATCCCGACCAACGTCATCTCCATCACCGACGGCCAGTGCTTCCTGGAGTCCGACCTGTTCAACGCCGGCCAGCGTCCGGCCCTGAACGTCGGTATCTCGGTCTCCCGTGTCGGTGGCTCCGCCCAGCACCCCGCCATGAAGCAGATCGCCGGTCGCCTCCGTGTCGACCTGGCCCAGTTCCGTGAGCTGGAGGCCTTCGCGGCCTTCGGTTCCGACCTGGACTCCGCTTCGAAGGCGCAGCTGGAGCGCGGTCAGCGGATGGTCGAGCTGCTCAAGCAGGCTCAGTACCAGCCGATGCCCACGGAGAACCAGGTCGTCTCGGTCTGGGCCGGCACCACCGGCAAGATGGACGACGTCCCGGTCGCCGACATCCGTCGCTTCGAGGCCGAGCTCCTGGCGTACCTGCGTCAGAGCCACTCCGGCCTCATGACCTCCATCCGCGAGGGCAAGAAGATGTCGAACGACACCCTCACGGCCGTCGCCGACGCCATCGCCGAGTTCAAGCAGCAGTTCGAGACCTCTGACGGCAAGCTGCTCGGCGCGGACGCCCCTGCCGCCGTCAACGTCTCGAAGTGACGACGGAAGGGACCTGACTCATGGGAGCGCAGCTCCGGGTCTACAAGCGTCGCATCAAATCCGTCACCGCGACGAAGAAGATCACCAAGGCGATGGAGATGATCGCCGCCTCGCGTGTCGTCAAGGCGCAGCGCAAGGTACAGGCGTCGACTCCGTACGCGACCGAGCTCACGCGCGCGGTCACGGCGGTGGCCACGGGTGCGAACGACAAGCACCCGCTGACCACCGAGGCGGAGAACCCGAGCCGCGCCGCGGTCCTGCTCCTCTCGAGCGACCGCGGTCTGGCCGGTGCCTTCAACTCCAACGCCATCAAGGCGGTGGAGAAGCTCATCGCGAAGCTCGAGGGCGAGGGCCGCGCGGTCGACATCTACGTCGTCGGCCGCCGCGGTGTCGCGCACTTCAACTTCCGTGAGCGGAAGCTGAGCGACACGTGGACCGGCTTCACGGACGAGCCCACGTACGCGGACGCCAAGAAGATCGCGGCACCGCTGATCGAGGCGATCGAGAAGGACACGGCCGAGGGTGGTGTGGACGAGCTCCACATCGTCTACACCGAGTTCGTCTCGATGATGACCCAGACGGCGGTCGAGGCCCGGCTGCTGCCCCTCAGCCTCGACGAGGTGGCGAAGGAGGCCGGCGAGCCGGACACCCTCCGTCCGCTGTACGACTTCGAGCCGTCGGCGGAGGACGTCCTCGACGCCCTTCTGCCGCGCTACGTCGAGAGCCGCATCTACAACGCGCTGCTGCAGTCGGCTGCCTCCAAGCACGCCGCCACGCGCCGCGCGATGAAGTCGGCCACCGACAACGCGGGAGACTTGATCAACAACCTCTCCCGACTTGCCAACGCGGCCCGCCAGGCCGAAATCACCCAGGAAATCAGCGAGATCGTCGGTGGCACCGCAGCCCTGGCCGACGCGACCGCGGGGAGTGACAAGTAATGACGACCACTGTTGAGACGGCCGCCGCCACGGGCCGCGTCGCCCGGGTCATCGGCCCGGTCGTCGACGTGGAGTTCCCCGTCGACGCGATGCCGGAGATCTACAACGCCCTGCACGTCGAGGTCGCCGACCCGGCCGAGGAGGGCAAGCTCAAGACGCTGACCCTCGAGGTCGCGCAGCACCTCGGTGACGGCATCGTCCGCACCATCTCGATGCAGCCCACCGACGGTCTGGTCCGCCAGGCCCCCGTGGTCGACACCGGCGACGGCATCACGGTGCCCGTCGGCGACGTCACCAAGGGTCGCGTGTTCAACACGCTCGGCCAGATCCTGAACGACCCCGAGGCGGAGTCGGAGGTCGGCGAGCGCTGGTCCATCCACCGCAAGGCCCCGGCGTTCGCGGACCTCGAGTCGAAGACCGAGATGTTCGAGACCGGCCTGAAGGTCGTCGACCTTCTCACCCCGTACGTCAAGGGTGGAAAGATCGGTCTGTTCGGTGGTGCCGGTGTCGGCAAGACCGTTCTGATCCAGGAAATGATCATGCGTGTGGCCAAGCTGCACGAGGGCGTTTCCGTCTTCGCCGGCGTCGGCGAGCGCACCCGTGAGGGCAACGACCTCATCGCGGAAATGGAAGAGTCCGGCGTTCTGGACAAGACCGCGCTGGTCTTCGGCCAGATGGACGAGCCCCCGGGCACCCGTCTCCGCGTCGCCCTCGCCGGTCTGACCATGGCGGAGTACTTCCGCGATGTGCAGAAGCAGGACGTGCTGTTCTTCATCGACAACATCTTCCGCTTCACGCAGGCCGGTTCCGAGGTCTCGACCCTGCTCGGCCGCATGCCCTCCGCGGTGGGTTACCAGCCGAACCTGGCCGACGAGATGGGTCTCCTCCAGGAGCGCATCACCTCGACCCGTGGTCACTCGATCACCTCGATGCAGGCGATCTACGTCCCCGCGGACGACCTGACCGACCCGGCCCCGGCCACGACCTTCGCCCACCTCGACGCGACGACGGTTCTCTCCCGTCCGATCTCCGAGAAGGGCATCTACCCGGCCGTGGACCCGCTGGACTCCACGTCCCGGATCCTGGACCCGCGCTACATCGCGCAGGACCACTACGACGCCGCCACGCGCGTCAAGGGAATCCTGCAGAAGTACAAGGACCTCCAGGACATCATCGCGATCCTCGGTATCGACGAGCTGAGCGAGGAGGACAAGCTCGTTGTCCACCGCGCCCGCCGTGTCGAGCGCTTCCTGTCCCAGAACACCCACGCGGCGAAGCAGTTCACCGGTGTGGACGGTTCGGACGTTCCGCTCGACGAGTCGATCGCCGCGTTCAACGCGATCTGCGACGGTGAGTTCGACCACTTCCCGGAGCAGGCGTTCTTCATGTGCGGTGGCCTTGAGGACCTCAAGAACAACGCCAAGGAGCTCGGCGTCTCCTGAGCCCCGTGCTCGCCCGAGGGGGACGGGTTCCGTCCCGTCCCCCTCTCCACGCCCCCTAGAATTGACCCCAACACCCGGCACGACCGCCGGGTGGTGACCCGAGGAGCCACCCTTGGCTGCTGAGCTGCACGTCGAGCTGGTCGCCGCGGACCGGAGTGTCTGGTCCGGCGAGGCCACCCTGGTCATCGCGCGTACCACCTCCGGCGACATCGGCGTCATGCCCGGCCACCAGCCGCTGCTCGGTGTGCTGGAGTCGGGCCCGGTGACCATCCGTACGAGCGAGGGCGCGACCGTCGTCGCCGCCGTCCACGGAGGATTCATCTCGTTCGCCGACGACAAGCTGTCTCTGCTCGCGGAGATCTGCGAGCTGGCGGACGAGATCGACGCCCAGCGCGCCGAGCGCGCGCTGGAGCGTGCGAAGACGGACTCCGACGGTGCCGCCGAGCGGCGCGCCGAGGTCCGGCTGCGCGCGGTATCGGTCCGCTAGCGGACCGCGCCGAGCAGGAGTGCCCTCAGCCGCGGCACGATCCGGAATTTCCCGGACCGTGTCGCGGCTGAGGCGATGCAGATGCAGGTTGTATTCGGTTCTGCCGGCCGTGCCGGCTACGGGACGCAGCGAGGAGGTCGGTGAAGATGTTCCTCGCTCTGCTCGTGTGCGGCCTGGTCGTCGCACTGGTGGTGATCGGACTCTTCGTCTTCGGCTTGCGCCGGAGACTGATCCAGCGCGCCGGCGGCACCTTCGACTGCTCGCTGCGCTGGGACATCCCCGACGAGCCGGATCCGACCGGCAAGGGCTGGGTGTACGGCGTCGCCCGCTACAGCGGTGACGAGATCGCCTGGTTCCGCGTCTTCTCGTACGCGCCCCGCCCGCGCCGGACCCTGGAGCGTTCCTCCATCGTGGCCCTGGAGCGCCGGATGCCGGAGGGCGAGGAGGAGCTCGCGCTCCTCTCCGACGCCGTGATCCAGCCCTGTATGTACGAGGGCGTCCGCCTGGAGCTCGCGATGAGCGAGGACGCCCGGACGGGTTTCATGGCCTGGCTGGAGGCGGCTCCGCCCGGTCAACGGGTGAATGTGGCCTGAATTCCTTGCCCGTTGAATGGGGGTACCCCCGGACGAAGTCTGGGGGAGGGTGAATGTGGCCTGAATTCCTTGCCCGTTGAATGGGGGTACCCCCGGACGAAGTCTGGGGGAGGGTGAATGTCGCGTAGGACATGAGGAAGCGGGGGGGGGGGGGGGGGGCGGCCCCCCCGCGGAATATAGTTCGCAATTTAAGGCCGGGGTGTTTGAGC
>NZ_JBHWFF010000013.1:0-43789 GCF_042733785.1 Streptomyces sp. NPDC059695 | reverse complement strand
AACACTATTTTTGCGGGGGGCCGTTTCTTTTTTTTATACCACCTGGTGGGGGGGGTGGTTTTGTGGCGTTTCTAAATTGTGGGGGGGGGGGGGGGCCCCCCCCCCCCCCCCGCTTCTTCTTCTCGTGCCTAGTTCAGGCCGGTGTTGATGGCGCCGACCAGCTCGCCGTTGGTGGTGTCACCGCTGAACTCCCAGAAGAACGCTCCGCCGAGGCCCTGGTTCTTGGCCCAGCTCATCTTCGAGTTCACGGTGGCGGGGGTGTCGTAGCTCCACCAGTTGGTGCCGCAGTGGGCGTAGGCGGTGCCGGCGACGGTGCCGTTGGCCGGGCAGGAGTTCTTGAGGACCTTGTAGTCCTCGATGCCCTGCTCGTACGTGCCCTGGGCGGGCCCGGTCGCCGTGCCGCCGGGGGCGGACTGGGTGACGCCGGTCCAGCCGCGGCCGTAGAAGCCGATGCCGAGCAGCAGCTTGTTGGCGGGGACGCCCTTCGCCTTGAACTTGGCGATCGCCTCGGCGGAGTTGAAGCCCGCCTGCGGGATGCCGGCGTACGAGGTGAGCGGGGAGTGCGGGGCCGTCGGACCCTTCGCCGCCCAGGCGCCGAAGAAGTCGTACGTCATGACGTTGAACCAGTTCATGTACTGAGCGGCGCCCGCGTAGTCCGCGGCGTCGATCTTGCCGCCCTCGGCGGCGTCGGCCGTGACGGCCGCGGTGACCAGGTTGTTGGCGCCGAACTTGGCGCGCATGGCCTGCATCATGTTCTTGAAGGAGGCCGCGCCGCTGGTGTCGCAGGACAGGCCGCAGGCGTTGGGGTACTCCCAGTCCAGGTCGATGCCGTCGAAGACGTCGGCCCAGCGCGGGTCCTCGACCAGGTCGTAGCAGGACTGGGCGAAGGCGGTCGGGTTCTGCACGGCCTGGCCGAAGCCGCCGGACCAGGTCCAGCCGCCGAAGGACCAGAGGATCTTGATGTTCGGGTAGGCCTTCTTCAGCTTGCGGAGCTGGTTGAAGTTGCCGCGCAGCGGCTGGTCCCAGGTGTCGGCGACGCCGTCGACGGACTGGTCGGCCGTGTAGGCCTTGTCGTAGTCGGCGTAGGCGTCGCCGATGGTGCACTTGCCGCCGGTGACGTTGCCGAAGGCGTAGTTGATGTGAGTGATCTTGGACGCGGAGCCCGAGGTCACGATGTTCTTCACGTGGTAGTTGCGCCCGTAGACGCCCCAGTTGGTGAAGTAGCCCATCTTCACGGCGTTCGGGAGGGGCTGGCCGCCGCCTCCGCCGGTGGTGCGGACCGCGACCGGTCCGGCGGCGGGGCCGGTCTGGTCGATCGTGTCGCGGGCGACGACCGTGTACGAGTAGTCGGTGCCGGCGGTGAGGCCGCTGTCCGTGAAGGTGAGGGCGGTGGTGGTGGTCACCTTCGTGCCGTCGCGCAGGACGTCGTAGTTCTTGACGCCCTTGTCGTCGGTGGCCGCGCTCCAGGTGAGCTTCGCCGAGGTGTCGGTGACGGCCGAGGCGACCGGGGTGCCGGGGGCCGAGGGCGGGTTGTCGCCCGGCACGGTGGTCCCGTCGCAGGAAGCGCCGTTGATCTTACATCCGGTGGGCGCGCCGGATCCGGAGCCGTTGTAGCCGAAGGAGACGGAGGCGCCGGGGGCGAGGGTGCCGTTCCAGCCGACGTTCTTGGCGGTCCAGTGGGTGCCGGAGCTGGTGACGGTGGCGTCCCAGGCGGAGGTGACGGCGGTGCCGGAGGGGTAGTCCCACTCGACGGTCCAGGAGCTGATGGTGGTGGTGCCGGTGTTCTTGATGGTCCAGTTGGCGCCGAATCCGGTGCCCCAGTCCTGGGTCTTGGTGTAGGTCGCGGTCGCCGAGGTGGCGGCTTCGGCGGGGGAGGCGAGGCCGACCATGGCGGCCAGCGGCAGGATCAGGGCGGTCAGTCCGGCGGCTGTCCGGTGTCTGAACCCTGTTCTGCGCGTCGGTGCTTGAGTGCTCAACGGTGCTCCTCAAGTTGCGGACGGACAAGGTGGGGGTGGTCCGTGAAGATGCGCGCGCCCCGCGAGCGTAGGAAGGTCTGGACCAATCGTCAAGAGGTCCAGACCATCGTCGGCAAAGTTCTTCTAAACCCCCAACTCCTGTGCCAGCACGGCTGCTTGGACCCTGCTCCGCAGCTCCAGCTTGCCCAGCACCTTGCTGACGTGGGTCTTCGCCGTCGCCTCCGCCATGTCCAGGCGGACCGCGATCTCCGCGTTCGACAGGCCCAGACCGAGTGCCGACAGCACCTCCCGCTCCCGGGGCGTCAGCACGTCCAGTACGCGGGAGTCCACCACCGGACGGCTCGGCGCGGCGAACTCGGCGATCAGCCGCCGCGTCACCGCCGGGGCGATCAGCCCCTCCCCGCGCCCCACCGTCCGCACCGCCGTGATCAGGTCCTTCGCCTCCGTGTCCTTCAGCAGGAAGCCCGAGGCCCCGGCCCGCAGCGCCCCGAAGACGTACTCGTCCAGGTCGAACGTCGTCAGGACGAGCACGTCGGCGAGACCCTCCGCCACCACCAGCCGGGTCGCCGTCACCCCGTCCATCCGGGGCATCTGCACATCCATCAGGACCAGGTCCGGGCGCAGCGCGCGGGCCAGTTCCACCGCCCGCTCGCCGTCCCCGGCCTCGCCGACCACCTCGATGTCCGGCGCGCTGCCCAGGATCAGCACGAGCCCCGCCCGCACCGCCGCCTGGTCCTCGGCCACCACCACCCGGATCGTCATGCGTTCCCCGCCCTCTCGTCGGCGGGCAGCACGGCCCGCACCTGCCAGACCGCTCCCGCGGCCGCCGCCCGGAACTCCCCGCCGAGCAGCTCCGCGCGCTCCCGCATCCCCACCAGACCCGCACCCGACCCGGGTGCCGACGGCCCCGGACGCTTGCCGCACGGCGAGTCGACGGCCACGGTCAGGACCCCGTCGCCGCGGCCGACCCGCACGGTGACCGTACCGGGGGAGGCGTGCTTGACCGCGTTGGTCAGCGACTCCTGCACGATCCGGTACGCGGCCAGCTCCACCGGGGCCGGCAGGGCGGCTCCGTCCGGGGGACGGGTGTCCTCCAGGACGAACTCCAGGCCGCCGGGCGAGCCGTTCGCGCGCGCCCGGGCGAGCAGGCCGTCCAGCGCGTCGAGGCTCGGCACCGCTCCCGGTTCCGCGTCGCCGCTGCTGTCCCGGAGCAGGCCGATGAGCCGGCGCATCTCGGTGAGCCCCGCCACGCTGTTCTCCCGGATCACCGTCAGGGCCTGCCGGGTGGTGGCCGGTTCGTCGAGGGAGAGCGCGGCCGTGGAGTGGATCGCGATCGCCGACAGGTGGTTGGCCACCATGTCGTGCAGTTCCCGCGCCATCCGGGCGCGCTCGGCCACCACCGCCTGCGACCGGTCCATCTCCGCCAGCAGCGCGGTCTGTTCGGCCCGCAGCCGGGCGGCGTCCGCGGCCTCGCGGTGGTTGCGGACGACGGCGCCGGTGAGGGCGGGCAGGAACGAGACCATGCCGGTGATCACGCCGACGAGCAGCGCGACGGCGTTCTGCCACCAGACGAGGAACCCGACCGTGACGGCGACGGTCACGAGGCCGGTGGTGTAGGGGACGCGCCGGGCGGAGGCGGGGGAGCCGTACACCACGGCCGCGTAGACGATGTCCGTGAACATGAGGACGGTGACGAGGTTCCCGTTGGTGAACTGGTCCGCCACGATCGCGAGCGTGCCCACGGTCAGGGCCGTCCTCGGCCGGGTGCGGCGCAGGGCCTCCACGGCGGCCATCGCGGTCAGCGGCACGAGCGCGGCCCACCGCTGGTCGAACACGCGGTCGCCGGTCGTGTAGAGCCCGAAGGACCACAGGAGCAGCCCGATGGCGAATCCGGCGACGGCGAGGAGCAGGTCGTGGGGGTGCGGGCGGGGGAGCGTCACGTACTCATCCAACACGCCCCCGTGCGCGCGGACGTCCTCGTCCGGGCCGATCCCGGCGCCCGCCGGACTCCGCCGAAGGATGTAGACGCGTTTCGTCACCGGCGACGACGAACCGGGCCCGCCCCCACGGGACGCTGAGGGGGAAGGAAGGGAGAACCGCCGTGATCGTCACGCTGATCGTGCTCTGCGAGGTCGGCTTCTGGGTCCTGCTCGCCGCCGGCCTCGCCACCCGCTATCTCCTGAAGATGCCCCGGGCGGGTATGGCGCTGCTGCTCTGCGAGCCGCTCCTGGAGGTCGTGCTGCTCGTCGTGACCGCGATCGACCTCAGGAACGGCGCCGACCCCAGCTGGAAGCACGGCCTCGCCGCGCTGTACATCGGCTACACCGTCGGGCACGGCCACCGCACGGTGAAGTGGCTCGACGGCCATGCCGCCCACCGCCTCGGCGGCGGCCCGCCGCCCCCGAAGGCCCCGAAGTACGGCATGGCCCGGGCCCGCCACGAGGGCGCGATCTGGCTGGGCACGCTGACCGGCGCCGCCGTCGCCACCGTCCTGCTGCTCCTGGCCGTCTGGTACGTCGGCGACGGCGGGAACACCGACAGCCTGCGGAGCTGGATGTACGCCGCGTGGCGGGCCGCCGGCATCCACGGTCTGATCGCGCTCAGCTACCTCGTGTGGCAGAAGAAGGATCCGGGCTCCGGCTCAGCGGTCGCCGCCCGGGACCCAGAGCACGTCCCCGACCTCCTTGTTCGCCGTCCGCGCGAGGATGAAGAGCAGGTCCGATAGGCGGTTGAGGTACGTGGCGGTCAGGGCGTTCATCGTCTCGCCGTGCACCTCCAGGGCCGCCCAGGTGGAGCGCTCCGCCCGCCGGACCACCGTGCACGCCTGGTGCAGCAGGGCCGCCCCGGGCGTGCCGCCCGGCAGGATGAAGGAGCGCAGCTTGTCGAGCTGCTCCAGGAAGCGGTCGCAGTCGGCCTCCAGCTTGTCGACGTAGGCCTGCTCGACGCGCAGCGGCGGGTACTCGGGGTTCTCCACCACCGGGGTGCACAGGTCCGCGCCCACGTCGAAGAGGTCGTTCTGGATGCGGGTGAGGACCTGCACGAGCTCCTCGTCGAGCTGCCCGAGGGCGATCGCCGTCCCGAGGGCGGCGTTGGCCTCGTTGGCGTCGGCGTAGGCCGAGATCCGCAGATCCGTCTTGGCGGTCCGGCTCATGTCGCCGAGCGCCGTGGTGCCCTTGTCGCCGGTACGGGTGTAGATGCGCGTCAGATTGACCATGGGTCCAGCCTAGTTACGCGCCGGTGCTCCGGAAGGCGCGTGTGCCGACCGTCACGGAGAGCGCCACCAGTCCGAGGGCGACGAGCACCCCGTACAGCATGGTCGGCGTCGTGTAGTGGCCGATGTACGCCTCCCGGACCGCGTCCACGAGATAGCGGAACGGCATCAGGTGCGAGACCACGTCCAGCCAGCCGGGGGCGAGGGCCATCGGCAGCATCAGCCCGGAGAGCAGCATCGCCGGCATCGCGAGCGTGTTGATCGCGGGGCCGAACTCCTGCGGGGTGCGCAGCTTCAGGGCCAGCGCGTACGAGAGGGAGGCGAGGGCGGCGGAGAGCAGGGCGACGAAGCCGAAGCCGGCGAGGACCCCGGGGACCGGTGCCCGCAGGCCCATGGGGATCGCCGCGAGGACGAGCAGCACCGCCTGGAAGACGAAGAGGGCGGCGTCCCGCAGGACCCGGCCGAGCAGCAGCGCCAGCCGGCTCACCGGGGTGACGCGCATCCGGTCGAACACGCCCCAGCCCTTCTCCATGATGATCGAGAAGCCGGCGAACGACGCGCCGAAGAGGCCCAGCTGGAGCAGCAGTCCGGGGACGAGGATCTGCCAGGAGTCGCCCTCGCGGCCCAGCGGGAGGCCGGTGAGCAGCGGCCCGAAGAAGAGCAGGTAGAGCAGCGGCATGAGGGCGCCGAAGAAGATCTGGAACGGGGAGCGCAGGGTCTGTCGGGCGTAGCGCCCGAAGACGAGCGCGGTGTCGCGGAGCAGCATCACGGGGTCTCCTAGACGGCTACGGGGGTGGTGTCGGCGGGGGCGGGGCCGCGGCCGGTGACGGCGAGGAAGGCCTCCTGGAGGGTGGCCGCGCCGTGCGCCGCCTTGAGGCCGGCGGGGCTGTCCTCGGCTACGACCGTGCCCCCGTCCACGATCACGAGCCGGTCGGCGAGCGCGTCGGCCTCGTCGAGGTAGTGCGTGGTGAGGACGACGGTGGTGCCGTGCTCGTCGCGCAGCCGCCGCACCAGGGCCCACAGGTCGGCGCGGCTGCCGGGGTCGAGCCCGGTCGTGGGCTCGTCGAGGAAGAGGACCTCCGGGCGGTGGGTGAGCCCCATCGCGAGGTCGAGCCGGCGGCGCTGGCCGCCGGAGAGCTCGGGGGTCTTCCGGTCGAGGAGCCCGGTGAGGCCGAGGTCGGCCGCGAGCTCCTCGGCACGGGCCGTCGCCGTCGCGCGGTCCAGGCCGTAGAGCCTGCCCTGGTGGACGAGCTCGGAGCGGACGGTCTCCTGGGGGTCGAGGCCGCCGGACTGGGCGACGTACCCGATGCGCCGGCGGACGGCCGCGGGGTCCCGCAGCAGGTCGTGTCCGGCGACGGTGGCGGCGCCGCCGGTGGGCGGGAGGAGCGTCGTGAGCATCCGGAGGGTGGTGGTCTTTCCGGCGCCGTTGGGGCCGAGGAGTCCGAGGATCTCGCCGGGTCGGACGGTGAGGTCGATCCCGCGTACGGCCTCCACGCGGCCGTTCCTGGTCGAGAAGGTCCGGGCGAGCCCGGCCGTGCTGATGATGGGCATGGCGACCACGAAAACAGAGTCACTGCAATTTTGCAACGTCTCCAAGTTTTCAGTGGCTCCGAAGTTTCATCGAGCCTAGGATTGCCTACGATGGGGCCATGGCCGAGGGACTCAGGGAACGCAAGAAGCGCGAGACGAAGCAGCGGATCTCGGACATCGCGACCGGGCTCTTCCTGGAGCGCGGCTTCGTGAGCGTGACCGTCGCGGACGTCGCCGAGGCGGCGGACGTCTCCGTCAACACCGTGTACAACTACTTCCCCGCCAAGGAGGACCTCTTCCTCGACCGGCTCGACGGCGTCACCCACCGCCTCGCCCGCATGATCCGGGGCCGCGACCGCGGGGAGTCCGCCGCCCAGGCCGTCCTGCGGGCGCTGCGCCAGGACATCGGGGCCGTCTCCCCGGCGTACGGACTCATGGACGGCTTCGACGCCTTCATGAACGTCATCGAGCACGCGCCCACCCTGAAGGCCCGCCTCTTCCATCTGCGGGAACAGGTCCAGGAGGCCATCGTGGCCACCCTGCGCGAGGAGACCGGGGCGGCGGCCGACGACCCGCTGCCGCTGCTCGTCGGCGGCCAGCTCGCCTGGATCGAGGCCGCCGTCGTCGGCTACATCACGGGTGAGATGACGGCCGGCCGCAAGGCGACCACCGTCTCCCGCGAGGCCCTCGTCCTCCTCGACGAGATCGAGGAACTGCTCGGCGAGAAGGTCCTGACGTACGCGGTCCGCGAGAGCTGAGGGGTGTCGCGAGTGTGACGTCCGTCAAAGAGGGCGTGACGCGCATTACTTCACGGTCACATGGCGCCCCGTGACCGCTAATCTCCGCCGGAGAGCCAGAAGTGAACAGGCGTTGAGGGGTGGAAGATCGTGGCCAGGAAGCTCGCCGTCATCGGGGCCGGACTCATGGGATCCGGCATCGCGCAGGTCTCGGCACAGGCGGGCTGGGACGTCGTCCTGCGTGACGTCACCGACGCCGCCCTGACCCGCGGCACCGACGGCATCAAGGCGTCGTACGACCGGTTCGTCGCCAAGGGCAGGCTCACCGCGGAGGACGCCGGGGCCGCCCTCGGCCGGATCACCGCCACCACCGAGCTGGACGCCGTCGCCGACGCGGACGTCGTCGTCGAGGCCGTCTTCGAGAACCTCGACGTCAAGCACGAGATCTTCCGCTCGCTCGACAAGATCGCCAAGGACGGCGCCGTCCTCGCGTCCAACACCTCCGCGATCCCGATCACCAAGATCGCCGCGGTGACCGGGCGCCCCGAGGCCGTTGTCGGCGTCCACTTCTTCTCGCCGGTCCCGATGATGCAGCTCGTCGAGCTGGTCCGCGGCTACAAGACCAGCGACGAGACCCTCGCCACCGCCCGCGCGTTCGCCGAGTCCGTCGGCAAGACCTGCATCGTCGTCAACCGCGACGTCGCCGGCTTCGTCACCACCCGCCTCATCTCGGCCCTCGTCGTCGAGGCCGCCAAGCTCCACGAGTCGGGCGTCGCCACCGCCGAGGACATCGACATCGCCTGCAAGCTGGGCTTCGGCCACGCCATGGGCCCGCTCGCCACCGCCGACCTCACCGGCATCGACATCCTGGTGAACGCCGCCAACAACATCTACACCGAGTCCCAGGACGAGAAGTTCGCGCCGCCGGAGCTGATGCGCCGGATGGTGGACGCGGGTGACATCGGCCGCAAGAGCGGGCAGGGCTTCTACAAGTACTGAGCCGGACCCGCCACCCCACCCTCACTCCGTGGGGTGAATTTCGGTATCGGTTCGCTGACAAGGCGCAACGTATCTGCCGGTGCGGCAGTCAGTTGTTGCGAAGACGGAGCACTCTCGGGGAGCGCATATGCACATCAGGGGCGACCACGTCGAGCTGGTCGTCGGGGGCCGCCTCGACGTCCGCAGCGCGGCGGACGCCCGTACGGTCCTGCACTCGGCCGTCGACGACGGAGTCGGCGACCTGGTGCTCGACCTGACCGGCCTCGACTCCTGGGACGCGACCGGACTCGGCGTCATCATGGGCGCCCACCGGAGGGCCGGCCGCTGCGGCAGGCGCCTCGTCCTGCGCGGGGTGCCGCCCCAGATGCAGCGGCTCCTCGTCGCCACCCGGCTGCACCGCATCCTCGCCATCGAGGGCGGCCTCGCCCTGGAGTCCCTGCCCCGCGTGTGACCCCCGGGGGCGCCCCCGGCACCCCCGCCGCGTGTGAAGCCGCTGTGTGAACCAGGCGTCACGCTCAATCCTCACAAGACCGTGACGTCTTGGTCTCGGGAGCACCCCGGCTGTTCCCGAGCGTCTGACCACGGTCTAGGGTTCGGTCGCCCGCACCTTGACGGACCGCCCGCCCGGGGACGGAACCACCGGCGGGCACCGGACACCGCTTCTTGGGGGCTTGCACCATGGACCCGATCAACCCTGGGTCGGAGGAGTACGGTCACGACACCGAGGGCGAGGAGGCCCGCCAGGCCCGCGGCGTGCCCGCGCAGACGCCCGCGCGCGCCCGCGTCGTCCGGCTCGTCTCCGGCGAACTGCTCCTCACCGTCAACCCCGTCGACGGCAGCGAGATCGAACCCTGCCCGCCCGGGCAGGAACCGGCCGCCCCCCGCCCGCGCACCCCCGAGGAGCGCGCCGAGGCGGCCCGCGCCACCGCACCGCCCGTCCCGCCGGGCCCCGCCTCACCCGCACTGCCCCTCCTCGAACGCCAGGAGGAGCGCGAGCGGCTGGGCGGCATCCTCGGCAGGGGCCGCTGCGCCCGTCTCATCGGCTCCCCCGGCTCCGGCCGCACCGCCCTCCTCGACGCCGTCGCCGCCGACTGCGCCGACCTCGCCCCCGACGGCGTCGTCCGCCTCTCAGGGCACCACCGCACCCCCACCGAACTGCTCCACGAGCTGTTCACCGCCGTCCGGTACGCCCCCGACCAGCGCCCCGACCGCACCGGCCTCCTCGACCGGCTCCGCGACATCGGCGCCGTGGTCGTCGTCGACGACCTCGAATTCGGCGGCGCCGCCCTCGACGAACTCCTCGCCGCCGCCCCCGAGTGCGCCTTCCTTCTCGCCGCCGCCCCCGAGACGCCCGCGCCCTCCGCCGACGCCCCCGTCGAGGAGGTCCTCCTCGCCGGCCTCGGCCGCGGCGCCGCGCTCGAACTCCTGGAGGGCGCCGTCGGCCGCACCCTCACCGACGAGGAGGCCAACTGGGCCGGCGACCTCTGGTTCGAGTCCGAAGGGCTCCCGCTCCGCTTCGTCCAGGCCGGCGCCCTGCTCCGCCAGCGCGACCGGCTGCGCGTCACCCCCGCCGAGTTCGACGCCTTCGGCGCCCTCGAAGAGGCCTTCGGACCGACCGACCCCGCCGCCGCCGCGGCCGCGGCGGCCGCCGCCTTCGACGGCATCGAGGACCCCGACGTCGAGCTGCGCGAGATACCGCTGCCCAGCCTCGGCGAAGGCGCCGCCCCCGCCGCGCTCCTCGCCTCCCGCCTCAGCCGCTCCGCCCAGGCCGCGCTGCGCTTCGCCGTCGCCCTCGGCGGCGAGCTCCCGCACCAGGCCCACCTGCCGGCCCTCGTCGGCGACACCCACGCCGACGCGGCCCTCGGCGAACTCATGGCCTGCGGACTGCTCTCCCCGGTCGGCCCCCGCTACCGGCTCGCCGCCGGAGTCCTCACCCAGCTCCTCGCCCACGGGTACGAGCACGAGGCCGCCGACCGCGCCCACACCGTCGCCCAGCACTACGCCTGGTGGACCGCCCACCCCTCCGTCACCCCCGAACGGGCCGCCGCCGAGTCCGACGCGCTCCTCGCCGCCCTCACCGCGCTGATCCCCGGCACCGGTGACACCGCCGCCGAGCACCGGGCCACCGCCGTCCTCCTCGCCCGCGCCGCCGCGCCCGCCTTCGCCGCCGGACTGCACTGGGGCGCCTGGGAGCGCGCCCTGCGCGCCGGACAGGAAGCCGCCCGGCTCGCCGGCGAGGTCGCCGAGGAGGCCTACTTCCACCACGAGCTCGGCGTCCTCGCGATCTGCGCCGGGAACCTGGAGCGCGCCCGCGCCGAGCTGGAGGCCTCCATCGGCCTGCGGGGGGTGCTCGCCGACAAGCGCGGCACCGTCGCCGGCCGCCGGGCGCTCGCCCTCGTCGCCGACCTCTCCGGAGCCCACGCCGCACCGCGCGCCGAGGAGCCCGTCTCCCCGCCGCGCGGCACCCCCGCCCTGCGCGGCCCGGCCGCCCGACCCGCCCTCCCGCGGCCGGAGCCCGTCACGGCACCGCTGCCGGGCGGACCCGTCCGGGCCGCGGCCCCGGTGCCCGCGTTCCCGGGCTTCGCCGACGAGGGACCCACGCTCGTCGCCCGCCCCGACACCGCGGAGAAGGACGCCCGCCGTCCCGGCCTCAGGGGCGGCATCCTCGGCGGCGCCCGCCGCAACCTCGTCGCCGTCGGCGCGGGAGCCCTCCTCGTCGCCGTCCTCGGCACCGTCGTGACCCTCGGCGCCACCTCCGGCAACGGCGAGAACCCCGCCACCGACCGCGTCACCTCCGACAGCACCGCGGACGAGAGCGGCACCGTCGACGGCCCCGCCGGCGAGGAGCCGCCCGCCGAGGGCGAGGCCGACCCGGGCGAGACCGGGAAGGCGACCCGCTCGGGCTCCCCGAGCCCCTCCGGCTCCGGCAGCGCCTCGCCGTCCGCCTCGACGGACCCGTCGACCTCGGGCTCCCCGTCGCCCTCGGACAGCCCGCCGGAGACGACCGGAGCGCCGACGACGACCACGGCCCCGCCCACCCGGCCCACGACGACCCGGCCGCCGACGACGGCCACCTCGTCGCCGAAGCCGACCACGCCCCCGCCGACGACGACCCAGCCGCCCACCACGCCCCCGCCGACGACGGAACCCCCGACCACGCCCCCGCCGACGACGACCGCCCCTTCGGAGGGCGGCGAGGCCACCACCCTCGGCGCCTCCTCCGGCACCCCCGCCGGCTCGGAGCCGCCCGCCTGATCCCGTACGGACACGGGGACGGGGCCCCCGGGCGCGCCCCCCCCCCCGCCCCCGCCCCCCCCCCCGCCGCCCCCCCCCCCCCGAAACACCCCCCCAGGGTGGGGCGGGATCCCCCCGCACCGGGGGGTGGGGGGGCCCCCGCCCCCCCCCCCCGGCGCCGGGGCGCGCGCGGGGGCGCCCCCCCCCCCCGGGGGCCCCCTCCCCGTACTCGTACTCCCGCCGCGGCTAGAACAGCCGCAGCTTGTCGTCCTCGATCCCGCGCATCGCGTCGTAGTCGAGGACCACGCAGCCGATCCCGCGGTCCGTCGCGAGGACCCGCGCCTGCGGCTTGATCTCCTGGGCCGCGAAGACGCCCTTCACCGGCGCCAGGTGCGGGTCGCGGTTGAGCAGCTCCAGGTAGCGGGTCAGCTGCTCGACGCCGTCGATCTCGCCGCGCCGCTTGATCTCCACGGCGACGGTCGCGCCGTCGGCGTCCCGGCACAGGATGTCCACGGGACCGATGGCGGTCGGGTACTCGCGGCGGATCAGGGTGTAGCCCTCGCCGAGGGTCTCGATCCGGTCGGCGAGGAGCTCCTGGAGGTGCGCCTCGACGCCGTCCTTGATGAGGCCCGGGTCCACGCCCAGTTCGTGCGAGGAGTCGTGGAGGATCTCCTCCATCGTGATGATCAGTTTCTCGCCCGCTTTGTTGATCACGGTCCAGACGCCCGCCTCACCGTCGGCACCCTCCTTCAGCGTGCACGGCGGGGACATCCAGTTGAGCGGTTTGTACGCCCGGTCGTCCGCGTGGATGGAGACGCTGCCGTCTGCCTTGACGAGGATCAGACGGGGCGCGGAGGGCAGGTGGGCCGTGAGCCGGCCCGCGTAGTCCACGGAGCAACGGGCGATGACGAGACGCATGGTCGGCAACGCTACAAGACGGGCGCTCTTCCGCGCGATTCGGGCATCGGCCGCGCGCCGGGTGGGGGTCCTCGTGAGCCGAACACCCGTCGGTTATCAGCCGGTTGTGTGCCCATTCTTCTGGTGCGGCCCGGACTGCGCGCTTACCGTGGAAGCTGGAGGTCGTCGTCCGTGCACGCTGCGTGGCGTACGGCCGGCCTTCGTCCCTGCCCGCAAGACCCCGTCCGCGGGGTCGCGAGAGGAGAACCCATGTCGCTCGACGTCTCACCGGCACTGTTGGAACAGGCCGAGCGAGGCGAGGTCGACGAAGCCGACTTCGTCGACTGCGTCCGGACCTCCCTGCCCTACGCATGGGAGATGATCAGTTCTCTGGTGGCACAGCTGAAGGTCGACGGCGGAGAGTTCGCCGACAACCAGACGCCGCCGCCGAATGAGCAGGCACGTGGTCAGCTGCTGCGCGCGCTCGCGAGCGATGCCATTCGTGGTGCGCTGCAGCGGCACTTCGGGGTGCGTCTCGCCTTCCAGAACTGCCACCGCGTGGCGGTCTTCCCGCTGGACCCGTCGGTGGACGAGCGGCTCGCCCGCTTCACGTCCGTACGGGGACAGCTGCTGAACCAGTCGCCGGAACTGCGCGACTGCTGAGACATGGTGCTGCCGCTCCGCACCGCGGGAGGAGGTGCTCGATGCGAGCCGACCCGCATCGCCGCCGTCAGGTGCCGGAGCGGCAGCGCGGTCCCGGAGCGGACCGCGCTCACACCAGCAGCGGCAGCACCTCCGCGCCCAGCCGCCGGACGTTCTCCTCGGTCGCCGCGAGGTCGCCCGAGCCCTCGGCGAGCAGCGCGAAGCGCGTGATGCCCGTACGCTCCGCGGTCGCCGCGAGCCTGTCCGCCGCGCTCCGGGGCGTGCCCACCGGGTGCAGTGCGCACAGCAGCTCCGTGTACGCGACGGGGTCCCGCATGGCCCGGTGCCGGCCGTCCACCGTCACGTGCGCGTCGAGCCCCTGCTTCAGCCAGCCCGGCATCGCCTTCACCAGGGCCTCGGCCGCGTCGGCCCCCCGGTCCGCGAGCTGGGCGACCCCGGCCGAGACATGGCCGGCGCCGATCCGCGCGATCTCGTCCGGGTCCCGCCCGGCCTCCCGCGCGGCCCGGGCCCAGGCCGCGACCATCTCGGCCTTCTCCTCGTCGCCGCAGTGCATGCCGAGCAGCATCGGCAGCCCCCGCTCGGCCGCCAGCCCCACGCTCCTCGGCGAGGTGCAGGCCACCACCACCTCGGGGGAGGACTCCCCGCCGATGAGCTCGTCGGGCCGGGGCACCACGGCCACCTCACGGAAAGCGAATCGTTCCCCCTCGGCGCCCACGCGCGGCTCGGTCAGCCAGCGCAGCAGCAGGTCGAGGGAGTCGGGGAACCCCTTCTCGTACGCGTCGAGGCCCGCGCCGAACACCTCCAGGTCGACCCAGGGCCCGCCCCGGCCCACCCCGAGGGTGAACCTGCCGCCCGAGGTGAGGTGCAGCAGCGCCGCCTGCTCGCCGAGGGCGACCGGGTGGACGGTGGGCAGCACGCTCACCGCCGTGCCCACCCGGAGCCGCCGGGTGCGGCCGAGCAGCAGCGCGGCCAGTGTCACGGCCGAGGGGCAGACCCCGTACGGCACGAAGTGGTGCTCGGCGAGCCAGACGGAGTCGAGCCCCGCCTTCTCGGCCACCTCGGCGGTCCGCACCGCCCGGTGCAGTGCCTCCCCCTGTCCCTGGCCCGGGAACTGGGCTGCCAGAACGAACGTACCCACGCGCATCGCCTTCTGCCTCCTTGCGGCCGACGCGTATCTCCCCTCGCACTGGCACCAACGTCTGACACGTGCCAAAGGCAACGGCCGTTCATGAAGTTCTTGCGATTTTCGGCTAAGCCGTCCCGGACGGGGCCCGGGGCACCGGGTGGCGGCCCGTAGGCTGGAGGGAACGGTCCGTGTTCCCAGACCCCGTGAGGTGTGCCCGTGTCCCCGCGTCACAACCGCTCCAAAGGCGGCGACAAGCCCGAGCAGCAGGGCGACCACGGCGACCGGTACGGCGGTGTCCAGCGCACCGAGAGCTGGCAGGGCGAGGAGTGGTACGTCCGGCTCGTCGCCGGGGCGAGCGCGCCGGGCAAGCGCTACCGCTGCCCGGGCTGCGACCAGGAGATCCCGTCCGGCGCCCCGCACGTGGTCGCCTGGCCGGAGTGGGGCGGGGTCGACGACCGCCGCCACTGGCACAAGGCCTGCTGGAACGCGAAGGACCGCCGCACCAGCAGGGTGCAGCGGTCCCGTAACGCGCCGAGGTACTGAGACTCACACGTCCCGGCTGTTGACCAGGGCGAAGGCGCCGCCCAGGACCGCGGCCGCGATCGCCGCCATGATCAGGAGCGGCTCCCAGCCCGCCGGGCCCGAGTCGCCGAACGGCGGCCGCTCGCTGTAGAGCGCGATCATCTGCGAGGGGATCGCGTAGGTGAACAGGAACTCCTGCACCGACTTCAGCGCCGCGGAGAACATGAACAGCGCCGCCACCAGCGGGAGCAGCAGCAGGCCGATCATCACCGTGATCGCGCCGGCCGAGTGCCGGATCAGCGTCCCCAGGCCGAGCGACATCAGCCCGAGCACGGCCAGGTAGGCGCCCGCGCCGACCGTCGCCCGCAGCCACTCGCCGCCCGTCGGCTCCGCCGCGGTGTCCACGAGGGCGACCTGCGCCAGCGCCACGAGCGTCGCGACCACGGTGGTGACCGTGAAGACGAGCAGGAAGAAGACGATCGCCTTCGCCAGGAGCACCCGGGACCGGCTCGGGCAGGCCGTCAGGGTCGTACGGATCATCCCCGTGCCGTACTCCGAGGCGATCGTCAGGACGCCGAGCGTGATCACGCAGATCGACGCCGGCAGCATGCCGAAGAAGCCGAAGCCGAGCGCGGACTCCTCGCCCATCGGGGCCTCCGACGACGACGCGATCGCGGCGACGCCCAGACCGATGGCGAACATCAGAAGGATCATGACCCCGAGCGTCCACATCGTCGAACGCACCGAGCGGATCTTCGTCCACTCGGAGGCGAGCGCGTCACCGAGGTGCGCGGCGCGGACCGGGATGGGGGAGACGTAGGCGTGCGGCGCCGGGGCGTGCTGCGGGTGGGCGGGGGCGGTCATCGGGCGTCCTTCGGGGTGTCGCTCGGCTGCGGGGGGCCCGGCTGCGGAGCGGCCGGAGGGGCGTACGGACCCGGCGCGGGGGCGTAGGGGGCCTGCGGAGCGCCGCCGTACGGGGCGGCCTGCGGAGCACCGCCGTACGGGTTCTGTCCGGGCGGCGGCGGGGCGTACCAGCCCTGCTGCGGCACCTCGTGGACCGGCGGCTGCGGCGGCATCCCGTATCCCGGCTGCCCCGGGTGCACGGGCGGCTGGAGGTGGGCCAGGCGGTCGTCGGTGGAGCGGTAGTCCACGGCGCCCTGCGTCAGCCGCATGTACGCCTCCTCCAGCGAGGCCTGGTGCGGGGACAGCTCCCAGAGCCGTACGTCCGCGCCGTGCGCCAGGTCGCTGATCCGCGGCAGCGGCAGGCCCGTGACGCGCAGCGCGCCGTCCGGCTCGGACAGCACCTGCCCGCCGGCCTCCGTGAGCACCGACGTCAGCTTCTCCCGCTGGGCCGGCTCGGTCCCCGGGGTCCGCACCCGGGCGAAGTCGGCGGAGTTCGCCGAGATGAAGTCCGTGACGCTCATGTCCGCGAGCAGCTGCCCGCGGCCGATCACGATCAGGTGGTCGGCCGTCAGCGCCATCTCGCTCATGAGGTGGCTGGAGACGAAGACCGTGCGGCCCTCGGCGGCCAGCTTCTTCATCAGGTTGCGGACCCAGAGGATGCCCTCGGGGTCCAGGCCGTTCACGGGCTCGTCGAAGAGCAGCACCTGCGGGTCGCCGAGCAGGGCCGCGGCGATGCCGAGCCGCTGCCCCATGCCGAGCGAGAAGCCCTTCGAGCGGCGCTTGGCGACGTCCTGGAGGCCGACGACCCCGAGGACCTCGTCGACGCGCTGCGCCGGGATGCCGGCCAGCTGCGCCAGCGACAGCAGGTGGCTGCGCGCGCTCCGGCCGCCGTGCACGGCCTTGGCGTCGAGCAGCGCGCCGACCTGCCGGGGCGCGTTCGGCAGCTGCCGGAAGGGGTGGCCGCCGATCGTGACGTGGCCCGCGGAGGGCCGGTCGAGCCCGAGGATCATGCGCATCGTCGTCGACTTGCCGGATCCGTTGGGCCCCAGGAACCCGGTGACGACACCCGGCCTCACCTGGAAGGAAAGGTTGTACACGGCCGTCTTGGCGCCGTAGCGCTTCGTCAGGCCGACTGCCTCGATCATTACTCCAGCCCCATCGACAGGTCGGTCGCATCCTTGTCGGGGCGTTGGCGGCCGTAGGCCGGAGCCCCCCGTATGAGCTAGGAGCTTATCCAGCCGTTGACGGTTCCGCCGAAGCGGAACCGTGATCCTCCCGTGAACAGGGGGCTACGCGTCCCGGTGCTTCAGCACCAGATAGCCGCCGAGCAGCGCCGCCGCGACCCAGAGCAGCATGATCCCGAGCCCGCCCCAGGGGCCGTACGGAGCGGGGTCCGAGCCCATCGCGTCCGGCACCACCTGCATGATCTTGGAGCCGGCCTGGTCGGGGAAGTACTTGGCGACCTCCTTGGCCTTCGGGACCGCGGAGAGGATCTGCGAGATGAGGAAGAAGAACGGCACCAGGATGCCGAGCGACAGCATCGAGGAGCGGAGCATCGTCGCCACGCCCATCGAGAAGATCGCGATGAGGCCCATGTAGAGGCCGCCGCCGACCACCGCGCGCAGCACGTTGTCCGCGCCGAGCGTGGTGCGGTGCTCGCCGAGCAGCGCCTGTCCGAGGAAGAAGGAGAGGAAGCTGGTCACCAGGCCCACGACCAGGGCGAGCCCGCCGGCCACGGCGATCTTCGAGAAGAGGAAGTTCGCGCGCTGCGGGACCGCCGCGAGCGAGGTGCGGATCATGCCCGAGGAGTACTCGGTGCCGACCACCAGGACGCCGAAGACCACCATCGCCAGCTGGCCGAGGACCATCCCGGAGAAGCTGGCGAACGTGGGGTCGAAGGTGGCCCGCTCCGTCTCGCTGAGGTCGTCGAAGGTCCCCTTGAACAGGGCGCACAGCGCCGCGCTCATCGCCACCGTGACGAGCAGGGCGCTCGCCAGCGTCCAGACGGTCGACGACACCGTCCGGATCTTGGTCCACTCGGACTGCAGGACCGCGGTTGCCGCTGCCATCGTTCAGGCTCCCTCGGAGGACGAGTCGTGGGTGGGGTGCGGGGCGGAGTCATGGACCGGATCCGGGTCCCGGCCCGCGTCCGCGCCCCAGCGGGGGCCGGGCGGCACGGCGCCGCTGTGCACGTCGGTCCCGTGCGCGTGGTACTCCACCGCGCCGGCCGTCATCTGCATGAACGCTTCTTCGAGGGAGGCGCGCTGCGCGCTCAGCTCGTGCAGCACGAGCCCGTTCTCCGCCGCCAGTTCGCCCAGCTTCTCGGTCGTCGCGCCGTCCACCTCGAGGGTGCCGTTGCCCGCCTCGACCGCGATGAATCCGTTGGCGTGGAGCACGTCCCGCAGCCTTTCCTGCTGCGGGGAGCGCATCCGCACATAACTCCGGGAATTCTGCTGGATGAAATCCGCCATCGAGGTGTCGGCCAGGAGCCTTCCCTGTCCGATCACGATGAGGTGATCGGCCGTCAGCGCCATTTCACTCATCAGATGACTGGAAACGAAGATCGTCCGGCCCTCGGCCGCCAACGCCTTCATCAGATTGCGGATCCAGTGAATTCCCTCGGGGTCCAGACCATTGACGGGCTCGTCGAACATCAGGATCTCGGGATCCCCGAGGAGCGCCGACGCGATCCCCAGCCGCTGCCCCATGCCGAGGGAGAACCCCTTCGACTTCTTCTTCGCGACCGGCGTCAGACCCACCAGGTCGAGCACCTCGCCCACCCGGCTCGCCGGGATGCGGTTGGACTGCGCCAGACACAGCAGGTTGTTGTACGCGGAGCGGCCGCCGTGCATCGCCTTGGCGTCGAGCAGCGCCCCGATGTACTTCAGGGGCTCGGCGAGCTCCCGGTAGTGCTTGCCGTCGATCCGGACCGTTCCGCTCGTCGGGTTGTCCAGGTCGAGCATCATCCGCATCGTCGTCGACTTGCCCGCCCCGTTCGGCCCGAGGAAGCCGGTGACCACGCCAGGGCGCACCTGGAAGGAGAGGTGGTCGACCGCGGTCTTCGCTCCGTAGCGCTTGGTCAGGCCCTCAAGCTCGATCATGCGTCCCAACCTACGGGCGCGCAAAACCCTCCGCCACCGGAATGACGGAGGGTTCTGGCAGATGCCGCCTGTTCGTTACGCGACGGCCGCGCGGGTCATCGCGACTGCTGCGCCGGGACCCCGGCCGTGCGCTCGTCGTCGATCGGGGAGCCGGCCGCCGCCACCGCGGCACCGGTCAGCGTCGCCAGCATCTCGCGGACGTTGGTCAGCTGCGCGTTGATCGAGTCGCGGCGGTTCGTCAGCGCCGCGAGCTCGCGCTCCGATTCCGAACGGATCCGGTCGGCCTTGGCGTTCGCGTCGGCCACGATGTCCTCGGCCTGGCGCTGCGCGGTCTCCACCGTCTGGCGGGCCCGGCGCTCCGCGTCCGTCCGCAGCTTCTCGGCCTCCAGGCGGAGCTGCTCGGCGCGGTGCTCGATCTCCGCGAGGCGCTTCTCGGCCTTGGCCTGACGCGAGGCCAGGTCGCGCTCCGACTGCTCGCGGCGCTTCGCCAGGTTCGTCTCGAAGTCGGCGGCGGCCTGGGCGGCCTTGGCGCGGGTCTCCTCGAAGAGGGCGTCCGCCTCCTCGCGCTTCGACTGCGCGTCCTTCTGCGCCTCGGCGCGCAGCGAGTTGGCCTCGCCCTGCGCCTTCTCGACGATGCGGACGCCCTCGTCCTCGGCCTTCGACTTGCGCTCGGCCGCGAACGACTCCGCGTCGTTGCGCACCTGCTGGGCGGCCGACTCGGCCAGCTCGCGGTGCTGCTCGGCGGCGCGACGGGCCTCCTCACGCAGGTCCTTGGCCTCCTCCTCGGCGAGCCGGAGGATCTTCTCGACCCGGGCGCCGAGCCCCGCGTACGACGGCTCGGCGTCGGAGACCTGTGCCTGGGCGTTCTGCGTCTCGAGGTGGAGCTCCTCGATCCGCTTCTCCAGGGAGGTGATGCGGGACAGGGCGCTGTCGCGGTCGGCCACGAGCTTGGTAATGCGGTCGTCCACCTGACCGCGGTCGTAACCGCGCCGCACGAGCTCGAAGCCGAAGGGGGAGGAAGTGTCGCTCATGGGGTTCCTGTCGAATGAGACCGGTGAGGTGTTAGAGGGAATCCTAGGGGCCGAAGCGGCGTGTCATCGAGCGTATGCCCGTTTGATCTGGAGAATGTCCAGCCTTTTGAGTGGCTAGCCGTCCTGAGCCTTGCCACCCGTACGAGTGGACCCCGCCGACGCACCCGCCTTGACCCCGTCCTTTCCGGAGGACGGCGTCTCGAAAGACTCCAACGCCTCCAGGACGTCCTGGACACGGGAGATCTCCGCATTGATGTCCTTGCGACGCCGCGTCAGCGTCTCCAGCTCGCGCTGTCCTTCCGCGACCGTCTTCTCGGCCTCGGCGGCGGCCTCCGCGCGGATCCGCTCGGCCTCGGCCTTGATGGCCTCGGCCTCGGCGATCAGCGAGGCCTTCTTCAGCCCGGCTTCCTTCAGGAGCCCGTCCGCCTTGCGGACCGCGGCGATCCGGACCTTGCTCGCCTCCGAACTCGCTTCGGAGACCAGCTCCTTCGCCTTCTCCTCCGCTTCGGCGCGCTGCTCGGTCGCGGCCTTCACCAGCTTGTCGACGCGCTCGCCGGCCGTCTTCATCTGCTCCGACGTCTCGCGCCGCGCCCGCTCGTGCAGCTCCTCGATCTCGCCCTCGATCCGGCCCCGCAGCTCCTCGGCCCGCTCCCTTATGGCGGTCGCGTCGCTGCGCGCCCCCACCAGGAGCTCGTCCGCGTCCGTGCGGGCCTTCTCCACCAGCGAGTTGCCCTCGACGGTCGCCTCGGCGACGATCCGCTCGGCCTCCTTGCGGGCCGCGCCGACCATCGTGTCCGCCTGCGACTCGGCCTCCGTGGTGGCGCGCAGCGCCTCCTCCTGGGCCTTGGCGACCAGCTGGTCGGCCTGCTCGGCCGCGTCGGAACGCTTCCGCGCCCCGGCCTCCCGGGCGTCGTCGAGGGTCCGGTCGGCCTCCTGGCGGGCCTCCGCGCGCATCTGCTCGGCCGCGGCCGCGGCGTCGGCCTTGACCCGCTCCGACTCGGTACGGATCCGCTCGGCGTCCCGCAGGGCCTCGGCGATCGCCTCGGCGCCCTCGGCACGCAGCCGCTCGGCCTCCTCCGAGGCCGCGCCGACGGTCCGGCCCGCCTCGGCACGGGCGTCCGCGCCGACCGAATCGGCCAGCTCGGCCGCCTCGTTCACGATCCGCTCGGCCTCGGCGTTCGCCTCGCCGACGAGGGCGTCGGCCTGTTCGGCCGCGTCCGTGCGGCGCTTGTCGGCGGCCTTGCGCGCCTCGTCCAGGATCTGGTCGGCATCGGCCAGCGCGGCGTTGCGCAGGGCCTGCGCGTGCGCCTCGCCGTCGGCCTTGACCTGTTCGGCCTCGGCGCGCAGGCGCTGGGCGTCCTGCTCGGTCGTCTCCATGAGCTCGACCGCCTCGGCGGTGAGCCGCTCGGCTTCGGAGGTGGCCTCGCCGATGAGGGTGTCGGCCTGTTCGGCGGCGTCGGTGCGGCGCTTGTCGGCGGCCTTGCGGGCCTCGTCGAGGATCTGCTCGCCCTCGGCGCGGGCCTCCGCGCGCAGCGCCTCCGCCTGCGCCTCGCCGTCGGCCCTGACCTGCTCGGCCTCGGCGCGCAGCGCGGTGGCCTCGGCGGTGAGCCGCTCGGCCTCCGCCGTCGCCTCGCCGACGAGGGTGTCGGCCTGTTCGGCGGCGTCGGAGCGGCGCTTGTCCGCGGCCTTGCGGGCCTCGTCCAGGACCTGCTCCGCCTCGGCGCCGATCCGGTCGGCCTCGGCACGCGCCTCGCCGACCGTCGACTCGGCGCGCTCGGCGGCCTCCGAACGGATCCGGTTGGCGTCGTCCCGGGCGTCGGCACGCGTGCGGGACGCGTCCTGCTCCGCCGAGGCGAGCGAGTCCGTCACCTCGGTCCGTACCCGCTGCGCGTACTCGGCGGTGTCCGACCGCAGCTTCTCGGCCTCGGCGAGCGCGTCCGTGACCGTCCGCTCCGCCAGCGCCTTCGCGGCCTCCGACTCCTCCTGGGCACGCTCCCGCGTGCGTACGGCGTCCTCGGACGCCCGCTCCCGCTCCTCGTACGCGTCGGCGCGGACCCGGTCCGCCTCCTCCTGCGCCTCGGTCCGCGTCCGCTCGGCCGCGTGCTCGGCGGCACTGCGCAGCCCGGCGATCTCCTCCTCGGCCTGCTCGCGCAGCCCGGCCACCGAGTCCCGCAGCTCCTGGGCGGCTCGCGAGGCCGCGGTGACCATCTCGGTCGCCCGCGTGTCCGCCTCCTCGACCAGGCGCTGCGCCTCGGCCTGCGCCTCCTCGACGCGCTTGCGCGCCGCGGCGAGGAGCTCCTCGGACTGCTCGCGGGCGTGCTCGCGCTCCCGGCCCGCCTGGGAGCGGGCCGCGTCGAGGGTCTCCTCGGCCTCCCGGCGGCGCCGGACGGCCTCCTCTTGCGCGGCGGCCAGCGCCTCGGCGGCCTCGGCGGCCACCCGCTCGGCGGCCGCCGCGGCCTCGGCCCGCACCCGGTCGGCGGTCTCCTGGGCCTCCGACCTCAGGCGCTCGGCCTCCTCGGAGGCCTCGGTGCGCAGCCGTACGGCCGCGGACTCGGCCTCGGTGCGCGTGCTGGACGCGTCCGAAGCGGCCTCGGCGCGCAGCCGCTCGGCCTCCTGCTCGGCCTGTTCCCGGAGCGTACGGATCCGCTCGGCGGCATCGGTCCGCTGCCGCTCCGCCTCGTCGGCGGCCTCGCGCCGGATCCGCTCGCCCTCGGCGCGGGCGTCGCTGAGCTCCTCGCCGGCCGCGGCGACCTTCGCCTCGGCGTCGGTGTGCAGCCGGGTCAGCTCCCCGGCGGCCTCCTCGCGGCGGGCCTCGGCGGCCCGCTCGGCGTCCGCGCGCAGCCCGGCGGCGGCCTCCTCGGCCGCGCGCTTCACCGACTCGGCCTGCTCCTCGGCCTCGGCGCGCAGCCGCTCGGCCTCGGCGCGGGTACGCTCCAGGGTCTCCTCGGCCTGGGTCCGGAGCGTCTGGGCGCGCTCCATCGCCTCCGACTTGACCCGCTCGCTCTCGGCACCGGCCTTGGTGCGCTGCTCCTCGGCGTCGGTACGGGCCTTGGTGAGGAGCTCCTCGGCGGTCCTGGCCGCCTCCTCGATCTGCTGGAGGGCCTCGCGGCGGGCCTCGCCGCGGATCCGCTCGCCCTCGTCGACGGCCTCGGCGCGCAGCGCCTCGGCCTCGCCGCGGAGCCGGCGGGCCTCCTCCTGGAGCTCGACCGTCTTGGCGCGGTACTCCTTGGTGTCGTCCTTCGCGGAGCCGAGCAGTTCGTCGGCCTGCTCGCCGGCCTCGGCGCGCAGCCGGTCGGCCTCGGTCTCGGCCTCGCGGCGGACCCGCTCGGCCTCCTCGGAGGCCTTGCGGGTGGTCTCCCGGGCGTCCTCGGACGCCTTGGTGAGGATCTCCTCGGCGTTGCGGGCGGCCTTGGCGAGCGCGGCGGCGGAGTCCTCGGCTGCGGCCGTGACGGCCTTCTCGGAGGCCTCGGTGACGAGCTTCTCGGCCTCGGCGGTGGCCTCGCGGAGCTTCTCCTCGGCCTCGGCCTTGAGCGCCTCGGCCTCCTTGGTGGCCTCGCCGACGAGGCGGGCGATCTCCGCCTTGGCGGTGCGGGTGCGCTGCTCGTTGACCGACTCGGCGTTGGCGAGCTGCCTGGCCGCGGTCTCCTTGGCCTCGCCGAGGGTCTTCTCGGCCTCGGCGCGGGCGACCCGGAGCTTCTCCTCGGCCTCCTGCAGGCGCTGTTCGGCGGCGCGGGAGAGCTCGGTGGCCTGGCGGCGGGCCTGGTCGGTCTCGGCGGCGGTGCTGGAGCGGAGCTGCTCGGCGTGGGTGGCGGCCTCCTGCGCCTGGCTGGAGGCGGTGCCGATGAGCCGCTCGGCGTCCTTGCGGGCGCGCAGCAGAATCGCTTCGGCCTCGGCCCGGGCGGACTCCGCCTCGGCGCCGGCCCGGCGGCTGGTCTCCTCGGCGAGCCGGGTGGCCTCGGCGCGGGCGGCGGCGAGCGACTGCTCGGTCTCCGCGCGGGACTCCTCCATCAGGCGGCGGGCCTGGGACTCCGTGCGCGCGCGCAGCTGTTCGGCCCAGGCCACGTTCTCGTTGACGTGCGCCTCGACGGTCTGGCGGCGCTCGTTGAGCTCCTGGTCGAGCTGCTGGCGGCGCTGGACGGCCTCGTTGTGCAGTTCGGCCTGGAGCCTGGCCTGGTGCTCGGCGTGCTCCTGGAGGATGCGCTGGGTCTGGGCGCGGGCCTCGCGCAGCTCGCGCTCGGCGTCCTGGCGGAGCTGCTCGGCCTGCGCCTGCGCGTTCCGCAGCATCTGCTCGGCCTGGTAGCCGATGTCCGCGCTGTCGTACGCGGGCCGGGACGCGATGGTGCGGCGCGCCTCGTGGAGCTTGGCGCGCAAGACCTCGACCTGGTACCCGAGGTCCTCGGCGTGCTGGACGGCCTTCTCGCGTTCGGTCTTCAGCCGGTCCATCTCGGCTTCGAACCTGGCGAGATGGTCGTCTTCAGCTCGGTGGCTCTCCTGGCGTTCGTAGCCCCGCACTGCGCGGTCCCATCCTTCCCCGAGCTCTTCGAGCAGGGGAGACCCCAACCCTGGTCGCAACTCCAACGAGCACGCCCTCAAGGCCGAGGACGGCCCCCGGGGAATCGTGGCAGATCGGACGACCCCGACATCCCGACTTCGATGCCGCACGGGGCGGCCCCGACCGGCCCCGGCCCGGAGTCGCCCACTCTACCGGGCCAGGAATCCGGAGGTCAGTGCTCCGCTGAGGAGTGGTCAGCGGACGGCTCGGCCGAGGTGACCAGTTCGGTGAGGACGCCGTGGCAGTCCTTGGGGTGGAGGAAGGTGATCCGGGAGCCCATGGAGCCGGTCCGCGGCTCGTCGTAGAGGACCCGGACGCCCTTGCCGCGGATGGCCTCGGCGTCCCCGTCGACGTCCGCGGTGCCGAAGGCGATGTGGTGCACGCCCTCGCCGTTCTTGGCGAGCCACTTGCCCACCGCCGAATCCTCCCGGGTCGGCTCCAGGAGCTGGAGGTACGAGGCCCCGCCGTCGTCGGTGGCGTTGATCCTGAGCATGGCCTCGCGGACGCCCTGCTCCTCGTTGACCTCGGAGTGGTAGACCTCGAAGCCGTACGTGGCACGGTAGAACTCGACGGTCCTGTCCAGGTCGAAACAGGCGATCCCGATGTGGTCGATACGCGTCAGCATGCCTCCAGTGCACCGCTGGAAGGGTGGTTACGCAACGTGCGCGCGATCACACCATCGGGCCGGTGACCGCGCGCGGCGCCGCTCAGTACATTGGCGGTAAACCCTCGTTCACTCCTCATCCCAAGGGGCCGTGCCTCATGTCTGGAACGACCGGTACCACCTCAGTGATCGTCGCGGGCGCCCGCACGCCCATGGGTCGCCTGCTCGGCTCGCTCAAGTCCTTCTCGGGCGCCGACCTCGGCGGCTTCGCCATCAAGGCCGCCCTGGACCGGGCCGGCATCGGCGGCGACCAGGTGCAGTACGTGATCATGGGCCAGGTGCTCCAGGCGGGCGCCGGGCAGATCCCCGCCCGCCAGGCCGCCGTCAAGGCCGGCATCCCGATGAACGTCCCCGCGCTCACCATCAACAAGGTGTGCCTCTCGGGTCTCGACGCCATCGCGCTCGCCGACCAGCTGATCCGCGCCGGCGAGTTCGACGTGGTCGTCGCCGGCGGCCAGGAGTCCATGACGAACGCCCCGCACCTGCTGCCGAAGTCCCGCGAGGGCTTCAAGTACGGCGCCATCGAGATGCTCGACGCGATGGCGTACGACGGCCTCACCGACGCCTTCGAGGGCATCGCCATGGGCGAGTCCACGGAGAAGCACAACACCCGCCTGGGCATCCGGCGCCCCGAGCAGGACGAGATCGCCGCGCTCTCGCACCAGCGCGCCGCCGCCGCCCAGAAGAACGGCATCTTCGAGGCCGAGATCACCCCGGTCGAGATCCCGCAGCGCAAGGGCGACCCGGTGATCTTCTCGAAGGACGAGGGCATCCGCGCGGAGACCACCGCCGAGTCCCTCGGCAAGCTCCGCCCGGCCTTCGCCAAGGACGGCACCATCACCGCCGGCACCTCCTCGCAGATCTCCGACGGCGCCGCCGCCGTGGTCGTGATGAGCAAGGCCAAGGCGGAGGAGCTCGGCCTGGAGTGGATCGCCGAGATCGGCGCCCACGGCAACGTCGCGGGCCCGGACAACTCGCTCCAGTCGCAGCCGTCCAACGCGATCCTGCACGCCCTCGGGAAGGAGGGCCTGGGCGTCGGCGACCTCGACCTGATCGAGATCAACGAGGCCTTCGCCGCGGTCGCCGTCCAGTCAATGAAGGACCTCGGCGTTACCCCCGAGAAGGTGAACGTCAACGGCGGCGCGATCGCCCTCGGCCACCCCATCGGCATGTCCGGCGCCCGTGTCGTGCTCCACCTCGCCCTGGAGCTCAAGCGGCGCGGCGGCGGCATCGGCGCGGCCGCGCTGTGCGGCGGCGGCGGCCAGGGCGACGCGCTGATCGTGCGCGTCCCCGGCAACGGCAAGTAAGCACCCGCCCCAGGCAAGGAGCAGCGCAGATGGTGGACGTCCCCGAACTCGTCGCCCAGGCACGGGAGGGCAGGCCGCGGGCCGTGGCCCGGCTGATCTCGCTGGTGGAGGGGGCGTCCCCGCAGCTGCGCGAGGTCATGGCGGCGCTCGCGCCGCTCACCGGCGGCGCGTACGTGGTGGGCCTGACGGGCTCGCCGGGCGTGGGCAAGTCCACGTCGACGTCCGCGCTGGTCTCCGCGTACCGCAGGGCGGGCAGGCGGGTCGGCGTCCTGGCCGTCGACCCGTCCTCGCCGTTCAGCGGGGGAGCGCTCCTCGGTGACCGGGTCCGGATGTCGGAGCACGCCTCCGACCCGGGGGTCTACATCCGCTCCATGGCCACCCGCGGCCACCTGGGCGGGCTCGCCTGGTCCGCCCCGCAGGCCATCCGCGTCCTGGACGCGGCCGGCTGCGAGGTGATCCTGGTGGAGACCGTGGGCGTCGGGCAGTCGGAGGTCGAGATCGCCTCCCAGGCCGACACCTCGGTGGTGCTCCTCGCGCCGGGCATGGGTGACGGGATCCAGGCCGCCAAGGCGGGCATCCTGGAGATCGGCGACCTGTACGTGGTGAACAAGGCCGACCGGGACGGCGCGGACGCCACCGCCCGGGAGCTCAACCACATGCTGGGCCTGGGCGAGGCGCGGGGCCCCGGCGACTGGCGGCCGCCGATCGTCAAGACGGTCGCGGCGCGCGGCGAGGGCATCGACGAGGTCGTGGAGGCCCTGGAGAAGCACCGGGCGTGGATGGAGGAGCACGGGGTCCTGGCGGAGCGCCGCCGGGCCCGTGCCGCGCGCGAGGTGGAGACCATCGCGGTGACGGCCCTGCGCGAGCGCATCGGCGACCTGCACGGCGACCGGCGTCTCGACGCGCTCGCCGAGCGGATCACGGCGGGCGCCCTCGACCCGTACGCGGCCGCGGACGAGTTGGTCGCGAGCCTGACCGGAAACTGATCCCCGGTACGGACGAAGGGCCCCTCCGGTGACCGGAGGGGCCCTTCGCGTTCTCTGTCAGGTCAGGGCTTGCCGCGGCGGCCGCGGAGCTGCTCGGCGATCGGCTTCAGGGACTCGTGGAGGTCGCCGAGGGCCTCGCCGCTGAGCTGGTCGATGAAGTGCCTGCGCACCGAGTCGACGTGGTGCGGGGCGACCTTGCGCATGGTCTCCATGCCGTCGTCCGTCAGCACGGCGTACAGCCCGCGCCGGTCGGACTCGCAGTTCTCGCGGCGTACGAGACCGGCGTTCTCCATGCGGGTGATCTGGTGGGAGAGCCGGCTCTTCGACTGGAGGGTGGCGGCGGCGAGGTCGCTCATGCGCAGCCGCCGTTCCGGCGACTCCGAGAGGTTCACCAGGATCTCGTAGTCGTTCATCGTCAGGCCGAAGGGCTGGAGGTCCCGCTCCAGCTGGTACGTCAGCATTCTCTGGACGTCCAGGAACGTGCGCCAGGCGCACTGCTCGCCGTCGGTGAGCCAGGGGGTGGCCGTCTCGGTGTCCATGTATGGATTCTACCTAAGAAGTTGAATACTTGACGAAGTAGGGGAGTGTGACGCCGCGCACCGCGCCGGGCGCCCCCGTGCGCAACCGGCTCAGACGTTCGAGGCCGTCACACTCCGCAGACTACCGGCTACAGGCCGAAGCGACGCTGGAGGTCACCGAGCTGGCCGGGAAGGCGCGGTACCGCGCCCAGCGGCCCCTGGCCGGAACCAGGCGCCCCGTGCGCGCCCGGGACACCCGCCTGCGCGGGCGGCGCGCCGGCCGCCCGCTCCGCCATCAGCAGCTCCGTCGACTGCAGCAGTACCGTACCCGCGCCGACGAACTCGAACTGGTGCTCCTCGCCCGAGGTGCCGCCGATGCCCGTCAGCGCGCGGACGCCGCCCATCACGCCCGTCATGTAGCCGTGGTCGTAGTGGTGGCAGGGCGAGGGGCAGTCCGCCCAGCCGACCAGCGCCTGCGGGTCCACCCGCATCGGCGGCTCCATGAAGACCACCGGGCCGTTCGACGCCGCCACGAACTTGCCCGTGCCGATCAGCGTCACGAAGCCCGGCACGATCGACTGCTTCAGCGCCAGCGTCGGCTGGTAGGCCAGCAGGTTCCCCGAGCGGATCGTCAGGTTGCCCTCGTCCAGGTCGTACGAGTTCACGTCGAAGGCCCGGTCCGCGAGCAGCATCTTTCCGCTGCCCTCGGCCACCACCCAGTCGCTCGCGTGCAGAGGCGAGTGGAAGGACGTCCGCACCAGCCGGTCGAGCCGGCCGTGCCCGATGCCGTTGAACTCGATCCGCCCGTAGTAGGCGATCATCTTCCCCTTCTGCAGGAACCACTGGGAGCCCTTGAGCTCCACGCAGAAGGTGTACGGATTGACGTTGTCGTCCGACGGCAGGGAGTGCGGGTCGTGGATGACAGGGGTGCTCACAGCTTCTCCTCCGAGGCCTGGACGTACACCGCGCCGCTGCCGCTCAGCTCCAGCTGGAAGGCCTCGCCCGAGCCGCGCCCCACCATGTCGCGCCAGCCGAGCGCCGTGGAGAGCTTGTTCCGCACGTCGCCGTGGTGCGCCACGTACGCCTGCGGGTCGACGTGGACCGGGCGCCCCGGGGTGATCGGCAGCTCGATGACACCGCCGTGCGCCATCACGGCCACCGAGCCGTGGCCCTTCAGCGTCGTGGTGAAGAGGCCCTGGCCGGTCACCTGGCCGCGGACCATGCCCATGACCCCGCCCTGCGAGCCCATGAACATCGTGCCCTGCTCCAGGGTCCCGTCGAAGGCGAGCAGCCGGTCGGCCTCGACGTAGAGCGTGTCGCCCGTCAGCGCGATCACCTGGATGTGGTGTCCGCCGTGCCCGAACATCACCGTGCCGTTGCCCTCGACGGTCATCAGCGGCGTCGCCTCGCCGGCCACCCGGCGGCCGATCATCGACATCAGGCCGCCCTGGCCGCCCGCCACGTTCGGCGTGAAAGCGACGTCGCCGCGGTACGCGAGCATCGCGCCGCGCTGGCTGAACATCCGCTGCCCGGGGACGACGGTCGCCTCGACCATCTTCGAGTTGACCTCGCGGAACGGCATCAGACATCGCCTCCGATCGTGTTCCGCTCGCTCGGCTGGACGTACACGAGGCCGTCGCCCTCGAAGCGGATCTGGAAGGCCTCGCCGCCGCCCTCGCCCATGAGGGTGCGGAAGGTCACCCCGGACTGGAAGTGCTGCTGGAGGTTGCCCTGGTGGGCGATGTACGCGCCCGGGTCGACCTGGAGCGGGTACTGCGGGGTCACCCGCAGCACCACCGCCGGGCCGTCCGACATGATCGCCGCCTGGCCCGTGCCCTCGACGGTCGTGGTGAAGAGACCGTTGCCGGTGGCGCCGCCGCGCAGCCCCGTGAAGGTCGTGCCGGTGCGCAGCCCCGCGTCGGTGCAGAGCAGATTGCTCGCCTCGACCCAGAGCTTGTCGCCGTGCAGCGACACGAGGTTGATCTCGGAGGCCCGGTCGGCGAACCAGCAGGTCCCCTGGCCGCGTACCTCCATCACCTCCATCTGCTCACCCGTGAGCCGGCGGGTGACCATGCCGCGCAGGCCCTCACCGCCGCCGCTCATCTTCTTGAACGCCATCTGGCCGTCGTAGGCGACCATCGAGCCGTTCTTCGCCTTGACGGCGTCGCCGGTCATGGAGACGGCGAGCACCTTGCTGCCCTGGAGTCGGAACGTTGCCACCCGAGGAAGGTACTGGGCCCCCGGCTAAAGAGACAGCAAAGTCGCCGTGCACAATGGACGGGCCCTTGTGCATCCGTTCACAAGATCGAACGAAGGTGACCCCCTCCGTGGACATCAAGACCGCTTCCTCCCTCCATCGGCTCCGGCTCGTCTCCGCGCCGGAGGCCGTCTCGTTCCTGCTCCTGCTGGTCTGCTCGGTGCTCAAGCGGACGACGGACTTCAACGCGGTGCCGGTGATGGGCGCGATCCACGGCATCCTCTTCGTCCTGTACGTCCTCTTCTGGCTGGACGCCTGGAACCGCACCAAGTGGAGCTTCACGACCGCCGCCCTCTACTTCGTCCTCTCGGTGCTGCCCTTCGGCGGCTTCTACGCCGAGCGGAAGCTGAAGCGCGAGGCCCAGGACGCGGTGACCGCCTCCCGCCTCCGCGCCGAGCAGGCCCAGGGCGCGGTGAAGGCATGATCGTCGCGTTCTCCGTGACCCCCCTGGGCGTGGGGGAGGAGGTCGGCGAGTACGTGGCCGACGCCGTCCGGGTCGTCCGCGAGTCCGGGCTCCCGAACCGCACCGACGCCATGTTCACCTCCGTCGAGGGCGAGTGGGACGAGGTCATGGACGTCGTGAAGCGCGCCGTCGCCGCCGTCGAGGCCCGCGCGCCGCGCGTCTCGGTGGTCATGAAGGCCGACATCCGCCCGGGTGTGACGGACGGCCTGACCTCGAAGGTCGAGACGGTGGAGCGCCACCTCGGGGCCTGAGGCCCCGCCCGCGCACCACGAAGCCCCCGGTCCTGGATCCAGGACCGGGGGTTTCTTCGCGCCCGGTGGTTGAGCGACTGCTCAACATCGGCTAGGTTCCCTCCCGAGGCAGTTTTGAGCAGTCGCTCAAAAAGCCGGATGAGCTGGGGGAGCGGCCATGGGTCTCTACATCGAGACACGGATACGCGCGGACCTGGAGACCCTCTGGGAACGCACCCAGGAACCCGACCGCCACCAGCGGTGGGACCTGCGGTTCACGGAGATCTCGTACCTTCCGCGCACCGAGGGCGGCCCCCGGCACTTCCGCTACGCGACCCGCGTCCTGCCCTTCCTGACCGTCGCCGGCACCGGTGTCTCCGCGGGGGAGCGCCACCGGGCCGGCGGCGACCGGGTCTCCGCCCTCCGGTTCGCCTCGCCGCACCCGCTCTCGCTCCTCGCCGAGGGCAGCGGCTACTGGCGCTACGTCCCGGCCCCCGACGGCGTCCGCTTCCTCACCGGCTACGACTACCGGCCCCGCTGGGGCCGCGCCGGCCGGACCGCCGACCGGCTCCTCCTCCGTCCCCTCATGGGCTGGGCCACCGCCTGGTCCTTCGACCGGCTCCGGCTCTGGTGCGAGCGGGGCATCACCCCCGAGCGCTCCCGCGACCGCTGGCTCCTCGAAGCCGCCGCCCGGATCCTGCTCGTGGCCCTGCCCTGGCTCGCCACCCTCCTGCCGCTCGGACCCGCGTCGTTCGCCGCCCTCCCGCTCACGGTCCTCGGGCTCGCCGCCGCCGTCCTCGTACCGCCGTCCTCCCGCGCCCCCGCGGCCCGGCGCTGTCTGCGCACCTCGCCCGCCCGCCACCGCGAGCCCCGGCTCCTCGCCACCCTGGAGCGGACGTGACCTCGATCTTCCGCACCGCGATGGGGGACGCCGCGTTCGAACGGCTGCACCCCGAGCTCCAGCGGCGCTTCTCGGTCGGGCTCGCGAGCGGGGAGCTGTCCGTCGGACGCGGCGTCATGGACCGCATCTGGCACGGCCCGGCCTTCGTGAAGCCCTTCCTCGCGCTCGGCGGCCTGCGGAACGTCCTGCTGCCCCGCACCGGCCGCGACGTCCCCTTCACCATCGAGAACGTCCCGTACCTCGACTCGTACGGGCGGGAGACCGTCACCTTCGTCCGCACCTTCGCCCTGCCCGGCGGCCCCCGGCGCTTCGACGCCACCATGGTCCACAGCCCCGAGCGCGCCTGCGTCCTCGACTACCTGGGCACCCACCAGCACCTCGCGAGCGACCTGCACCCGACCGCCGAACCCGACGGCTCGCTCCTCATCACCTCCGGGGAACACCGCTTCCGCGAGGGCCCCCTCGACGTGCGCGTCCCCGAACTCGTCGGCGCCCGGGCCGAGGTGCGCGAGTCCTTCGACGAGCGCGCCGGCCGCTTCCGTATCGACGTCAGGGTGGTCAACCGGTACGTCGGGCCGCTCTTCGGCTACCGGGGGTCCTTCACCGCCACCTACGCCGACGTACGCTCCCACGGGGTGCGCGCCGGGCTGCGCCCCGTGCGCGAGGAGGTACGGGCATGAGCGGGCGGGCCGCGGAGGACGAGAAGGCGCGGGACGCCAGGAGCCGGGAGACCCGCGAGAAGCTCCTCGACGGAGCGCTGCGCACCCTCGCCGAACAGGGCATCGCCAAGACCTCCGCGCGCGCGATCGCGACCACCGCCGGGGTCAACCAGGCCCTCGTCTTCTACCACTTCGGCTCCGTCGACGAACTGCTCTCCGCCGCCTGCCGGCACGGCGCCGAGCGGCGGGTGGCCCGCCACCGGGAGCGGCTGGGCTCCGTCACCAGCCTCTCCGAACTCCTCGCCTTCGGGCGCGCGATGCACGCCGAGGAGCGGGACGCCGGGCACGTCGCCGTCCTGGGGCAGCTGCTCGCCGGTGCCCAGACCCACCCGGGGCTCGCCCCGGCCACCGCCGCCGGGCTCGACCTGTGGATCGCCGAGATCGAGCGGGTGCTCGTCCGCGTCCTCGCCGGGACCCCGCTCGCCGGCTTCACCGACCCCGCCGGGCTCGCCCGCGCGGTCGCCGCCTCCTTCGTCGGGCTCGAACTCTACGAAGGGGTCGACCCGGCGGGCGCGGAGGCCGCGCTCACCGCGCTCGAACAGCTCGGCGCGCTGATGGCCGCGGTCGAGGAGCTGAACCCGGTGGCGCGGAAGGCCGTCACGTACACCCTGCGACGCCGGCTGGACGCCTGAGGGTCATCCCGGGTCCGGCTGCGACAGCGCGATGCCCAGCGGCGTCCGCTCGTACAGCACCTGGTGGCCGTAGCGCCGCGAGGTCAGGAGCCCCGCGTCCCGCAGCACCGACAGGTGCGAGGAGACGGACGAGGGGGCCCGGCCGAGGAGATGCGCGAGCGCCGTGGTCCCCAGGGGCTCGGCCAGGGCGCACAGCACGCCTGCCCGCACCGGGCCGAGCAGCCGGGCCAGCGCCTCCGGGGTGCGGTCCCCGGCCTCCGACCACAGGCCGCCGATCCCGCGCACCGGGTAGACCACCGTCGGCTGCCAGGGCGGATCGAAGCCGCTCACCACGTCGGGCCAGGTGAACACCGACGGCATCAGCACGAGGCCCTGCCCGTCCAGCGGCCGGTCGTGCTCCCCGGGGTAGTCCACCCGGAGCGTGGCCGTCTCCGCCGCCCAGTCGAAGGCCGGATGCAGCTCGCCCAGGACCCGTTCGAGCCCGCCCTCCGCGAGCCGCCGCGAGTGGTACGCCACGTCCGCCTCCAGGAGCGCGCGCAGCCGGGGCCAGTCAGGTGCGATCAGGGCCCCCCAGGCGGCGTGGAGCAGATCGCACAGGCGCTCCACGGCCCCGGCGGGATCGGCGAGCATCCGGCGCCCCTCCGCCGTGTCCGCGGCCCCCGGCGTCTCGGCGAGCGCCCGCTCGAAGTCGTCCCTGGCGAGCCCAGGATCGATCTCCCGTACGGCGGCGATCTCCTCCTCGAAGGAGGCGGCGGGGCCGAGCGGCGGCGGATAGAGGAAGTCCGGGTTGTGCCCGCGCAGCGGCATCAGCAGCTGGAGCGGCGCGAGGTCGACCTCGCGCGCGGCGTCCGCGATCCGCCGCATCCACGGCAGGTGGTAGCCCTGCTTGGAGGGCCGCGCGAGGACCCGCACGGCGGAGTGCGTCTCCCAGAGCGGCGAGATCGCGAACCGGATCCGCAGCGGGTCGGCCTCGCCGAAGCGCAGGTGGTACGGCACGGGCCCTCCGGGGCTGCGACGGAACATTCGGCTGAAGCCGAAAGTCTAGGGCGGTGCGTGCGCTCCGGGCACGCTGCCGCCATGCCCGAGAACGACACCCGGGCGCCGTCCCCGGCGCCCGCGCCCACCCCTGCCCAGGGGCCGGGCGCCCCGCCGGGGTCCGCGCCCGCCACCACCGCTCGCGGGGCCGCGCCCGCTGCCTCCGCTCCTGGGGCCGCACCCGCCGTCGGCGCCGATGCCGCGCCCGCCCCGCCCGCCACCACCACCGCTTCCGGGGCCGCCCCCGCCCCGGCCGCCCCCGCACCGTCCGCGTCCCCGCCACCCGCGCCCGCGTCCCCCGCCCCCGGCTACCGCGCCGTCTTCGCCGTGCGGGAGTTCCGGATCGTCTTCGTGGCGCATCTGTTCTCGCTGCTCGGGGTCGTCGTCAGCGAGCTCGCGCTCACCGTTCTCGTCTACGACCTGACGCGGTCCCCGCTCCTCTCCTCCCTCACCTTCGCGCTCGGGTTCCTCCCCTACCTCCTCGGCGGCACCCTCCTCGCCGGGCTCACCGACCGGTTCCCGCCCCGGCGGATCCTCGTCGTCTGCGACCTCGTCTGCGCCGGCTGCGTCGCCGTCATGGCCGCGCCCGCCACCCCCGTCGCGGTCCTGCTCGTCCTGCGCTGCGCCATCGCCGTCGTCTCGCCCGTCTTCAACGGCACCCGCATGGCGACCCTCGCCGACATCCTCGGCGAGGGCGACCTCTTCGTCCTCGGGCGCTCGCTGCTGCGGATCGTGTCGCAGAGCGCGCTGCTCACCGGCTTCGCCGCCGGCGGCGTCCTCCTCACCGTCGTCCCGCCCCGCGGCGCCCTCGTCGTCACGGCCACCACCTTCCTCGTCTCGGCGCTGCTGCTGCGCCTCGGGACCGCCCGCCGTCCCGCCCGGGCGGGAGCCGGGGCGAGCGGGCTCTCCGGGACCTGGGCCGTGCTGCGGAACCGCCGCGTGCGGGCCCTGATGGTGATGTTCTGGGTGCCGCCGCTCTTCGCCGTCGTCCCCGAGGCGCTCGCCGCCCCCTACGCCGACGAGATCGGCGTCTCCACCGCCGCCCTCGGCCTCCTCATGTGCGCCCTGCCCGTCGGCACCATCGCGGGCGAGCTCTTCGCCGGGTCGTTCCTGTCCGCCGCGACCCGCTCCCGGATCGTCCTGCCGCTCGCCGTCACCGGCGTCCTGCCGTACCTCCTGTACGCCCCCCGGCCCGGCGTCGCCCTCGCGGCCGTGGCCCTCTTCCTGGCCGGCGCCACCGGCGCGTACACCCTCGGTCTCGACGCCTGGTTCGTCACCGCCGTCCCCGAGGAGCAGCGGGGGAGGGCCATGACCCTGATGACCGCGGGCATGATGACCGTCCAGGGCGCCGGCATGGCCGGGGCCGGGATCGCCGCCGAGTTCGCCCCCGTCCACACGGTCGTCGCGGGCACCGGCGTCCTCGGCACCCTCTGCCTCCTCGCCGCCGCCGCCGAGCTGCGGGCGGCGGAGCCGCAGGCGGCCGGGCGCCGCGACCGAAAGGCGAGACGGGGCTGACCGGCATATGACCAGTCGGTATGGTCGACGGGTGCCGAAGCCGCTCAGTCTCCCCTTCGACCCCATCGCCCGAGCCGACGAACTCTGGCAGAAGCGCTGGGGCCCGGTCCCCTCGATGGCCGCGATCACCTCGATCATGCGCGCCCACCAGATCCTCCTCGCGGAGGTCGACGCGGTCGTCAAGCCGTACGGGCTGACCTTCGCGCGGTACGAGGCCCTGGTCCTGCTCACCTTCTCGAAGGCGGGCGAGCTGCCGATGTCCAAGATCGGCGAGCGGCTGATGGTCCACCCCACCTCGGTGACGAACACGGTGGACCGCCTGGTGAGGTCGGGTCTCGTGGACAAGCGCCCCAACCCCAACGACGGGCGCGGCACCCTCGCCTCGATCACGGACAAGGGCCGCGAGGTGGTCGAGGCCGCGACCCGCGACCTGATGGAGATGGACTTCGGCCTCGGCGCGTACGACGCCGAGGAGTGCGGGGAGATCTTCGCGATGCTGCGCCCGCTGCGGGTCTCCGCGCACGACTTCGACGAGGGCTGAACCGGAACCGAACCCCCGCGAAGATCGCCCGGAACGTGCCGTTACGCTCGGAGCCATGAAATCCAGCGTGCTGACCCGCTACCGCGTCATGGCGTACGTGACCGCCGTCATGCTGCTCGTGCTGTGCACCTGCATGGTCTTCAAGTACGGGTTCGAGATGGGCGAGGACGTGACCTTCGCGGTCTCCCAGGCCCACGGCGTCCTCTACATCATCTACCTGGTCTTCGCCTTCGACCTGGGCTCCAAGGCCAAGTGGCCGTTCGGCAGGCTCCTGTGGGTGCTGCTCTCCGGGACCATCCCCTTCGCCGCCTTCTTCGTCGAGCGCAAGGTCGTCCGCGACACGCTGCCGCTGGTCAGCGGCGTGCGCCCGGAGCCGGTCAAGGTCTGAGGACTCACCCCCGCACTGATGTGCGGGGGTTTCCCATCGACATTTACTAGGACGTCCTAGTAAATTCGAAGCATGGACGCTGACGCCATCGAGGAAGGCCGCCGTCGCTGGCAGGCCCGTTACGACAAGGCCCGCAAGCGGGACGCCGACTTCACCACGCTCTCCGGCGACGCCGTCGAGCCGGTCTACGGGCCCCGGCCCGGCGACACCTACGAGGGGTTCGAGCGCATCGGCTGGCCCGGTGAGTACCCCTTCACCCGGGGCCTGCACCCGACCGGCTACCGCGGCCGGACCTGGACCATCCGCCAGTTCGCCGGCTTCGGCAACGCCGAGCAGACCAACGAGCGGTACAAGATGATCCTGGCCGCCGGCGGCGGCGGCCTCTCCGTCGCCTTCGACATGCCGACCCTCATGGGCCGCGACTCCGACGACCCCCGCGCCCTCGGCGAGGTCGGCCACTGCGGCGTCGCCATCGACTCCGCCGCCGACATGGAGGTCCTCTTCAAGGACATCCCCCTCGGCGACGTCACCACGTCCATGACGATCTCCGGCCCCGCCGTCCCGGCCTTCTGCATGTACCTGGTCGCCGCCGAGCGCCAGGGCGTCGACCCGGGCGTCCTCAACGGCACGCTCCAGACCGACATCTTCAAGGAGTACATCGCGCAGAAGGAGTGGCTCTTCGAGCCCGAGCCCCACCTGCGCCTCATCGGCGACCTGATGGAGCACTGCGCGGCGAACATCCCCGCGTACAAGCCGCTCTCCGTCTCCGGCTACCACATCCGCGAGGCCGGCGCGACGGCCGCGCAGGAGCTCGCGTACACCCTCGCCGACGGCTTCGGCTACGTGGAGCTCGGTCTCTCCCGCGGCCTCGACGTCGACGTCTTCGCCCCCGGCCTCTCCTTCTTCTTCGACGCCCACCTCGACTTCTTCGAGGAGATCGCCAAGTTCCGCGCCGCCCGCCGCATCTGGGCCCGCTGGATGAAGGAGGTGTACGGCGCGAAGACCGACAAGGCGCAGTGGCTCCGCTTCCACACCCAGACCGCCGGCGTCTCCCTCACCGCCCAGCAGCCGTACAACAACGTCGTACGGACCGCGGTCGAGGCCCTCTCCGCCGTCCTCGGCGGCACCAACTCGCTCCACACCAACGCCCTCGACGAGACCCTCGCGCTCCCCAGCGAGCAGGCCGCCGAGATCGCGCTCCGCACCCAGCAGGTCCTCATGGAGGAGACCGGCGTCGCCAACGTCGCCGACCCGCTGGGCGGCTCCTGGTACGTCGAGCAGCTCACCGACCGCATCGAGGCCGACGCCGAGAAGATCTTCGACCAGATCAAGGAGCGCGGCCGCCGCGCCCACCCGGACGGCCGGCACCCGATCGGACCGATCACGTCCGGCATCCTGCGCGGCATCGAGGACGGCTGGTTCACCGGCGAGATCGCCGAGTCCGCCTTCCAGTACCAGCGCTCCCTGGAGAAGGGCGACAAGCGGGTCGTCGGCGTCAACGTGCACCACGGCTCCGTCACCGGCGACCTGGAGATCCTGCGGGTCAGCCACGAGGTCGAGTGGGAGCAGGTCCGCGTCCTCGGCGAGCGCAAGGGCCGCCGTGACGACGCCAAGGTCCGCGCCTCGATCGACGCGATGCTGGCCGCCGCCCGCGACGGCTCCAACATGATCGCCCCGATGCTGGAGGCCGTACGGGCCGAGGCCACGCTCGGCGAGATCTGCAACGCCCTGCGCGACGAGTGGGGCGTCTACACGGAGCCCCCGGGCTTCTAGGCACCCGTACGACGACGGGGGCGGTACGGGACTTCCCGTACCGCCCCCGTCCTCGTCTCAGGCCCCCGCCGTCGCCACCGCCCCCAGGCCGCCCACCAGGAGCGCGGAGAGCCGGGCCACCCACGGCGCGTCGACCGGCTCGGCGCTGACCAGCGCCCGGTGCACGACCGCGCCCGCGATGACGTCGAAGATCAGGTCGTCGGTGGCGTCCGCGGTCGACGGGTCACGGCCCGGCGGGAGTTCGCCGCGCAGCTGCGCGCGCTCACGGCCCGCCAGGACCAGCCGCTTCTGGCGGTCGACTATGGAGGCGCGGATGCGCTCGCGCAGCGGCTCGTCCCGGGTGGACTCGGCCACCACCGCCATCAGGGCGGTCTTCGTCTCGGGCCGTTCGAGGAGGGCCGCGAACTGGAGCACGACGTGTTCGATGTCGGCCTGCAGGGAACCCAGGTCGGGCAGTTCGAGTTCGTCGAAGAGGACGGCGACCGCGTCCACGACGAGCTCGTTCTTGTTGGCCCAGCGGCGGTACAGCGTCGTCTTCGCCACCCCGGCGCGGCCGGCCACGTCCCCCATCGTCAGCTTGGACCAGCCCAGCTCGACCAGGGCCGCGCGGGTCGCCTCCAGGATGGCCGTGTCGGCCTCGGTGGAGCGGGGGCGCCCGGTACGGCTGCTGCGGGGGGTGGAACGGCGGCACATCGACGACATGGAAAGCGACCATACCCGCCGGTAGGTACACCGCCAGAGGTCGGTGATGTGAGGCAGTTCACCGCCCCGATCGCGCTCGCGCCCTCCCGCCGGATCCTCACCTGGAGTTACGCTACGACCCGTAGCGAAAGGCATTGAGCGGCCTGAGCGACAACCGCAGTGCCGGGTGGGGACCCGGCACGACAGAAGGTATCGGGTGGGGACCCGGTGCCGACGCAGACGAAGAACCGTGTCGTCCGCACGCCTCGCACACCGGCGGGAGGCGCCCGGACGGCACGGTTCAGCCATGGACTTACCGGTTACGCGCGCGGAAGGGGGAGGATGTAGCCATGCAGCCCCGAAACATGTCCATGAGCGGCGTCGTCGACCTAGCCGCGGTGAAGGCGGCCGGAGAGGCCAAGGCGAAGGCGGAGCAGGTGCGCGCCGAAGCCGTGCGGCAGGGTGGTTCCGCCGCCGTGCCCCCGTCGGCCCTGGTGATCGACGTCGACGAGGCCGGCTTCGAGCGCGATGTGCTCCAGCGCTCCGCCGAGGTTCCGGTCGTCCTCGACTTCTGGGCCGAGTGGTGCGAGCCCTGCAAGCAGCTCGGCCCCCTCCTGGAGCGTCTCGCCGTCGAGTACAACGGCCGCTTCCTGCTCGCGAAGATCGACGTCGACGCCAACCAGATGCTGATGCAGCAGTTCGGCATCCAGGGAATTCCGGCCGTTTTCGCGGTGGTCGCCGGTCAGGCCCTGCCGCTCTTCCAGGGCGCGGTGCCCGAGGCGCAGATCCGGGAGACCCTCGACCAGCTCATCCAGGTCGGCGAGGAGCGCTTCGGTCTCACCGGCATCGCCGTGGACGCGGACGCCGACGCCTCGGCTCCCGCCGAGCGGCCGGCCGGCCCGTACGACGCCCTCCTCGAAGCGGCCATGTCCGCGCTCGACGCGGGTGATCTTGCGGGCGCCGTCCAGGCGTACAAGAACGTGCTCGCCGACGACCCGGCCCACCCGGAGGCCAAGCTCGGCCTGGCCCAGGCCGAACTGCTCACCCGGGTGCAGGATCTGGACCCCGGCGCCGTGCGCAGGAGCGCGGCGGACAACCCGGCCGATGTCACCGCGCAGATCGCGGCCGCCGACCTCGACCTCGTGGGCGGCCACGTGCAGGACGCCTTCGGCCGTCTCGTGGAGACCGTGCGCCGCACGGCGGGCGAGGACCGGAACGCGGCGCGGCTGCGGCTCCTGGAGCTGTTCGAGGTGATCGGCTCCGACGACCCGCGCGTGACGGCGGCCCGGCAGGCCCTGGCCCGGGTGCTGTTCTAGCTCCCCGGGTGTGCCGGATCGTCCGACGATTTGGCAGCAGGGTGACAAAACGCGGCCGCGCTTTACCAAAACTTGGTAATCGCGGCCGCTGTTACTTGCAGTAAATCGAACCCGTCGTTCTGTCCTGATTCATCAGATGATCTCCTGACATTCCCTGTCGCTCGAACGCACCCAGCGTGCCCGTTCGGTCCCGTCCCGCCATGACGTGGTTATCCACCCGTTACTAGCCAGTAACGAACCCCCTTGTGCGGGGGCCCGGAATGGACCACGATCGGCCACGCTCGGTCCGAACCGCACCACCCCGGCAACCAACCGGGTCCGCGGCGAGGGTCCCCACCGAGTGGACCGGTGTTCCGGCACCGGTCGCGGACAGGGGGGTTCCCGCTCTCATCGAACGGGGCCTGTCCACATCAGGCCGTGTCCGATGGCGCGGCCCATGGTTGTCGCTCGGGGGTGATCGCCGGTGATTCGGACGCGCAACGCGCCGCCTGATGCCTCGGCGCTCTCCTTCCCGAGGACGTAGCTCTTCTCCCATCCCAGGGTGGCCCCCCGGGGGTCCCTTCGGAGATGTACGTCCGAGAAGGAGGAATTCTCATGAAGTCCCAGGTTCGTGGCGGGACCAGATGGAAGCGGTTCGCCGTCGTCATGGTCCCGAGCGTGGCCGCGACGGCCGCGATCGGCGTCGGTCTGGCCCAGGGCGCGCTGGCCGCGTCCTTCAGCATTTCCGGCCAGGAGTTCAAGGTCTCGGCCCAGAGTCTCGTGGGCACTGACTTCGTCCAGTACGGCAGCGTGGACGCGGGCAAGGACCTCGAGGGCAAGGACTTCGCCGCCCCGGTGGCCGTGTCCGGCTTCTCCGAGGCCTGGATCACCAAGATGTGCCAGTCGGTCGTGACGCCGAAGGTGCCGTTCGTCGGTGACGTCACCCTCCGCCTGACGGCCGGCACCGACGCCGCCACGTCCGGCAAGGACGAGGACAAGGTCTACGCGAAGGGCATCTACCTCGATGTCTCCGAGCTCAAGGCCGACGCCGTGTTCGACAACATCGACATCGGCGTCGCGGCCGGCCAGCTCAACGTGGGCCCCGACGGCAAGCCGGTTCCGGGCAAGCCGGGCATCCAGCCCAACACCAAGGCCAACCCGTACGGCTTCGGTCAGCGCGCCCAGAAGGCCACGCTGAACAACGTGCAGCAGAAGGCCTGGGCGACCACGGCCGGCACCTTCAAGCTCCCCGACCTGCACCTGTCCCTGTCCAGGGGCACGGCGGACGAGTGCTACTAGGACCGGCCGGTCCCTGAGGACCGATCGTCCTGAGGGTGGGGCCGTCGCGTGCGGTCCCACCCACCAGGTTCCTTCTCTTCTTCTTTCTCAGCAACACCGCTTCCAGGGAGCTGTTCCATGAGCGCCGAGTACCCCGCCTCCCGCGAAGTCCCCAAGAAGGCGAACCGGTTCAAGGTCTGGCGACAGTCCCGGCCCTTCTGGGCAGGCCTGTTCACCATGATCGGCGGCGTACCGATCGCCTACCTCCCCTACGGGGACATGCGGCTCGGCAACGTGACCCTCGCCATGCAGACGACCGCCGGAGCCGGAGCGCTGATCATCGGCGTCCTGCTCATCACGCTCGGACTGACGATGTGGTTCCAGCCCGTCGTCCGGGTCTTCGCGGGCGTCGCGGCGATCGTCCTGGCACTTGTCTCCATCCCGGTGTCGAACTTCGGTGGCCTGGTCATCGGATTCCTCTTCGCCCTCATCGGAGGTGCCATGTCCGCCTCCTGGGCGCCCGCGCCCCCGGTCGAGGAGACCGAGGACGCACAGCACGACGGTCGGCCGGAGGCCTCCTACGAGGCCGGTGCGGAGCCCGAGACGGAGGTCGTGCCGGCGGCCCTGGTCCCGGAGCAGCGCGAGGCGGAGCACCAGGCGACCGAAACGACGACCGACGCCAACGGCGGGAGGAACAGTGCGGGGTGACGAGAATCAGTCGGCACTCGCGAAGGAGGGCCCGCGGCACGCGGCCCCGCGCAAGTCGCTGCTGAACAGGATCCAGGGCCCGGCCGGGAAGGCGATGGCGCTGGCCGCCATGCCGACCGCGGTGTTCGTGGGCATGGGCCTGACGCCCAGACTCGCCCTCGCGGACGACAAGGACATCCCCTTCGCCCCCGGGCCCTGCGTGACGCGCTCGGACGAGCCGACACCGGAGGCCTCGGAGACGCCGAAGCCGGAGGAGAGCACCAAGCCCACCGCCACGGCGAGCCCGACGGACACCCCGTCGGCGACCGCGACGCCGTCCGCCACCGTGACGCCGTCCGCGACCCCGACGCCCACCGCGACGGCGGGCGGACAGACGGCGGTGCCCCAGACGCAGGGGCAGGCGACGACCGCACCCGCGCCCGCGGCCACCCCCACGTCCACCCCCTCCCCGACGCAGTCCAAGAACCCGCTGGACCCGCTGGGCCTGGGCGACGCGCTGAAGGACCTCTTCGACGGCCCGGACAAGACGCCGACGGCCACGCCGACGACGGCGGCGCCGACGACGGCCGCCCCGACGCAGGCCCCCGCCGACAAGGCGCCGGCGACCGAGGCCCCGGCCCCGACCGCCACCGCGACCTCCAAGCCGAAGGCGAAGCCGGCGGAGGACCCGGACGCGGAGCGGACGAAGAAGGCGATCGAGAAGGCCGCCGCGGAGGCGGGCGCCAAGGTCGATGAGCTCCCCGAGAGCGCCAAGGGCCTCGACGCCAAGCAGGACACGGACATACCCGACGGGGCCAAGCCCCGGTTCCCGTGCCCCGAACTCGACGAGAAGGCGCTCGCCGACGCCCAGCTGGAGCCGGGCATCCCGCTGCTCCCGGACGAGCCGTGGCGCCTGGAGAGCTCGCTGCTCACGCTGAGCGGTCTGAAGTACCACGGCATCGTCGAGGTGAGGACCGGCAGCGGCAAGACCAAGAAGGTGCTGAAGTTCACCGCGTCCTCGGTGGACATCAAGGACCTGCACCAGATGACGGACCACTCCGAGGGGCGCACCGCCCACATCCGCTCGGCGAAGGGCTCGACCTCGACCATCCGCAACGGCACGGTGACGATGTACACGGAGGAGCTGAAGGGCAACCTCTTCGGCCTCATCCCGATCACCTTCGCCCCCGAGTCCCCGCCGCCCCTGGACGTCCCGTTCGCCTTCTTCACCAGCGTGAAGCTGAAGCAGGCGGGCCAGTTCGGCGGCACCCTCAAGGTCAAGGACCTGCGCAACACGATCGAGCCCAGCTGACCCCCGAACCACTCCGGGAGCCGCACACCGCCGTGGGGGGGGCGCCCGGGGGGGGGGGGGCGGGGCCGCGCGGGAGGGGGCGGGAGGCGCGGCGTGAGAGGAGCCGGGGGGCGGCGCGGCGGCGC
>NZ_JBHWFF010000012.1:223086-239386 GCF_042733785.1 Streptomyces sp. NPDC059695 | reverse complement strand
GCCCTGACCCGCACCACCTGGTGCGGCGTACTCGTGGTGCGGGCCAGGGCGCGGAACGCGGAGGCGCCGCGAGAAGGCGCCGTCCCGTGTGCCCACCCGTCCCGCCCAGCGGGACGATTGCCCACACGGCGGGCCCACCGGGCGCGGGCGAACGCCCGGCAGGGGCGCGGGCCCACGCGGGGGTGGGTGACGGCCCACGCGGGCGGTGGGGGTGCAACGGGGGCGGGTGCGGGGTGGAGCGGGCAGACTGCTGGCATGCGTATCGCCTATCGCGTCGACACCGTCCGCGCCGCCGAGGCCACCCTCATGGCGCGCCTTCCCGACGGCGCCCTCATGCAGCGGGCCGCCGCCGGGCTCGCCGCCGCGTGCTGCTCCCTGCTCGGGAAGGGGCGGGTGTACGGCGCCCGGGTGGTCCTGCTCGTCGGCAGCGGGGACAACGGCGGTGACGCCCTGTACGCCGGGGCCCGGCTCGCCCGGCGCGGCGCCGGGGTCACGGCGGTGCTGCTGGGCGACCGAGCCCACGAGGGCGGCCTCGCGGCGCTCCGGGCGGCGGGGGGACGGGTCGCCGACGAGCCCTTCGACGCCCTCGCGGGCGCCGACCTCGTCCTCGACGGCATCACCGGCATCGGCGGCCGCGGCGGCCTCCGCCCCGGCGCCGTGCCCGTCGCCCGGGCCGCGCGCGGCTCCGACGCGGTCGTCGTCGCCGTCGACCTGCCGAGCGGTGTCGACGCCGACACCGGGGAGGTCCACGGGGAGGCGCTGCCGGCGGACGCGACGATCACCTTCGGGGCGTACAAGCCGGGTCTGCTCGTCGACCCCGCGCGGGAGTACGCCGGTGCCCTCCGGCTCGTCGACATCGGGCTGGGTGCCGTCCTGCCCGGCGTGCCGGACCTGGAGGCGCTGCAGCACCAGGACGTGGCGTGGCTGCTGCCGGTGCCGGGCGCCGAGAGCGACAAGTACCGGCGCGGGGTCGTCGGCGTCGTCGCCGGTTCCACCCGCTATCCCGGCGCCGCCGTCCTCGCCGTCGCCGGTGCGCTGCGCGGCGGTGCGGGGGCCGTCCGGTACGTCGGGCCCGCCGGTGACACGGTCCTCGCCGCCCACCCGGAGACGCTCGTGCACTCCGGGCGGCCCGAGAAGGCCGGGCGCGTCCAGTCCTGGGTCGTGGGCCCGGGCCTCGGCGAGGGGCCCGGCGCCGCGGTCGCGGTCGCCGAGGTCCTCGCGACCGACGTGCCCGTCCTCGTCGACGCGGACGGACTGCGGGGCCTCGACCCGGCGGCCGTCCGGGGGCGCGGCGCGCCCACCCTGCTCACCCCGCACGCGGGCGAGGCGGCGGCGCTGCTCGGCGTCGCGCGGGAGGAGGTCGAGGCCGGGCGGCTCGCGGCGGTCCGCGAACTGGCGGGCCGGTTCGGCGCGACGGTGCTCCTGAAGGGGTCGACGACGCTGGTGTGCGGGCCGGACGGGAGCGCTCCGGTGCGGGTGAATCCGACCGGGACGTCCTGGCTGGCGACGGCGGGCAGCGGCGACGTCCTCTCCGGCCTGGCCGGCTCGCTCCTGGCGGCCGGGCTGCCGCCCCTGGACGCGGCGTCCTGCGCGGCCTACCTCCACGGGCTCGCCGCGCGACGGGCGTCGGAGGGGGGCGCGCCGGTGACGGCGACCGAGGTGGCGGACTCCCTGCGGGGCGCGTGGCGGGACGTCACGGAGGCCCAGGCGGTGGGGTGACCCGTCGGAGACGTCGTACCGCGCCGTCCCCGAGGCCGTGAGGGACGCTCGCCACGCCCGGCGGACGTCGTGGCCGCGTCTCTCCCGGCCTCGGGGACGTGCGGAAAATCGGGAGCGCCCTCCGTGAGGTGACCGGGTCTACATCGGGGGTAACCGGCCCGGTGGCCGACACCTGAGAGACTGGGCGCGATGACTGAGACACCTCCGCCCCCCAGGGCCCGCGCCGAGATCGACCTCGGCGCGCTGCGTGCGAACGTCCGCACGCTGCGCGCCCGCGTCGCCCCCCACGTCCGGATCATGGCCGTGGTCAAGGCCGACGCGTACGGACACGGCGCCCTGCGATGCGCCCGCGCCGCCCTGGAGGCGGGCGCGGACTGGCTCGGCACGGCCACCCCGGACGAGGCGCTCGCCCTGCGCGCCGCCGGGATCACGGACGTGCCCGTCATGTGCTGGCTCTGGACCCCGGGCGATCCCTGGGACCGGGGCATCGAGGCCGGTCTCGACATGTCCGTGAGCGGGATGTGGGCCCTGGAGGAGGTCGTCGAGGCCGCCCGGAAGGTCGGGCGGACGGCCAGGATCCAGCTCAAGGCCGACACCGGGCTGGGGCGCAACGGCTGCCAGCCCGCCGACTGGCCGGAGCTGGTCGGGGCCGCCCTGAAGGCCGAGGTCGACGGGCTCGTCAAGGTGACCGGCCTCTGGTCGCACTTCGCCTGCGCCGACGAGCCGGGCCACCCGTCCATCGCCGCGCAGCTCGCCGTCTTCCGCTCGCTGCTGGACCACGCCGAGAAGGCGGGCGTCCGGCCCGAGGTCCGGCACATCGCGAACTCGCCGGCCACCCTCACCCTGCCCGAGGCCCACTTCGACCTGGTCCGGCCCGGCATCGCGATGTACGGCGTCTCGCCGAGCCCCGAGCTCGGCACCTCCGCCGAGCTGGGTCTGCGGCCCGTGATGTCGCTCAGGGCGAGCGTCGCGCTGGTCAAGCACGTGCCCGCCGGGCACGGCGTGAGCTACGGGCACCACTACGTCACCGAGGGCGAGACCACCCTCGGGCTGGTGCCGCTGGGGTACGCCGACGGGATCCCCCGGCACGCCTCCGGCCGCGGGCCGGTCCTCGTCGCCGACCGGGTCCGCACGGTCGCCGGCCGCGTCGCCATGGACCAGTTCGTGGTCGACCTCGGCGGGGACACGCCCGAACCCGGCACGGAGGCCGTGCTCTTCGGGCCCGGTGACCGGGGCGAGCCGACCGCCGAGGACTGGGCGGTGGCCGCCGACACCATCGCGTACGAGATCGTCGCCCGGATCGGGGCGCGCGTCCCGCGCGTCTACCTCGGGGAGTAGCCGGCCGTGGCCGAGTCGAGCGGGGGCAGCAGCTGGCGGCGTGCCGGGTTCGCCGGCGCCGCGATAGGCGTCCTCGCGGCCGGGGCGGCCGCGGGAGTCGCCGTCGAGCGGCTCACGGTGGGCCGTTCCGTACGGCAGAAGGCCCGGCTCGCGCTGGACGCGACCGGCCCGTACGGCGGTCTGCGCGGCACCCCCGGGCGGGCGCTCGCCGACGACGGGACCGTCCTGTACTACGAGGTGGACGAGGTCGAGGCGGACGCCCCGGCCGCCCGTCGGCGCCGGCTCTTCGGACGCCGCGAACCCGCCCCCGTCACCGTCGTCTTCAGCCACGGCTACTGCCTCAACCAGGACTCCTGGCACTTCCAGCGGGCCGCCCTGCGCGGTCTCGTGCGCACCGTCCACTGGGACCAGCGCAGCCACGGCCGCTCCGGGCACGGGGCCTCGCAGACGGGGGCCGAACCGGTGCCCGTCTCGATCGACCGGCTGGGCCGCGACCTCAAGGCCGTCCTCGACGCGGCGGCGCCCGAGGGGCCGCTCGTCCTGGTGGGGCACTCGATGGGCGGCATGACGGTGATGGCGCTCGCCGAGCAGTACCCGGAGCTGATCCGCGACCGGGTCGTCGGCGTCGCTCTCGTCGGCACCTCGGCGGGGAAGCTCGGGGAGGTGACCTACGGGCTGCCGCTCGCCGGCGTGAACGCCGTCAGGCGGGTCCTGCCGGGCGTCCTGCGGGCCCTCGGCTCGCAGGCCGAGCTGGTCGAGCGCGGACGGCGGGCGACCGCCGACCTCTTCGCCGGGCTGATCAAGAAGTACTCGTTCGCCTCGAAGGACGTGGACCCGGCGGTGGCGCGCTTCGCGGAGCGGATGATCGAGTCGACGCCGATCGACGTGGTCGCCGCCTTCTACCCGGCCTTCGCCGAGCACGACAAGGCCGAGGCCCTCGCCGCCTTCGGCGCGCTGCCGGTGCTCGCGCTCGCCGGGGACAACGACCTGGTCACCCCCAGCTCGCACACCGAGGCCATCGCCGCCCTGCTGCCGGACGCGGAGCTGGTCATCGTCCCGGACGCGGGCCATCTGGTGATGCTGGAGCACCCCGAGGCGGTCACGGACCGGCTCGCCGACCTGCTGGTGCGGGCCGGAGCCGTCCCGGCCGGGGAGGCCTTCCGCACGCGCTAGGTTTGCGGGTATGGAAGCAGCGCACCAGCCCCTCTCCGGCGCCACCCAGCCCCTCTCCGGCGCCACCCTCTCCGTCGAGTCCCCGCAGCAGATGCAGGAGCTCGGCCGCCGGCTCGCGAAGATCCTCCGCCCCGGCGACCTCGTCATGCTCACCGGTGAGCTCGGAGCCGGGAAGACCACCCTGACCCGCGGCCTCGGCGAGGGACTCGGCGTGCGCGGTGCCGTCACCTCCCCGACCTTCGTCATCGCCCGCGTCCACCCCTCCCTGACCGGCGGTCCGGCCCTGGTCCACGTCGACGCGTACCGCCTCGGCGGCGGCCTCGACGAGATGGAGGACCTCGACCTGGACGTCTCGCTGCCCGAGTCCGTGGTCGTCGTCGAGTGGGGTGACGGCAAGGTCGAGGAGCTGACCGACGACCGGCTGCACCTCCTCATCCACCGGGTGACCGGCGACACCGACGACGACCGGCGCACGGTCGTGCTGCGCGGGATCGGCGCGCGCTGGGCCGAGGAGGACCTGGAGCTGCTCTGAACCACGTATGTTCCGACAACGTGTCGGGAAGGTGTTGCGTGGGCCGCTCGTGCCGTGGTCACATGGAGGCACGAGCTGGTTAGGTGTACCTAACCTACGGGAGGCATGCATGGCGACGCCCGAACGCGCGGAACCCGTCCGGGACCACGTCTCGATGAGTGAGCTGCTCGCGTCCTGCGCGGCGGCCCGCGTCCTCTCGACCCCGCCGCCGGCCGAGCCCGGAGAACACGAAGAGGCGGAGCCCGTACGGGACGAAGCCGCCTAGGGCCGGTCCGGCCCTGGAAAAGGGCGTCTCAGCCGACGACGACGACCTTCGCGCCGATCACCGCGAACGTCCAGAGCGCGTCGCCGTCGGCGCGCTTCATCCGGATGCCGCCGGTCTTCCGCGCCGGGTCCGGGGACGGCGTCGAGCCGTCCACCGCCGCGCTGAAGCCGATCGCCACGTCCTCGGCCGTCGCGAACCGCACCACGTGCTCGATCTGCACCCCGTCCGAGCCGCGCACCGAACCCGAGCGCGAGGTCACCGCGTACGCCCCCGGCACCGGGTCGACCGTGCTCGGCCACACCGTGAACGTCCGGGTCGCCTTGCCCTTCCCGTCCACGAGCCACACCCGGCGGTCCGACAGCGCGTACACGACCCGCTCGCCGGTGCCCGAGTTCGCGGGGACGGCCAGGGGGTTCCGGGCGGGCTGCTTCGGGCCGCCGCTGGGCGACACCGAGGGGGCGGCCGTGCCCGGCGTCCGCGGCTTCACCGACAGATCGGCGGGCGCGTTCGCCGAGGCCTGGTAGGCGAGGACGCCGACCGCGACGACGGCCGCCGCGGTGAGCCCGGCCACGAATCCCGAGCTGCTCCTTGCCACCGTGCCCACCTCTCGTACGAACGTATCGAGGGTGACGGTAGCAGCCGCCGCCCCGAGGTTCGGGGCACCGTGCCCGGGAGCCGTAGGCTGTTCGCGTGCTGTTGCTCGCCATGGATACCGCCACCCCCGCCGTCACCGTCGCCCTCCACGACGGCGAGGCCGTCGTCGCCTCGTCGAGTCAGGTCGACGCCCGCCGCCACGGGGAACTGCTGCTGCCCGCCGTCGACCGGGTCCTCCACGAGGCCGGTCTGAAGCTCGACGCGGTCACCGGGATCGTCGTCGGCGTCGGCCCCGGCCCGTACACCGGCCTCCGCGTCGGCCTCGTCACGGCCGCCGCCTTCTCGTCCGCGCTCGGCGTGCCCGTGCACGGCCTGTGCACCCTCGACGGCCTCGCGTACGCCTCCGGGATCGACGAGCCCTTCGCCGTCGCGACGGACGCGCGCCGCAAGGAGGTCTACTGGGCGCGGTACGAGGACTCCCGCACCCGGGTGGGCGACGCCGCCGTCGACCGGCCCGCCGACATCGCCGGGTCCCTCGCCGGGCTCCCCGTCGTCGGCGCGGGCGCCCGTCTCTACCCCGAGGCCTTCCCGGACGCCCGCGACCCCGAGCACCAGTCGGCCGCCGCGCTCGCCGGGCTCGCGGCCGAGCGGCTGGCCGCGGGCGGGGACGGCTTCCTCGACCCGCTGCCGATGTACCTGCGCCGCCCCGACGCGCAGGTGCCGAAGAACTACAAGGTGGTCACCCCCACGTGACCGGCGCCGCGGAACTGCGCGAGATGCGCTGGTGGGACATCGAACCGGTGCTCGCCCTGGAGGGCGAGCTGTTCCCCGAGGACGCCTGGTCGGCGGGGATGTTCTGGTCCGAGCTCGCGCACTCCCGGGGACCGGGCGCCACCCGCCGGTACGTCGTCGCGGAGGACACCGACGGCGCGCTCGTCGGGTACGCCGGGCTCGCCGCCGCCGGCGGTCTCGGTGACGTGCAGACGATCGCCGTCTCGCGCGACCAGTGGGGCACCGGCCTCGGCGCCCGGCTCCTCACCGACCTGCTCCAGCACGCCACCGCCTTCGAGTGCGACGAGGTCCTGCTCGAAGTGCGCGTGGACAACACCCGGGCCCAGAAGCTCTACGAGCGCTTCGGCTTCGAGCCCATCGGTTTCCGGCGCGGCTACTACCAGCCCGGAAACGTCGACGCGCTCGTGATGCGACTGACCGTCCAAGGAACCGGAACCGATATCTGATGGCTGCTGACGAACCCCTGGTGCTCGGCATCGAGACCTCCTGCGACGAGACCGGCGTCGGCATCGTCCACGGGACCACGCTCCTCGCCGACGCGATCGCCTCCAGCGTCGACACCCACGCCCGCTTCGGCGGCGTCGTGCCGGAGATCGCCTCCCGCGCCCACCTGGAGGCCATGGTCCCGACGATCGAGCGCGCCCTGAAGACGGCCGGGATCTCCGCGAAGGACCTCGACGGCATCGCCGTCACCGCCGGACCCGGTCTCGCGGGCGCCCTGCTCGTCGGCGTCTCCGCGGCCAAGGCGTACGCCTACGCCCTCGGCAAGCCGCTGTACGGCGTCAACCACCTGGCCTCGCACATCTGCGTGGACCAGCTGGAGCACGGCAAGCTGCCCGAGCCGACGATGGCCCTGCTGGTCTCCGGCGGACACTCCTCGCTGCTGCTCTCCTCCGACATCACCTCCGACGTGAAGCCGATGGGCGCCACCATCGACGACGCGGCCGGCGAGGCCTTCGACAAGATCGCCCGCGTGCTCGACCTCGGCTTCCCCGGCGGACCGGTCATCGACCGGCTCGCCAAGGAGGGCGACCCGGCGGCGATCGCCTTCCCGCGCGGCCTCAGCGGCTCCCGCGACCCCGCCTACGACTTCTCCTTCTCCGGCCTCAAGACCGCCGTGGCCCGCTGGATCGAGGCCAAGCGGGCGGCCGGCGAGGACGTGCCCGTGCGGGACGTGGCCGCGTCCTTCCAGGAGGCGGTCGTCGACGTCCTCACCCGCAAGGCCGTCCGGGCCTGCAAGGACGAGGGCGTCGACCACCTGATGATCGGCGGCGGCGTCGCCGCCAACTCGCGGCTGCGGGCCCTCGCCCAGGAGCGCTGCGAGCGTGCCGGGATCCGGCTGCGGGTGCCCCGTCCGGGCCTGTGCACGGACAACGGCGCGATGGTCGCGGCGCTCGGCTCCGAGATGGTCGCCCGCAACCGGCCGGCCTCGGACCTGGAGCTGTCGGCGGACTCGTCGCTGCCGGTGACGGACCCGCACGTGCCGGGAGCCCACCACCACGATCACGTGCACGAGGTCAGCAAGGAGAACCTGTACTCGTGAGGCTCACGCTCATGTGGGAGGCCAGGGCCGCCCGGGGCAGGGGCGCCGAGCTCCTGGAGTGGGCGCGGGCGCGGGTCCTGGCGCGTGAGCCGGTCCGTCGGGAGATCTTCCGGGCCCCGCAGGACCGGGTCCTCGTCCTGACCTGGTGGGAGGCGGAGACCTTCGACGCCGAGCTGCCCGAGCTGCCGGAGCCGGACGCGGAGCTGATCACCCGTCCGGTCCACCGCTGGCGATTCGAATCGGTCGAATAAGCGAGCGTCGAGCAACCTTTCGACTCCGTCGGGCATCCCACAGCGCGTGAAGAAGACGATCGCGCTGTGGGGGGCCCTGACCGCCGCCGCCCTCCTGGTGACCGGCTGCACCGTGGACGAGCCCGCCGCCGCCCAGACCCCCGCCCCGGCGAGGACGACCACGCCCGCGGCCGGGCAGAAGGCACCCGAGGACCCCGCGGCCGTCACGGCCGCCGCGTACCGGAAGTGGGGCCTGAAGCCCTTCGCCGCCCCGCCCGCCCCGCCCGCGGTCAAGCCGGTGGTCCGCCCGGCCGGCGGTCCGGTGCCCGTCATCAGCGAGATACCCACCCGCGAGAAGATCGTCTTCCTCACGATCGACGACGGGGCGGAGAAGGACCCCGGCTTCGTCCGGATGATGAAGGACCTCAAGGTCCCGTTCACGATGTTCCTCACGGACGCGGCGATCCGCGCCGACTACCCGTACTTCGAGCCCCTGATCGCCCAGGGCCACGGCCTCGCCAACCACACCCTGACCCACCCCAACCTGCGCACCCTCGGCCCGGAGGCCCAGCGCCGGGAGATATGCGGCCAGCAGACGAGGCTGAAGGAGCGGTACGGCACCACTCCGCGGCTCTTCCGGCCGCCGTACGGCAACTGGAACGAGGCCACGCGCGCGGCGGCGGGGGAGTGCGGCGTCGACGCGATCGTGCTGTGGCGCGAGTCCATGCAGATCAAGAACATGCAGTACCAGCGCGGCGACCGGAAGCTGCACCCCGGCGACATCATCCTGGCCCACTTCCGCGGACCGTCCGAGCTCAAGGGCCGCACCATGACCGAGATGACGGCCACCATGCTGCGCCGGATCCAGGACCAGGGCTTCACCGTGGCCCGCCTGGAGGACTACGTCTAGAAACTTCTCCGGGCGCGGTGTCGATGCGGGCCCGGCCCGTTCGACGTATGTGTGGACGGCGGGGAACGGCCCCGCCCACCGCACCACCGAGGAGTCGTCATGCCCCGCTTCCTGTCCCTCGTCCGCATCGAGGAGAACACCATCGACATGGAGAGCGCCGATCCCGGCTTCGAGCAGCGCATGGGCGCCCTCTTCGAGGAGATCACCAAGGCCGGGGCCATGGTGGACACGGCCGGCCTCAGGCCGACCGCCGAGGCCACCCGGATCACCTGGTCGGACGGCAGCCTGTCCTTCACCGACGGCCCGTTCACCGAGACCAAGGAGGTCGTCGGCGGCTACGCGATGCTCCAGTGCAAGGACATGGCCGAGGCCGTCGAGTGGGGCAAGCGGTTCCTCGCCGTCCACCCGCCGCACTGGAAGGTCGGCCTGGAGGTCCGCGAGGTCGAGGAGATGCCGGAGGGCTGACCCTCGCCGTGGTGTCATGTGACCTGTGACGGCCACGGTGGAGAGCACGCTGGAGACGGTCTTCCGGATGGAGTCGGCGCGGATCATCGCCACGGTGGCGCGGATCGTCCGGGACGTCGGCATCGCCGAGGAGATCGCCCAGGACGCGCTCGTCTCCGCCCTGGAGCAGTGGCCGCGGTCGGGCGTCCCGGAACGGCCGGGCGCCTGGCTGACGGCCGCCGCGAAGCACCGCGCCGTCGACCTCGTACGGCGCCGCGAGACGTACGCGCGCAAGCTCGCCGAGGTCGGCCGGACGCTCTCGGAGGAGTCGTACGACCCCGAGCCGTCCGGCCCGGGGGACATCGACGACGACGTGCTCCGGCTCGTCTTCACCGCCTGCCATCCCGTGCTCTCCGCCGAGGCCCGCGCGGCGCTCACGCTGCGGCTCGTCGGCGGGCTGCGCACGGACGAGATCGCCCGCGCCTTCCTCGTGCCGGAGGCGACGGTCGCGGCCCGGATCACCCGGGCCAAGCGGACGCTCGCGAAGGCGGGCGTCGAGTTCGAGGTGCCGTACGGGGAGGACCGGGCCGCCCGGCTCGGATCCGTCCTGGAGGTCGTCTACCTGATCTTCAACGAGGGGTACGCGGCGACCGCGGGCGACGACCTGCTGCGCCCCGGGCTCTGCGAGGACGCGCTGCGGCTCGCCCGCGGCCTGGCCGCCCTCATGCCGGGGGAGGGCGAGGTGCACGGCCTCGCCGCCCTCCTCGAACTGCAGGCCTCCCGGACGGCGGCCAGGACCGGGCCCGGCGGGGAGCCGGTGCTCCTCGCCGACCAGAACCGGAGCCGCTGGAACCGGCTCCTCGTCCGGCGCGGGTTCGCCGCCCTGGAACGGGCCGGCGACGGCCGCTCCTACGGCCCGTACGCCCTCCAGGCCGCGATCGCCGCCTGCCACGCCCGCGCCGGCTCGTACGAGGCCACGGACTGGGCGACCATCGCGGCGCTGTACGGACGGCTCGGCACCCTCGCGCCGTCCCCCGTGGTCGAGCTGAACCGTGCGGTCGCCGTGTCGATGACCGAGGGCCCCGCGGCGGCGCTCGTGCTCGTCGACGCCCTGGCCGCCGAACCGGCCCTGGCCCGCTACCACCTGCTGCCGAGCGTCCGCGGCGATCTGCTCGCCCGGCTCGGCAGGACGGCGGAGGCCCGGAAGGAGTTCGAGCGGGCGGCCGCGCTCACGCGGAACGAGAGCGAGCGGGCTCTGCTGCTCGGCCGGGCGCGCAATCCGGTCGGCACGTAGGGGAGTCGGGGTGACGGGGGTGCCCGGTCCTCCCGGCGCGGGGCCGCCTTAGGGTGCTGGACATGTCCCCACGCACCCCGCTACCGCCCCCGCCCCCGCCCGCCGAGCTCCGGAGCTGGCCCGACCGGGAGGCGCTGCTCGCCGACCGGGCGGCGGCGCTCGACGCGCTCGGCACGCGGCTGATGGGCGGCGGGCGGCTCGCGCTGTTCGTGCTCTGGTTCCTCCTGCTCGAACTGGGCTGGTCGCTGACCGGCGTGCTGATCGTCGCGCTCGGCGCGCCGCTCGTCGATCCGATGACGACGATGCTCGGGCTCTTCGCGGTCGTCCCCGGCATCGGCGCCATGGTCCCGGCCGTGTGGCTGACCGTCCGCGGCCTGCGGCGCGACCGGATCGTGCGGGACCGCCTCGTCCTGTGGGCGGCCCTCGACCGGCACGGCCCGACGGACGCCCGGCTGCGGGCCCCCGCGCTCAGCGCCGTGTGGCTGGTGCTGTCCTTCGCGATGTGCGCGGTCGGTCTCTGGCTGGGCTTCGCGGTCCCGGCGGAGGCCGGCCCCGACGACGGCTACGGCTTCGTCGTGTACGGCATGGGGGCCGCCCTGATCCTCTGGGTCACCGGTCTCACCGGCCTGGCGAAGGCCGTCGGTCACTACCGCTTCGCGCTGCGCCTCAACGGCCCCCGTGAGCCGGCCGGCCGATCAGCATCGTCGGGGCGCCCGCGACCCGAGTGAGCAGGACGGTCGCCGCGTTGGGGCCCTTCGGCTTCACCTTCCGCCGGATCTCCTCGGGTTCGACCGCGGAGCCCCGCTTCTTCACGGTGAGGGTGCCGACCTCGCGCTCCCGCAGCAGGGCCTTCAACTTCTTCAGGTTGAAGGGGAGTTCGTCCGTGATCTCGTACGCGGCGGCGTACGGGGTGGGGACGAGCGCGTCCGCCGTGACGTACGCGATCGTCTCGTCGATCAGGCCGCCGTCCAGGTCCTCGGCCACCTCGGCGACGAGGTGCGCGCGGATCACGGCGCCGTCCGGCTCGTAGAGGTAGCGGCCGACCCGGCGGACCGCCGGGTCGGGCAGTCCCCGGCCGAGGAGCCCGGCGCCGGAGGGCAGCAGGGTGGCCCGGCGGGCGCCCGGCTCCGTGCCGAACCAGAGCACGGCCTCCTTCACGTCGCCGCCGTCCGAGATCCACTCGGCCTCGGCCCCCTCGGGCACCGCCTCGTGCGGGATGCCGGGCGCCACCTTCAGCGCGGCGTGCGGGGCCCTGAGGGCCGCCTCGATCGCCCAGGACAGCGGCGGGGAGTACGCCTCGGGGTCGAAGATCCTGCCCCGGCCGCCGCGCCGCGCGGGGTCGACGAAGACCGCGTCGTACGGGCTCGTGTCGATCTCGGTCACGTCCGCGCACCGCACCTCGATCAGCTCCGCCAGGCCGAGCGCCGCCGCGTTGGCCCGGACGGTCTCGGCGGTCAGCGGGTCCCGGTCGACGGCGAGGACGGAGATCCCGGCGCGGGCGAGGGCGATCGCGTCGCCGCCGATCCCGGAGCAGAGGTCCGCGACGCTGCCGACGCCCAGCGCCTTCAGCCGGGCCGCCCGGTGGGCGGCGACCGAGGCGCGGGTCGACTGCTCGACGCCGTGCGGCGTGAAGTACATCCGGTACGCGTCCTCGGCGCCGAACTTCGCCACCGCCCGCTGCCGCAGCCGTGCCTGGCCGAGAGCGGCGCTCACGAGCTCGGCGGGGTGGTCGCGGCGCAGCCGGGAGGCGATCGCCAGCTCCTGCGCGGGGTCGTAGTCGCGCAGGGCGGCGAGGAGCGTCTGTCCCTCGGGGGCGAGCAGGGCGGCGAAGGAGGCGAGGTCGTTCACCCGTCCCATTCTGGGCCCTGGGAGGCAGTGGGCCGGCCGGGGGACGGTGGGCGCGGTACGGCGGTGTCGCGCCCCGGAAGGGCCACCGGCGCTGACAGGATGCGGCGCCATGCAGCTCGTACGACAAAAGGAACAGATGATGGCACACGGCGCACATCGCTCCCGTCGGACGCTCGGGGCGGCGCTCGCCGTGGCCGCCCTCGCCTCCGCCGCCACGGCCTGCTCCGGCAGCGCCGAACCCCCGCGCGGCGCCCCCGCCCCCGCCGCCGGGCAGCAGGCCCCGGCCGCGGCCGGCGCCCTGAACGCGTACGTCGAGAAGGTCCGTGCCCAGCGCGCCGCCCGCGTGCTCGCCGCCAAGAAGTGGGGCCTCGCGAAACCCCCGCTCGAAGCGCCGGCCCCGCCCGCCGTCAAACCGAAGATCACCACCCGCAAGGGCTTCGAGACGGACGGCGAGGGACTCCCGCCCGTCTTCACCACCGTGCCGACCAAGCAGAAGGTCGTCTTCTTGACGATCGACGACGGCGCCGACAAGGACCCCGAGCTGCTGCGGATGATGAAGGACCTGCGGATCCCCTACAGCGCCTTCCTCAGCGACTACGTCGTCAACGACGACTACGGCTACTTCGCGAAGATGCAGAAGAACGGCGTCACCCTGAACAACCACACGCTCAACCACCGCTACCTGCCCGCGCTCTCGTACAGCGCGCAGAAGCGCGAGATCTGCGGCATGCAGGACATCATCCAGAAGCAGTTCGGCACCCGGCCCTCGATCTTCCGGCCGCCCTACGGCAACTACAACGAGGACACCCTGCGCGCCGCGCGGTCCTGCGGCGTCAAGGCGGTCCCGCTCTGGGCCGCCGAGGCCTTCCCCGACCACATGGAGTGGCGCGAGTGGGACCAGGACCTGCACCCCGGCGACATCGTGCTCACCCACTTCCGGGGCAAGGAGGACTGGAAGGGCACCATGCCGGACATGATCCGCAGGGTGATGAACGTGATCACGTCCAAGGGGTACGCGGTCGCGAAGCTCGAGGACTACGTGTGAGAGCCGGGGCGCGGCTCTGGCCCGCCGCGCTGACCGCGGCGGGCGCCCTCCTCGCCCTCACCGCCTGCGCCTCCTCCGTGGACCCGATCGAACGGCTCGGCCGGAAGGCCGCGGAGGGGGTGAGCCACCGGCCCGAGCCGGCCGCACCCGTACGGGCGGCGGTGGACGCGAAGACCTGCGCGGGGGTGGGAGCACCCCGTACGGTCACGCCACAGAGCGAGGAATTGGCACTCCGCTTGACCGAGTGCTAATCGCGGTCATAGTCTCGGCTCTGGCACTCCCCACCGGAGAGTGCCAACACAGCGACGGGCAGGTCCGGCACCCGCGACGACGGATCCACCTGGTCGCCACCTCAGACAGTTAACCCCGTGAGATCTCCGAAGGGGGAGGTCGGATCGTGACGACCACCAGCTCCAAGGTTGCCATCAAGCCGCTCGAGGACCGCATTGTGGTCCAGCCGCTCGACGCCGAGCAGACCACCGCCTCTGGCCTGGTCATTCCGGACACCGCCAAGGAGAAGCCCCAGGAGGGCGTCGTCCTGGCCGTGGGCCCGGGCCGCTTCGAGAACGGCGAGCGTCTGCCGCTCGACGTCAAGACCGGCGACATCGTGCTGTACAGCAAGTACGGCGGCACCGAGGTGAAGTACAACGGCGAGGAGTACCTCGTCCTCTCGGCTCGCGACGTGCTCGCGATCGTCGAGAAGTAATTCACCGAAGTACCGAAGTACCTGAAGCAGATGCTTTGAGCTGCGCCCCGAGGCCCCTTTTCCCAGGCGCCCCGGGGCGCGGTTCGTTCCACCCGATTCCGAGAGGGCTGAACCGCTCCCATGGCGAAGATCCTGAAGTTCGACGAGGACGCCCGTCGCGCCCTTGAGCGCGGCGTCAACAAGCTTGCCGACACGGTGAAGGTGACGATCGGCCCCAAGGGCCGCAACGTCGTCATCGACAAGAAGTTCGGCGCCCCCACCATCACCAACGACGGTGTCACGATCGCCCGCGAGGTCGAGATCGAGGACCCGTACGAGAACCTCGGCGCGCAGCTCGTGAAGGAGGTGGCGACCAAGACCAACGACATCGCGGGTGACGGCACCACCACCGCCACCGTGCTCGCCCAGGCCCTGGTCCGCGAGGGTCTGCGCAACGTCGCCGCCGGCGCCTCCCCGGCCGCCCTGAAGAAGGGCATCGACGCCGCCGTCAAGGCCGTCTCCGACGAGCTGCTCGCCACCGCGCGCCCGATCGAGGACAAGTCCGACATCGCCGCCGTCGCCGCGCTCTCCGCGCAGGACCAGCAGGTCGGCGAGCTCATCGCCGAGGCCATGGACAAGGTCGGCAAGGACGGTGTCATCACCGTCGAGGAGTCCAACACCTTCGGCCTGGAGCTCGACTTCACCGAGGGCATGGCCTTCGACAAGGGCTACCTGTCCCCGTACATGGTGACCGACCAGGAGCGTATGGAGGCCGTCCTCGACGACCCGTACATCCTGATCAACCAGGGCAAGATCTCCTCGATCCAGGACCTGCTGCCCATCCTGGAGAAGGTCATCCAGGCCGGCGCCGGCAAGCCGCTGCTGATCATCGCCGAGGACGTCGAGGGCGAGGCGCTCTCCACCCTCGTCGTCAACAAGATCCGTGGCACCTTCAACGCCGTGGCCGTCAAGGCCCCCGGCTTCGGTGACCGCCGCAAGGCCATGCTCGGCGACATCGCCACCCTCACCGGTGCGACCGTCATCGCCGAGGAGGTCGGCCTCAAGCTCGACCAGGCCGGTCTCGACGTGCTCGGCACCGCCCGCCGCGTCACCATCACCAAGGACGACACCACCATCGTCGACGGTGGCGGCGACTCGTCCGAGGTGCAGGGCCGCGTCAACCAGATCAAGGCCGAGATCGAGTCCACGGACTCCGACTGGGACCGCGAGAAGCTCCAGGAGCGCCTCGCGAAGCTCGCCGGCGGCGTGTGCGTCATCAAGGTCGGCGCCGCCACCGAGGTGGAGCTGAAGGAGAAGAAGCACCGTCTGGAGGACGCCATCTCCGCGACCCGCGCCGCGGTCGAGGAGGGCATCGTCTCCGGTGGTGGCTCCGCGCTCGTCCACGCCGTCAAGGTCCTCGAGGGCAACCTCGACAAGACCGGCGACGAGGCCACCGGTGTCGCGGTCGTCCGCCGCGCCGCCGTCGAGCCGCTGCGCTGGATCGCCGAGAACGCCGGCCTCGAGGGCTACGTCATCACCTCGAAGGTGGCGGAGCTCGACAAGGGCCAGGGCTTCAACGCCGCGACCGGCGAGTACGGCGACCTGGTCAAGGCCGGCGTCATCGACCCGGTGAAGGTGACGCGCTCCGCCCTGGAGAACGCCGCCTCGATCGCCTCCCTCCTCCTCACCACCGAGACCCTCGTGGTGGAGAAGAAGGAAGAGGAGCCGGCGGACCACGGCCACGGCGGCCACGGCCACTCCCACTGAGGCAGCTGACCGAACCACCGAGGCCCCGGGGGCGCCCCGCGGGGGGGCCCCGGCGGGGGGGGGGGGGCGGGGGCCCCCCCCCCCGGGGGGGGGGGGGGGTTGAAAAAAAAAGACGCCCCCA
>NZ_JBHWFF010000012.1:178102-223076 GCF_042733785.1 Streptomyces sp. NPDC059695 | reverse complement strand
TCCCTCTCCGCGGGCGCCCGGCCCCCCCCCCCCCGGCCCCCCCCCCCCCCCCCCGCGCGCGCCCCCCCCCCCCCCCCCCCCGCCGGGGCGCCCCGGGGGGGGCCCCCCCGGGCCTCGGTGCGTTCTCGGGACACCCCCCGGGGGGGATGCCGTGACGATCAGGCCTCCACGGCCCCGAGCTGCCCCATGAGCCCGAGCATGTCGTACATCCACCAGCCCTCGACGGCCTTGCCGTCCTCCCGGAAGCGCTGGACGAGCATCCCGGTCATGCTCACCTCCATCCCGGTGGGCTGGAGCCCCATGAAGTCGCCGACATGGGTGCCGTTCCAGGTCCAGCGCGAGCAGACCCGGTCGCCGTCGGCGATCTGGTCCTCGACGGTGAAGGTGAAGTCGAACGCGGCCCGCCACATCTCCGCCTGGCGCCGTACCGCGTCCATGCCGACCGAGTCGTTCGGGTTGGTCGGATCGTGGTCGTGGTAGCCCTCGGCCAGCACCTCGTCGAGCGGCGCGAGCTCCCCGGGGGCCGAGACCAGCTCGAAGAAGCGGCGGGACGACGCCTTGTACATCTGCTCGTCCCGGACCACGTCCAGGTCGGTGAAGGTCGGCATCTCGTCACAGAGCGCGACCATCTCCCGGAAGATCCGGTCGGTCTCGGGGAGCTGCGAGTTCCGCATGGCCACGTCGTACGAGGGGAACTCGACGATCTCCACGACGTGCGAGGCGTCCGAGCGGTCCTTGCCGACGATGCTGTGCATCGCCGTCCGCTTGCCCTGGGTCTGCTCGACCCACCGGTCCATGAGCCGGTTCAGGTCCTCCACCCGGCTCGTCCTGCAGTCGATGATCTGCACGAATGTCATGACGCCTCCCGACCCCGGTAGGACCTCTCCAGTCTAGGTGGGATGGGCCGGTCAGGCCGATCGGGTCAGGTCCGACGCCCGGACCTCCTCCGCGAACGGCTCCCCCCTGCCGTAGCGCGCCACCTCGTCCAGGGCCTGGTCCGCCATGCGGTGGAGTTCGTTGCCCAGGGAACCGGCGACGTGCGGGGTGAGCAGGACGTTCGGGAGGGTGTAGAGGGGGGAGTCCGGGGGCGGGAGCTCCGGGTCCGTCACGTCGAGGATCGCGTGGAGGCGGCCCGAGACGAGGTGGGGGAGGAGCGCCGTCTCGTCGACGAGGGACCCCCGGGCCGTGTTGACCAGGGTCGCGCCGTCCTGCATCGCCGCCAGCTGCGCCGCGCCGATCATGCGGTACGTGGAGGGGAGTTGGGGCGCGTGGACCGAGACGACCGTGCTGCGGGCGCACAGTTCGTCGAGGCCGACGAGCTCCACGCCGGGCGGCGGGACGTCCACGTACGGGTCGTACAGCAGGATCTCGACGTCGAAGGGGCGCAGCAGGTCGACGACCCGGCGGCCGATGCGCGAGGCGCCGACGATGCCGATGGTGCGGCGGTAGTTGCCCCAGGTGGCGGACTCCTCCAGCCAGGCGTGGTCGGTGCGCAGTTCGCCGTACCGCTGGGCGGAGCGCAGGACCTGCTTCCCGGCGAAGAGGATCGCGGCGAGCGTGTACTCGGCGACCGGCAGCGCGTTGGCCGCGGCGGCCGAGGTGACGCGCAGGCCGCGTTCCCAGCAGGCCTCGGTGACGTGGTGCTTGACGGAGCCGGCCGCGTGGACGACGGCGCGCAGACGGGGCGCGCGGTCGAGGACCTCGGCGGTGAGCGGGGTCGCTCCCCAGCAGGTGAGGAGGACCTCGGCCTCGGCGAGGGCGGCGGCGACCCGCGGGTCGGGGCCGGTCAGGTCGTGGGCGACGAGGTGGGGGTCGGTGTCCGCGAGTCCGGCGAGACGGGTCCGGTGGGCGTCCGTGAGGAGGCGTCCGTCGATGCCCGGGCCCATGGCCAGGAGGACGGTGGGCCGGTTGTCGGTGGTCGGGTGCATCGTGGTACCTGTGCTCCTCACTTGACGCTGCCGGCCGTCAGGCCGGCCTTCCAGTGGCGCTGGAGGGAGACGAAGGCGACGACGAGGGGGACGACGGCGAGCAGGGATCCGGTGACGACGAGGGGGTAGTAGTCGGGTTCCGCGTGGGCGTTGCTGTTCCACGCGTACAGGCCGAGGCTCACGGGGAAGAGCTTCTGGTCCGAGAGCATGACCAGGGGGAGGAAGAAGTTGTTCCAGACGGCGGTGAACTGGAAGAGGAAGACGGTCACGAAGCCGGGCATGACCATGCGCAGGCCGATGGACCAGAAGACCCGCATCTCGCCCGCTCCGTCGATGCGGGCGGCCTCCAGGGCCTCGTCGGGGATGTAGCCGGCGCAGAAGACCCGGGAGAGGTAGACGCCGAAGGGGTTGACGAGGACGGGGATCAGGACGGCCCAGTAGGTGTTGACGATGCCGACCTCGCTGGCGAGGAGGTACATCGGCAGGGCGAGCGCGGTGGTGGGGACGAGCACGCCCAGGAGGACGAGGCCGAAGAGCTTCTCCTTGCCCCGGAAGTCGTAGACGTGGAAGGCGTATCCGGCGGCGACGCTGACCAGCGAGCAGGCGAGGGCGCCGAGGCCCGCGTAGAGGAGGCTGTTGGCGTACCAGTGGAAGTAGATGCCGTCGTTGTACTCGGCGAGCCGGGAGAGGTTGCCGCCGAGGTCGAAGCCCTCGAAGGAGAAGGCGTCCCCGGCGAGGAGGCCCCCGGCGTCCTTGGTGGCTGCGGTGAGCAGCCAGACCAGCGGGAAGAGCATGTAGACGACGGCGAGGACGAGGGCGCCGTTGACGGCCGCCTGGGAGAGCCATCGGTTCGGGGAGCGGGTGCTCATGCCGTCTGCTCCTTCCGGGCCGGGGCGGCCTTTCGCGCGGGGGCCGGCCGCCGCGCCGTGCCGGCCTTGCGGCGGCCGGTCAGCCGGGTCACCGCGAAGGAGAGCAGCGCCGCCGTCAGGGCGAGGAGGACGGAGGCCGCGGCGGCGAGCCCGTAGTCGTTGCGGTCGAAGGCCGCGGTGTAGGCGTACATGTTCGGCGTCCAGGTGGAGGTGACGGCCGAGCCGGTGCCCTTGTTGAGGATGAGGGGCTCGGTGAAGAGCTGGAGGGAGCCGATGATCGTGAAGAGGGCGACCATCGCGAGCGAGGCCTTGACCAGGGGGACCTTGATGGAGAAGGCGATGCGCCAGGCCCCGGCGCCGTCGACGGTGGCCGCTTCGATGACGGAGCGGTCGATGGCCTGGAGGGCGGCGTAGAAGATGACCATGTTGTAGCCGAGCCACTCCCACAGGGCGATGTTCACGACGGACGGCAGGGTGCCCTCGGGGGAGAAGAAGTCGAAGCCGACGCCTCCGGCCTCCATGGCCTGCACGACCGGGCTGAGCTGGGGCGTGTAGAGGTAGACCCAGATCAGGGCGGCGATGATGCCGGGGACGGCGTGCGGCAGGAAGAGCGCGAGCTGGAAGAAGCGGCGGGCGCGGGCGAGCGCCGAGTCGAGGAGGAGGGCGAGGCCGAGGGCTCCGGCGAGCAGCAGAGGGATGTAGAGCAGGCAGTACCCGAAGAGGACGCCGAAGCCCTCCAGGAAGGCCCGGTCACCCAGCGCCGCGGTGTAGTTGTCGAGGCCGGTGAAGATGGTCTCGGTGCCGCCGAAGCCCAGTCCGGACTGCTTCTCGGTGAAGAGGCTGAGCCAGACCGCGTATCCGATCGGCACCACCATCACCGCGGTGAACAGGACGAAGAAGGGGGTCAGCAGGAGCGTGGCGGCGCGGGTGCGGGCCTTCACCGGGTCAGCCCTCGACCTTCAGGCCGCGCTTGGTGAGCTCGGCGACGGTGGCGTCGTGGCCGCCCTTGACGGCGTCGGCGATGCCGGGGCCGCCCTGGGCGATCTTGCCGAAGCGGTCCTTGATCGCGGTGTTGGTGGTGCCGGTGGTCGGGCCCCAGGACCAGTGGGGGTTGATGGATGCGCCGGCCGCCTCGAAGAGGGCGTAGATGTCCTGGCCTCCGTAGAAGCTCGCGTCGAACGCCTGCTTGGCGACGGGGCGGAGGCTCGCGGCGGCCGGGAAGGCGCTGGAGGTGCCGGAGGCGATCCGGGCCTTGATGCCGGCCTCGGTGGTGGACATCCACTCGGCGAAGGTGACGGCCGCGGCCTTCTGCCTGCTGTCCTTGGTCACGGCGAAGGAGGTGCCGCCGAGCATGCCGCTGGCGGGCTTGCCGTCCCAGGTGGGGATGGGCGCGACGGCCCACTTCCCGTCCATCTCGGGGACGTTGCCCTTGAGGACGCCCGCGCCCCAGGAGGCGCCGAGGTAGCCGACGGTGGTGCCGTTCTTGAGGGAGCCGACCCACTCGGGGCTGAAGGAGGCGTCCTTGTGGACGAGGTCGGCGTCGAGGAGGCCCTGCCAGTAGGCGGTGACCCTGGTGGTGGCCGGGTCGGTGGTGTTCACCTTCCAGGTGTCGTTCTCGGCCTTGAACCACTGGGCGCCGGCCTGCCAGGCCATGGCCTCGAAGGTGGTCGGGTCGTCGGGGAAGAAGGTGGCGATGCGGGCCTTGGCGTCGGCCTTCCTGACCTGCTCGGCCGCCTTCTTGAACGCGTCCCAGGTGGTGGGCACCTGGACCTTGTACTTCGCGAAGAGGTCCTTGCGGTAGAAGAACGCCTGCGGGGCGGCGTCGAAGGGGACGGCCCAGGACTTCCCGCCGAGGGTGGTGAGTTCGACGGACTGCGGCAGGAGCTTGGCGCGGTCGGCCTCGGTGAACTGGTCGCCGATGTCCTGGAGGGCGCCGGAGCTCACGAACTCGGGGAGCGAGGAGTACTCGATGGAGACCAGGTCGGGGGCGTTGCCCGCCTTCACGGCGTTGGAGATCTTGGCGTAGCCGCCGGCGGTGCCGGAGGGGATCTCCTCGAACTTCACCTGGATGTCGGTGTGGGAGGCGTTGAAGGCGTCCACGACGTCCTTGGAGCCCTTGGCCCAGCCCCAGAAGGTGAGGGTCACGGGCCCGTTCGGCTTGCTGGCGGTGTCGTCACCGCCGCCGCCGCAGGCCGTGAGGACGGCCAGGGCGGTGGCGGTGCCGGCTATGACGCGGGACGTTCTGCTCCAGGTACGGGTCACGGCACGGCTCCTGAGGGCGGGGCGGCTGGGAGGTTGTGGCCGTGATCCTGTGACCGTTCATGACCGAAGTCAAGAGCGAAAGATTGATTGATCGAAAAAAGATCAAACTGTGGGTGTCGTGTCCGCCCCGCACGAGGCCCGCACCCGCAGCCACGGCAGCAGGCTCAGATGGCGCCGCGCCGCGTCCTCGCCGGGCCCCTCCGTGAGCCGCTCCACCAGGAGTTCCGTGGCGTGCCGCCCCACCTGGCGCTTCGGCGGGGCGACCGCCGTCAGCGGGGTGTCGGCGAGGGCGGCGACCTCGTCGTCGTACGCGATCAGGGCCAGGTCCTGCGGCACCCGCACGCCCAGGTCGGCCAGGCGCTGCACGATCTCGATCGCGTCCACGTCGTTGTGGACCAGGGCCGCGCTCGCCAGACCCGAGCCGACGGCCTCGTGCAGCGCCCGCACCGCCCGCTCGAAGCCCTCCGGGTCCGCCTCCGCCGGTACGGAGTCGATGACCGGGCGCGGCTCCTCCAGGCCCAGCGTCCCCAGCGCCTCGGCGTATCCCGCGCGCACCGCGAGCGCGGTCGGGGAGTCCCCGCGGGCCACGAGCAGCGGCGTCGCGTGGCCGAGCGCGAGGAGATGGCGCAGCGCGAGCAGCACCCCGTGGGCGTGGTCGGAGGCGACCCGGTCCAGGCCGTCGAGCGGGCTGCCGGGCTCGGCTCGGCGCTCCAGGAGCACGGCCGGCACGGGCAGTTCGGCCAGCCAGTCCCCGTAGGCGAGCCGGTCCTCGGGGCCCCGCCAGCCGGGCGCGACGAGGACGCCCTCGGCGCCCGCGGCGAGGAGCCCCTCGGTGCGGGCGCGGTCCTCCTCCGGCCGGTAGTCGGAGATCCGCAGCACCAGCCGCGCCCCGGCGCGGGCCGCCGCCTCGTGGGCCCCCCGGATGACCTCGGCGAAGTAGTACGTGGCGGAGGGTGCGAGCAGGCCGAGGACCAGGCCCTCGCCGGAGCGTCCGCCGGCGGGGGCGCCCTGCCGCCGGGGCCAGGACACCTGGCCGTGCACCCGGTCGAGCAGGCCCCGGCCGGCCAGCACCTCGACGTCGCGGCGGGCGGTGACGGGGGAGACCCCGAGGCGTTCGGCCAGTTCGGAGACGCGGGCGGTGCCGCGCTCGCGCACCAGGGCCAGCAGTCGGTCGTGTCGTTCGGCAGCGCTCTCGCGCACGGCGGTTCCCCCTCGCGGTGGTGGTGGTCCGTCGACCCCAGGGTGGGCCCGGCGGACCGGGGCCGCCCACCCTAGCCGAGAAATGATCGAACGACGGAAGTTTCGATCATTCGCTCTGCTTCTCTTGACGTTCGATCGGTGTCTGTCCAGGATTCCCGGCGACGCAGACGTCGCCGCACGGAGCCCCAGGGAGCATCATGCCCACGCCGCCCGAGAACCGTGAGCTCAGCCCGTACACCGGCTGGACCCGCGCCCACTGGGAGGCCGCGGCCGACCGACTCCTCCTGGACGTGCGCCCGTTCGCCTCGCCGGGGCGCGGCCTCGTCGACCTCCCCGGGGCCCGTCCCAGCTGGTCGGGACCCCGCTCCGACGGCCTGGAGGGCTGGGCCCGCACCTTCCTCCTCGCCGCCCTCCGCGTGGCGGGCGCCCACGGCGAGGACCCGCACGGCCACCTCGGCCGGTACGCCGCCGGGCTCGCCGCCGGCACCGCGCACCCCGGACGGGAGGACCGCGAGTCCTGGCCCGCGATGGCCGGCACCCGCCAGGCGGTCGTCGAATCCGCCTCGGTCGCCCTCGGCCTGCGCCTCACCCGCCCCTGGCTCTGGGACCGCCTCGACGACCGCACCCGGCAGCGGGCCGCCGACTGGCTCCTGCCCGCCCTCGAACCGTCCCCGGTCGACAACAACTGGTGGCTCTTCGGCCTCACCGTCGCCGGCTTCCTCCGGGACGCCGGGATCGAGACCGACCGCGCCGCCGCCACGATCGACCGCTCCCTCGCCCGCATCGAGGACTGGTACCTGGGCGACGGCTGGTACAGCGACGGCGACAACCGCGCCTTCGACCACTACAACGCCTGGGCCCTGCACTTCTACCCCGTCCTCCACGCCCACCTCGCCGGGGAGGAGGACCTCCTCGACCGGTACGGTCCCCGGCTGCGCGCCCACCTCGACACGTACGTCCACCTCTTCGACGCGAACGGCGCCCCCGTCCCGTACGGGCGGTCCCTGATCTACCGCTTCGCCGCGGCCGCCGCCCCCTGGCTCGGCACCCTCACCGGCCACACCCCGCTCACCCCCGGCGCCACGCGCCGCCTCGCCTCCGGCAGCCTGCGGTACTTCCTCGACCGCGGCGCCACCGACGAGCGCGGACTCCTCGGCCTCGGCTGGCACGGCCCGTACCCGCCGCTCGTCCAGGAGTACTCGGGCCCCGGCTCCCCCTACTGGGCGTCCAAGGGATTCCTCGGCCTCCTCCTGCCCGCCGGCCACCCCGCCTGGACCGACCCCGAGGAACCCCTGCCCGCGGAACGCGCCGACACCGTCCGCCCCGTCGCCCCCGCCGGGCTGCTCGTCCAGACCACCGCGGCCGACGGGCTCGTACGCCTCCACAACCACGGCAGCAACCACGTCCACAGCGCGCCGGGCGAGGCGGACGACCCCGGCTACGCCCGGCACGCCTACTCCACCCGTACCGGACCCAGTACGGGCACGGCGCCCGCCGACAACCACTTCGCGCTGCTCGTCGACGGCAGGCCCACCACCCGCGGCCCCGCCACCCCGCTCACCACCGGCCCCGACCGGGCCGCCTCCCTGCACCGTCCGCTGCCCGGCGTCCGGGTCCTCTCCGCGACGCTCGTCCACGGCCGCGCCGAGCTCCGCGCGCACCTCGTCCTGGGCGCCCCGGAGGGGACCCCCGTACGGCAGACCGGCTGGGCCGTCACCCCGGACGGCCCGCACGCGCAGCTCCACCCGGTCCACGGCTACCGGCCCGACGTCCTGGAACTCCCCACCGGGGAGACCCTCCAGGGCCCGGGGACCCGCACCCTCGCCCTCCACGGCGCCACGCACGGCCCGGCCGCCCTCTTCGTGGCCCTCGCCTCCCTGACCGCCGAAACCGGCCCCGCCCCCGCGCCGGACCTCGCGGACGTCCGGGTCACGGGCCCCCACGCCCTCACCGTGACCTGGCGGAACGGCACCGCCGCACACCTCGATCTCGAAGAGCTCGCGGCCCTGGAACCGCCCCTCTGAAGGGCCTACTCCGGCCCGTACTTGCGGCCCGCCTTGGAGGACACCCCGCCGAGCAGACCGCGCGGCGCCAGCTTCACCACACCCATGAGGGCCTTGTAGCGCGGGTCCGGGATCGACAGGGTCCTCCCCCGCTCCAGGTCGGCGAGCGCCGCCGTCACCAGCTTGTCCGCGTCGAGCCACATCCAGCCCGGGATGTTGTCCGTGCCCATCCCGGCCCGCTCGTGGAACTCGGTCCGCACGAAGCCGGGGCAGAGCGCCATCAGCCGCACCCCGCTTCCCGCGAGGTCCCGCGCCGCGCCCTGGGTGAACTGCACGACCCAGGCCTTCGAGGCGCCGTAGGTGCCGCGGGGCAGGAAGGCCGCCACCGACGCCACGTTCACGACGGCGCCCCGGTGGCGCGCCTTCATCGAGGCGGCCGCCGCCGAGGTCAGCCGCAGCACCGCCTCGCAGTGCACCGTCAGCATCTTCAGCTCGTCGGCCATGGAGACCTCGAGGAACCGGCCCCTGTTGCCGAAGCCGGCGTTGTTCACGAGCATGTCCACCGGCCGCTTCGGGTCCGAGAGCCGGGCCTCGACGGCGGCGATGCCCTTCTCCTCGGAGAGGTCCGCGGAGAGCACCTCGGCCTCGACGCCGTGCCGGTCGTGCAGTTCGGTCGCCTGCTCCCGGAGCCGCTTCACGTCCCTGGCCACGAGCACGACGTCGTGGCCGTCCGCCGCCAGTCGCCGTGCGAAGGCGGCTCCGATGCCCGCGGTGGCGCCCGTAATCAATGCTGTCGTCATACGGGCAACCTAGTGCCCCGTTCCGCGCCTACGGCTTGGCGTACTTCTCCTTGTACTGGCGGGCGAGCGCCAGGAGTCCGGACTCCATCCACTCGGCGGCGGCCAACGTGTCGGGCAGCAGGGCGCGTTCGGTGGTCGCCGCGCGGTGCAGCAGCGCCACGGTGATGTCGTGGTCCGGCCGGTGCAGCACCGTGATCGGGTCGCCGGCCCGCACCTCGCCCGGCACGATCACCCGCAGCAGCGCGCCCGGACCGGCCTCGGACCGCGTGAACCGCTTCACCCAGCCCTTCTCCTCGACGAAGCCCGCGAAGGTACGGCACGGGATGCGGCCGCCGGTCACCTCCAGGACCACCTCCTCGCCGATCCGCCACCGCTCGCCGATCAGCGCCCCGTTCACGTCGAGGCCGCGGGTGGTGAGGTTCTCGCCGAACGAGCCGTTGACCAGCTCGCGGCCGAGCTCCCGCTCCCACAGGTCCATGTCCTCCCGGGCGAAGGCGTACGCCGCCCGGTCGTCGCCGCCGTGGAAGCGCAGGTCGCAGACCGCGTCCCCGGCGACCCCGCTCGCCCCGACGCCGGGCGCGCCCGGCGCCTCGATCCGCACGGGCCCCTCCACGGGGCGCTTGTCGATGCCCGTCATCCCCGAGGCGGCGTCCGTGTACTCCACGGGCCTGGCGCGGCCCACATTCACACTGAGCAAGGTCATGTGGGCACTTTACGGGCGCCGATCTCAAAGTAGCTCGCGAGAACAGGAAGCTTCACCCAAGAGTCGCTTATGCTGGACGCATGATCGAGGCCCGCCACCTCCGCGTCCTGCGCGCCGTCGCCGCCACCGGCTCCTTCTCGGCCGCCGCGCGCGAACTCGGCTGCACCCAGCCCGCCGTCAGCCAGCAGATGAAGGCGCTCGAAGCCTCCGCCGGCACGCCGCTGCTGATCCGCACCGGACGCGAGATGCGCCTCACCCAGGCCGGCGAGGTCCTGGTGCGCCACGCCTCCGGCATCCTCGCCGGGCTCACCGCCGCCGAGGAGGAGGTCGCGGCCATCGCCGGGCTCCGTGCGGGCCGCGTCCGCCTCGTCTCGTTCCCGAGCGGCAGCTCCACCCTCGTGCCCACCGCGCTCGCCGCGCTGCGGGCCGCGCACCCCGGCACCCGGGTCTCCCTGGTCGAGGCCGAACCGCCGCGCTCGATCGAGATGCTCCGCGAAGGCGACTGCGACATCGCCCTGGCCTTCCGGTACGGGGCGGGGCAGGCCGAGTGGGACGACCTGGTGGTCCGACCGCTCCTCGCCGACCGGCTCGTCGGCCTGGTGCCCGAGGGGCACCGGCTCGCCGACGCCGGGGCGGTCGGCATCGCGGAGCTCGCGGACGAGTCCTGGATCGCGGGCTGCCCGCGCTGCCGCCGCCAGCTGGTGGACGTGTGCGAGGAGGCGGGCTTCACCCCCCGCATCGACTTCGCCACCGACGACTACCCGGCCGTGGTGGGCCTGGTCGGCGCGGGTCTGGGCGTCGCCGTCCTGCCGGAGCTGGCCATCGAGTCCGTACGTCCCAAGGGGGCGCGGACCGTGTCCGTGGAGCCGGCCGTGGAGCGGGAGATCGTGGCCCTGACGCTGCCCGACCTCGCGCAGGTCCCGGCCGTCGCCGCCACGCTCGACGAACTGATGCGTGCGGCCACGCGCGCGTAGGCGACGCGCGCGGGCCCACGGGTCCGACCGGGTGCGGTTCGGCCGCTCAGAGCATCAAGAAGAAACGTTCCTTCACATGCGCTCCCCGAGGGATGTCATCGACGTCATGGATGTCACGGACGTGGCGGACGTGACCGGCGGGGAGGCCGGCGCCGTCGTGATCAGGCGATTGCGCGCGCGTCCCATGAGCTCTTCGCGTTCGTCCTCGGTGAGGCCGCCCCATACGCCGTAGGGCTCCCGCACGGCGAGTGCGTGGGCCGCGCACTCCGCGCGCACCGGGCACCGCATGCAGACCTCTTTCGCCGAGTTCTCACGCGCACTCCGTGCCGCGCCGCGCTCTCCCTCGGGGTGGAAGAACAGGGAGCTGTCGACGCCGCGGCAGGCCGCGAGCAGTTGCCAGTCCCACAGATCGGCGTTGGGTCCGGGAAGGCGGGAGAAATCTGCCATAGCGCTTGTCCCCTTGAAACCGTGTCGAACGGATTGGTGGGCGGGTGGATGGCTGATGGCCGGGGGTCCTCGGACCCCGGCAGGTCCGGTGGCTGCACCTACTGTCGAAGTAGATGTAAATATGACTCATTGCGAATCTAGCCACAGACACTGCGAAAAGGGAAGAAATCCCGCTAAATGGGGCATAGCCTTCGATGTTGGGACGAACGACCTGCGCCACTCTCCTCCGCGCACGACTCCTCACGTAGAGTGCCGAAGACGCCGTCCGACCCGTAACTCTTTCGAGTGACCGTCGTTGAGAGTGTGGAGGCGGTTGAAGGAACAAGCGATCGGGCAAACGTCCGAGAGCGTCAACCGCACAGGTGACGATACGTACAGCCCTGGAGGCTCAAGGTGACGCGCAACAGCTGCGAGAGCCGCGGAGGTCAGGCATGACATCCGTCCTCGTCTGCGACGACTCCCCGCTTGCCCGAGAGGCGCTCCGCCGCGCGGTCGCGACCGTGCCCGGCGTCGAGCGCGTGACCACCGCGGCCAACGGCGAGGAAGTCCTCCGCCGCTGGGGCGCGGACCGCTCGGACCTGATTCTGATGGACGTGCGGATGCCCGGTCTGGGCGGCGTGGAGACCGTCCGCCGGCTGCTCTCCGCGGACCCCGGCGCCCGCATCATCATGCTCACGGTCGCCGAGGACCTCGACGGCGTCGCCCTCGCGGTCGCCGCGGGCGCCCGTGGCTACCTGCACAAGGACGCCTCGCGCGCCGAGCTGCGGGCCACGGTCACCCAGGCGCTCGCCGACCCGACCTGGCGGCTCGCCCCGCGCCGCCTCCGTTCGGCCGAGATGGGCGCCGCGCCCACCCTCACCGCGCGCGAGATCCAGGTCCTCGAAGGCATGAGCCACGGCCGGTCCAACGCGGAGATCGGGCGCGAGCTCTTCCTCTCCGAGGACACGGTCAAGACCCACGCCCGACGCCTCTTCAAGAAGCTCGGCGCCTCCGACCGGGCGCACGCCGTGGCGCTCGGATTCCGCTGGGGCCTGGTCCGCTGAATCGCAGGTCACCTGCCGTCTCCCCGTCCTCGCCCGCGTCCGTCGTGGGGTGGACGGGGTGGGCTTGTGTCACTTCCCCGCGGAATGCCGCATCCTTGAGATGTGGAGTTCCTCGGGGACGAGTCGATCGAGCGGGAGGGGAGGGCGCGGGAAATGAGTACCGGCGCACCTGCTCATAACGCTTCGGTGCACAACTACGGACGCGGTGCCACGAACGCCGAGGCGTCGGGGCACCATGGAGCGATGCGCGACGACGAGACCGTGGGTTCCCCCATGCCTGCCGGGCAGGGGGAGATCGGCGCGCTCGTCCGCCGCGCGGTCGACGGCGACGCGCAGGCCACACACGACCTGCTCGCGCGGGTCCACCCGCTCGCCCTGCGGTACTGCCGCACCCGCCTCAACCGGCTGCCCGGCGACGCCCGGCACTTCGTCGAGGACCTGGCCCAGGAGGTCTGCGTCGCGGTCCTGATGGCGCTGCCGCGCTACAAGGACACGGGCAGGCCCTTCGAGGCCTTCGTCTTCGCCATCGCCGGACACAAGGTCGCCGACCTCCAGCGGGCCGCCATGCGGCACCCGGGGTCCACCGCCGTGCCCTCCGACGAGATGCCCGAGCGGCCCGACGACTCCCTCGGTCCCGAGGAGCGCGCACTGCTCAGCGACGACGCCGAGTGGGCCAAGAAGCTGCTCGCCAACCTCCCGGAGAACCAGCGCGAGCTGCTCGTGCTGCGGGTCGCGGTCGGACTGACCGCCGAGGAGACCGGACAGATGCTCGGGATGTCCCCCGGCGCCGTCCGGGTCGCCCAGCACCGCGCCCTCAGCCGGCTCCGCGCACTGGCCGAGCAGTAAGCCTTGCCGGGCACCCTCATCCCTTTCGTACACGTGCGAACGTCCAAAGCTTCCCGCTGATCTTGATCGTGGAATGAGACACGGCTCAGGCCCGTTAGCATGGACATCCCGCACCGATCAAGGCCATTTGGGAAGGTGTCATGACTGCCAACGTCGACGGAGTGCCCGAGAAATTCGCGACACTCGGGCTGACCTACGACGACGTGCTGCTCCTGCCGGGCGCGTCCGACATGGCGCCCGACCAGATCGACACCGCCTCGTACATCTCGAAGAACGTGCGGGTGAACATCCCGCTGCTCTCCGCCGCGATGGACAAGGTCACCGAGTCCCGCATGGCGATCGCCATGGCGCGGCAGGGCGGTGTCGGCGTACTGCACCGCAACCTCTCCATCGCCGACCAGGCCAACCAGGTCGACCTGGTCAAGCGCTCCGAGTCCGGCATGGTCTCGGACCCGATCACGGTCCACCCCGACGCCACGCTGGCCGAGGCCGACGCGATCTGCGCCAAGTTCCGCATCAGCGGCGTCCCGGTCACCGACCCGGCCGGCAAGCTGCTCGGCATCGTCACCAACCGCGACATGGCCTTCGAGTCGGACCGCAGCCGCCAGGTGCGCGAGGTCATGACCCCGATGCCGCTCGTCACCGGCAAGGTCGGCATCTCCGGCGTGGACGCCATGGAGCTGCTCCGCCGCCACAAGATCGAGAAGCTGCCGCTGGTCGACGACGCGGGCCTCCTCAAGGGCCTCATCACGGTCAAGGACTTCGTCAAGGCCGAGAAGTACCCGAACGCCGCCAAGGACAAGGAAGGCCGCCTGCTCGTCGGCGCGGCCGTCGGCGTCGCCGGTGACGCGTACGAGCGCGCCCAGGCCCTCATCGAGGTCGGCGTCGACTTCATCGTCGTCGACACCGCCCACGGCCACTCCCGCCTGGTCGGCGACATGGTCGCCAAGATCAAGTCGAACTCCTCGGTCGACGTCATCGGCGGAAACGTCGCCACCCGCGACGGCGCCCAGGCGCTGATCGACGCCGGTGTCGACGGCATCAAGGTCGGCGTCGGCCCCGGCTCCATCTGCACCACCCGCGTGGTCGCCGGCATCGGCGTCCCGCAGGTCACCGCGATCTACGAGGCCTCCCTCGCCGCCAAGGCGGCCGGCGTCCCGGTCATCGGCGACGGCGGCCTGCAGTACTCCGGCGACATCGCGAAGGCCCTCGTCGCGGGCGCCGACACGGTGATGCTCGGCTCGCTGCTCGCGGGCTGCGAGGAGTCCCCGGGCGAGCTGCTCTTCATCAACGGCAAGCAGTTCAAGTCGTACCGCGGCATGGGCTCGCTCGGCGCCATGCAGTCCCGCGGCGACCAGCGCTCCTTCTCCAAGGACCGCTACTTCCAGGAGGGCGTCGCCTCCGACGAGAAGATCGTGCCCGAGGGCATCGAGGGCCAGGTGCCCTACCGCGGCCCGCTCTCGGCCGTCGTCCACCAGCTGGTGGGCGGTCTGCGCCAGTCAATGTTCTACGTCGGCGGGCGCACGGTTCCGGAGCTTCAGTCGAACGGCCGCTTCGTCCGGATCACCTCGGCGGGCCTCAAGGAGAGCCACCCGCACGACATCCAGATGACGGTCGAGGCGCCGAACTACAGCAGGAAGTAACACAGCGCGACGCACGGGGGCGGTTCCGGCATGTGGCCGGAGCCGCCCCCCGTGCTTGTGTCGGGGATACTGGTAGGCGCAGACGTAGAGGGAAAGGCCACACATCGTGACTGAGATCGAGATCGGGCGCGGCAAGCGCGGCCGCAGGGCGTACGCGTTCGACGACATCGCCGTCGTGCCGAGCCGGCGCACCCGGGACCCGAAGGAGGTCTCGATCGCCTGGCAGATCGACGCCTACCGCTTCGAGCTCCCCTTCCTGGCCGCCCCGATGGACTCGGTCGTCTCGCCGCAGACCGCCATCCGCATCGGCGAGCTGGGCGGCCTCGGCGTCCTGAACCTGGAGGGTCTCTGGACCCGGTACGAGGACCCGCAGCCGCTCCTCGACGAGATCGCCGAGCTGGACGAGGCGACCGCGACCCGCCGTCTGCAGGAGATCTACGCCGCCCCGATCAAGGAAGAGCTGATCGGGCAGCGCATCAAGGAGGTGCGCGACTCCGGTGTCGTCACCGCCGCCGCGCTCTCCCCGCAGCGCACCGCCCAGTTCTCCAAGGCCGTCGTCGACGCCGGCGTGGACCTCTTCGTCATCCGCGGCACGACGGTCTCCGCCGAGCACGTCTCGGGCGCGGCCGAGCCGCTGAACCTGAAGCAGTTCATCTACGAGCTGGACGTCCCGGTCATCGTCGGCGGCTGCGCCACGTACACCGCGGCCCTGCACCTGATGCGCACCGGCGCGGCCGGTGTCCTGGTCGGCTTCGGCGGCGGCGCGGCGCACACCACCCGCAACGTCCTCGGCATCCAGGTCCCGATGGCGACCGCGGTCGCCGACGTGGCCGCGGCCCGCCGCGACTACATGGACGAGTCCGGCGGCCGGTACGTGCACGTCATCGCCGACGGCGGTGTCGGCTGGTCCGGCGACCTGCCGAAGGCGATCGCCTGCGGCGCCGACGCCGTGATGATCGGCTCCCCGCTGGCCCGTGCCACGGACGCGCCCGGCAAGGGCCACCACTGGGGCATGGAGGCCGTCCACGAGGACGTGCCGCGCGGCAAGCTGGTCGACCTGGGCATCGTCGGCACCACCGAGGAGATCCTCGCGGGCCCGTCGCACACCCCGGACGGCTCGATGAACTTCTTCGGCGCCCTGCGTCGCGCGATGGCCACCACGGGCTACAGCGAGCTCAAGGAGTTCCAGCGCGTCGAGGTCACCGTCGCGGACGCCCAGCACAAGCGCTGACCGTTCCGCAGCCGACGAAGGGCCCCGCACCGGGTGGTGCGGGGCCCTTCGGGGTCTCAGAGCCGGTGCGCGGCTCCCGCGGGGGTGGCGCCCCGCGTGTCGAGGAGGAGCTGGGCCTTCACGGAGAGGCCCTGGAGGTCGTACGTGCGGTGCTGCTGGAGCAGGACCGTGAGGTCGGCGTGGGCGGCCGCCTCGTAGAGGGAGTCGGCGCGGGGGACCGGGAGGTCGCGGACGCGCCAGTCGGGGACGTGGGGGTCGTGGTAGCTGACGGCCGCGCCCAGGTCCATGAGGCGGCGGGCGATCTCGTCGGCGGGGGAGCCCTGCCGGTCGGGGAGGTCGGGCTTGTACGTGATGCCGAGGAGCAGGATCCGGGCACCGCGGGCCGACTTGCCGTGCTCGTTGAGGAGGGTGGCGGCGCGCTGGACGACGTACTGCGGCATGCGCTCGTTGACCTGGCCGGCGAGTTCGACGAGGCGCAGCGGGCGGTGGCCGCCCACCGTGTCGACGGGGACGCCGTGGCCGCCGACGCCGGGGCCGGGGCGGAAGGCCTGGAAGCCGAAGGGCTTGGTCTCGGCGCAGCGGATGACGTCCCACAGGTCGACGCCGAGCTCGTGGCAGAGGACCGCCATCTCGTTGACGAGGGCGATGTTGACGTGCCGGAAGTTCGTCTCCAGGAGCTTGACGGTCTCCGCCTCGCGGGGGCCACGCGCGCGTACCACCTTGTCGGTGAGCCGGCCGTAGAAGGCGGCCGCCGCCTCGGTGCAGGCGGGGGTGAGGCCGCCGATGACCTTGGGGGTGCCGGTGTAGCCGGGGGTGCGGCTGCCGGGGTCGAGGCGGCCGGGGGAGTACGCGAGGTGGAAGTCGCGGCCGGCGCGCAGGCCGGAACCCTCCTCCAGGACGTCGCGGAGGAGGCCCTCGGTGGTGCCCGGGGGGACCGGGGACTCCAGGAGGACGGTGGTGTGCGGGCGCAGCCGGGCGGCGAGGGCGCGGGCGGCGTCGGTGACGGCGGTGAGGTCGAGGGTGCGGTCGGGGCCGGAGGGGGTCGGGGCGCAGAGGACGGCGGTGCGGACCCGGCCGAGCTCGGCGGGGTTGGTGGTCGGCCGGAAGCCCCCCGCGAGCATCCGGCGGATCTCGGGGGTGGTGAGGGGGCCGTCGACGGGGGAGCGGCCGGCGGCGAGTTCGGCGACGGGGCGGGGGTCGGTGTCGTAGCCGATGGTGTCGATGCCTGCGGCGGTGGCGGCCTGGGCCAGGGGGAGTCCGTGGTGGCCGAGGCCGATGACGGCGAGATCAGCGGGCATGGGGGGTGGGCCGTCCTTCCCAGTAGCCGGAGGGGACGCGAGGCGCAGGCCCGGTGGAGAGAACGGGTCGAGCGCAATGTCAGACTAGGCGTAAATATGACCGATCTGCGGCATTGTGCGGTCGAAGGTCGCCGAGTGTTATCCACAGGTCGGTGGCGAGACGGTGGCTGAAGTCGCGGGACCGGGCCAGAATCGAGCTGTGAGCCGGACCGCACGGGCCCGGTTCACCGTGTGCGTACGGCGGGTGTGGGACAGACGGGGGACGACGGGAGGCAGCAGCGTGAGGACAGCGACACTGGGACCCGCGGAGCGCGCCGAGGCGCTCGCGGCCATGGCCGAGCGAGAGCTGGACGTGCTGGTCGTCGGCGCCGGAGTGGTCGGCGCCGGGACGGCCCTGGACGCCGTCACGAGAGGGCTCTCGACCGGCATCGTGGAGGCCCGCGACTGGGCCTCGGGCACCTCCAGCAGGTCCAGCAAGCTCATTCACGGCGGCCTGCGCTATCTGGAGATGCTGGACTTCGCCCTCGTCCGGGAGGCGCTCAAGGAGCGCGGCCTCCTCCTGGAGCGGCTCGCACCGCACCTGGTGAAACCGGTCCCCTTCCTCTACCCGCTCCAGCACAAGGGCTGGGAGCGGTTCTACGCCGGATCCGGAGTCGCGCTGTACGACACGATGTCGCTCTCCTCCGGCCACGGCCGCGGACTCCCCGCGCACCGGCACCTCTCCCGGCGGAGCGCCCTGCGCGTCGCGCCCTGTCTCAGGAAGGACGCCCTGGTCGGCGCCCTGCAGTACTACGACGCCCAGATGGACGACGCCCGCTTCGTCACCACCCTCGTCCGCACCGCCGCCTCCTACGGCGCCAAGGCCGCCAGCCGGGCCCGCGTCGTCGGCTTCCTCCGCGAGGGCGAGCGGGTCGTCGGCGCGCGCGTCCAGGACGTCGAGGCCGGGGAGGCGTACGAGATCCGGGCCCGGCAGATCGTCAACGCCACCGGTGTGTGGACCGACGACACCCAGGCCCTCATCGCGGAGCGCGGCCAGTTCCACGTCCGCGCCTCCAAGGGCATCCACCTCGTCGTACCCAAGGACCGCATCCACTCGACCACCGGACTGATCCTGCGCACCGAGAAGTCCGTGCTGTTCGTCATTCCCTGGGGGCGCCACTGGATCGTCGGCACCACCGACACCGACTGGGACCTCGACAAGGCCCACCCCGCCGCCTCCAGCGCCGACATCGACTACCTCCTGGAGCACGTGAACACCGTGCTCGCCACCCCGCTCACCCGGGACGACGTCCAGGGGGTCTACGCGGGCCTGCGGCCCCTCCTCGCCGGAGAGTCCGACGCCACCAGCAAGCTCTCCCGCGAGCACACCGTCGCCCACCCGGTCCCCGGCCTCGTGGTCGTCGCCGGCGGCAAGTACACGACGTACCGCGTGATGGCGAAGGACGCCGTCGACGAGGCGGTGCACGGACTCGACCAGCGCGTCGCCCCCTGCGTCACCGAGGACACCCCCCTCCTCGGCGCCGAGGGCTACCGCGCCCTGTGGAACGCGCGGGCCAGGATCGCCGCGAGAACAGGGCTGCACGTCGTCAGGGTCGAGCATCTCCTCAACCGCTACGGCTCCCTGACGGAGGAGATCCTCGACCTGATCGCGGCCGACCCCGGCCTCCGCGAACCGCTCGCGGCGGCCGAGGACTACCTGCGCGCCGAGATCGTCTACGCCGCCTCGCACGAGGGCGCGCGCCACCTCGACGACGTCCTCACCCGGCGGACAAGGATCTCCATCGAGACCTTCGACCGGGGCACGCTCAGCGCCCGCGAGTGCGCGGAACTCATGGCGCCGGTCCTCGGCTGGGACGAGCGCCAGATCGAGAAGGAGGTCGAGCACTACGAGAAGCGGGTGGAGGCGGAGCGCGAGTCCCAGCGGCAGCCCGACGACCTGACGGCGGACGCCGCGCGGCTCGGGGCGCCGGACATCGTGCCCCTCTGACGGAGCGTCCGGGGGACCCCCGTCCCGGGGGAACCTCGGGGCCGTGCGGAGGCGTCGTATCCCGGAGTACGGACCCCGGGGCGTCACCCGCCCCGAGGTGAGGGACAATGGGCTCTCTTCCAGGGCGGGTTACCGCATCGCGCGGGAAGCGGCAGACGCGGCGAAGATCAGGGATCGCAGAGGGGACGCATGTCGGAGGCGGAGCAGTCGCGGGACAGGGCGAGGGACCCCAGGCGGGACGCCGCCGCGGGGGCCGCGACCGACGGCGACCGAGGAGCGGTTCCGGCCGCGCGTGAGCCGGCGCGGGACACGAAGGACGCGCAGGTCAGCGACGGTGCGAAGGACCCGCGGGACACGCGCGGGCCGGAGCGGGACGCCGAGGACGCGAAGCCCGCGGCCCCGGTGGAGTCCGCCGCGGGCGCTGGCGACCCCGAGGGCCGGGAGGCCGCCGGGGACGTGAAGGACCCTCAGGACGCGCCGTCCGACAGGACGACGGGGACGAGCGGTGCCGAAGCCGGTTCTGTTTCCGGTTCCGTTTCCGGTTCCGGTTCTGGTTCCGGTGAGGGTCGTGCGACGGGTGACGACGAGGACGCCGTCGCCGCCGGGCGGCTGCGCGGCACCGAGCCGTCGACCGGCCGGGCCGGCTTCGGCGCCGGTGACGGCGACGGCGAGAGCGACCGCGGAACGGGCGCCGCAGGCGCGCGCGGCGGCGACCGGCTCAGGAAGGCACCCGTCGGCGAGGGAAGGCTGCTCGCGGGCCGCTACCGGCTCGGAGTGGTCCTCGGACGCGGCGGCATGGGCACCGTGTGGCGCGCCGTCGACGAGACCCTCGGCCGTACCGTCGCCGTCAAGGAACTCCGCTTCCCCACGAGCATCGACGACGACGAGAAGCGACGCCTCATCACCCGGACGCTGCGCGAGGCGAAGGCCATCGCCCGGATCCGCAACAACGGCGCCGTCACCGTCTACGACGTCGTCGACGAGGACGACCGTCCGTGGATCGTCATGGAGCTCATCGAGGGCAAGTCCCTCGCGGACGCCGTCCGCGAGGACGGCACGCTCACGCCCCGGCGCGCCGCCGAGGTCGGCCTCGCCATCCTCGACGTGCTGCGCTCGGCGCACCGCGAGGGCATCCTGCACCGCGACGTGAAGCCGTCCAACGTGCTGATCGCCGACGACGGCCGGGTCGTCCTCACCGACTTCGGCATCGCCCAGGTCGAGGGTGACCCCTCGATCACCTCCACCGGCATGCTCGTCGGCGCCCCCTCGTACATCTCCCCGGAGCGCGCCCGCGGCCACAAGCCCGGTCCTGCCGCCGACATGTGGTCGCTGGGCGGCCTCATCTACGCGGCGGTCGAGGGCAGCCCGCCGTACGACAAGGGCTCCGCGATCGCCACCCTCACGGCCGTCATGACCGAGCCGGTCGACCCGCCGAAGAACGCGGGACCCGAGCTGGAGCAGGTCATCTACGGCCTCCTCGCCAAGGATCCGGCGCAGCGGCTCGACGACGCCCGCGCCCGGGTCCTGCTGCGGGCCGTGCTCGACGCGCCCGAGGCCCCGCCCGCCGTCTCGCCCGAGGCCACCGCGGTCATCCCGCTGCCGCCGCGTCCCGAGCGGACCCCCGTCGCCCCGGCGGCCGACCAGGGGCCCGACGCGGCCGCCGAGCGGATGCGCGGCGCGCTGAACTCCGTACGGAACGCCGCCGCCTCCGTGAAGGCCGAGCCGAAGCCGACGCCCAGGCTCGCGACCGAGCCGCTGCGGGGCGGCGGCAAGCCGGCGGCCCCGGCCCGCGCCCCGCTGACCGACGTCGTGCCGCGCCGCACCCTGATCATCATCGCCGCGGTCGCCGTCCTCGCCCTGCTCGGGACGATCCTCGCGGTCTCCCTCAGCGGCGGCGACGAGGGCGACCAGGGCAAGGGCGACGGGGGCACCACGGCCTCCGCCGGCGCCACGGCCGGAGGCGACGCCTCCGGCGGCGCCCAGGGTTCCGGCGGGAACGGCGGCGCCCAGGGCCAGTCCTCGGGCGGCACCGGCCAGCAGGGCGGAGTCCAGCCCGGCGGTGACACCGGCACCGGGTCCACCGGCGCCGACGGCACCACGACGGGGTCCACGACGGGGTCCACGGACGGGCAGAACGGCACCGCCACGCCGTCCGGGAAGCCCGGCGGCGAGACCGGCACGCAGCTGCCCGCCGGCTACACCCTCGTCAGCAACGACCGGCTGCACTTCTCGATGGCCGTGCCCGCGAGCTTCAGGCTCCGCTCGATCCCCGGATACGACCTCGGCGTGATCTTCAGCGAGAGCGGCGGCTTCCCGCGCGTCCAGGTCGACTACAACGGCAGCCCGAAGGACAACGCGGCGAGCGCCTGGGAACTGGCCCGGTACGGCGTGGCCGCCACCAGCCAGGACTACAAGCACCTCGGCATACGGTCCGTCTCCTACAAGGGCTACCCGACCGTCGCCGACTGGGAGTTCGAGCGCACGCAGAAGGGCATCCGGGTCCACGTGCTCAACCGCGGCTTCAAGGTGGACGCCACGCACGGCTACTCCATCATGATCAGCTGCGCCAAGGACGAATGGAACGGCGCGGAGTGCAGGACGCTGCGGGAGACGGCGTTCGCCACGTTCAGCCCCAAGGACTGACGGTGCCACGTATCGTGAGCCCCGAGGACCGAAAGCAGCCGGACAGAGCCGTCAACTGCGCGGTACCGGACCGGAACTGACGGACTCGCGTGATCCCGCCCGATCCCGGGGGGATCCGCGGGTCCACGGGGACAGCGTGCGCGCGTGGGGAGGCGTCGTGGACGACTGCGCGGGAAGGGTGCTCGCCGACCGCTACCGCCTGCCGCTGCCGCCGGCGGACGCCGACGCGTACGAACCGGTCGAGACGCGCGCCTTCGACACGTACAGCGGGCAGGAGGTCCTGGTCCGCCAGGTGCCGCTGCCGGAGTTCGTCGACGCCGAGGTCCTCGACGGGCGGGACGGTCCCGGCGGAGCCCACGGCGGTGCGGGCCAGGCCACCCGCCGTCCGGCCGAGCCCGTGGTGCGCCGCGCGATAGAGGCGGCCCAGGCCGCCGCGCAGATCCCCGACCACCCCCTCCTCGACCAGGTCTTCGACGTCTTCGCGGAGGCCGGCTCGCTGTGGATAGTGAGCGAACGCGTGGCGGCCCGGCCGCTGGCCGCGCTCCTCGCCGAGCGGCCCCTCAACCCGTACCGCGCGGCCGAGATAGGCGCCGACGTCCTCACCGCCCTGCGCGCCCTCCACGCCCACGGCTGGGTCCACCGGAACATCACCTCCCGGACGGTGCTCGTCTGCGACGACGGCCGCGTGGTCCTCAGCGGCCTCGCGGTGGGTGCCGCCGAGGAGGCCCTCTGCGGCTACGCACCGGTCCCGGACCAGACCGACGCGTTCGCACCGCCCCCGGCGGCCGGAGGGGACGACCTGGAAGGGGACGACCCCGCGCCGGAGGGGTACGGCCAGGGGGAGTACGAGACGGAGGAGCACGGCCCGCGAGGGGACGACCCCGAGCCGGAGCCGTACCGGACGGAGCCGTACGAGCCGGACGCGTACGACCCCGAGCCGTACCAGCCGGAGGCGTACGAGCCGGAGCAGTACCGGACCGAGCAGTACCGGACCGAGACGTACCAGCCCGAGACGTACCGGGCGGAGCCGTACGACCCCGAGCCGTACCAGCCCGAGGCGTACGAGCTCGAACCGCGTGCGGCCGTGCCCGGGGCCTACGAACTGGAGCCGTACGCGGCCGAGCCCGCCCCGGCCTCCGGCTCCCGGGCGTACGTCCCCGAGCAGTACGGCCCCGAGGAGTACGTCCCGGAGGAGTACGCCCCGGAGGCGTACGAGGTCGGGGACGGGGCCGAGGGGGACGAGGGGCCCGGCGGGGAGCCGGACCGGGCCGAGCCCGACCGGTCGGAGGACCCGGGCCCGGGCGACACCGGTCCCCGGCCCCACGGGTCCCCCGACGCCTACGGCTCCGACCCCTACGGTCGGGCCGAGCCCGCCGCCGCCGAGACGCAGCTCGTGGCCACGCCGCCTACCGCCGACGTGCGGGCCGCCCGGGCGGGTGCCATCGCCGCGTACCGGGCCGGTGCGCGGGCCGCCGCCCGGCTCGGCGAGACCGGGGCGCTTCCCGTTCAGCGCCCCGCACCGCCCGAGACCCCCGAGCCGTCGTCGCCCCCGCCCCCGCCGCCGACCGCGCAGGCGTCCGGCGCGCCCGAGCCGCAGTGGTGGGCCCGGGTGGCGGACGACGAGGACGACGAGGACGACGGCGACGAACCGTACGGCGCCGGACCGGGGGCCGGACCGCCGCCGCGCGTGATGCTGGCCGGCAGCTGGAGCGACGGCCCGCACGCGGCGCGCGACGGCACCGGGCCGATCCCGGCCGGCGGCAGCCCCGTCCTTCCCGGCTCGGGCCGCCCGGCCCTGCCCGCGGGGTACACCGCGGCGAACCCGAACCCGGCGCGCCTCCCGGTCCCCGCCGGTCCACGAGACGACGCGCCCGTCGCGATCCCGGCCCAGGCGCACCGTGGGCCGACCACGCGGCTCGCCGCCGAACGGGCCCGGCAGACCCGGATCGCGGTCGTCGGTGCCGTGACCGAGCGCTGGGCGCCGGAGCAGGCGGGCCCGGTCCACGAGAACTGGCGGCTCGCCCCGCCCATCGGCCCCGCCACCGACCTGTGGGCGCTCGGCGCGCTCCTCTACCGGGCCGTCCAGGGGCACGCTCCGTACCCCGAGGACAGCGCGGCCGAGCTCGTCCAACTGGTCTGCGCCGAGCCGCCGGCCTTCGCCGAGGAGTGCGGGCCGCTGCGCCCCGTCGTGGAGTCCCTGCTGCGTCAGGACCCGACCGAGCGGCCCGACTTCGAGGAGCTGCGCGGCTGGCTGCGCTCCCTGGTGCGGTCCGCGCCGGAGCCGGAGGCCGGGCTCGGAGTCGTACCGCTGCCCTCCTTCGACGAGGCGCGGCTCCCGATCGTGCGCCGGCGCGGCGAGCTGGTGCGCCGGTGGCGCGGGAGGGCGGGCGCGGGCCGTCACAAGCGCGGCAGGGCCTCGCGCCCCGGCGTCGGGCACGAGGGCGCGCGGGGCTTCGAGCAGGCGCCCGAGCACGACCGCGAGCACGACGTCGAGTACGGCCACGCGCCCGTGGAGCCGGATCACCGTGAGGAGTTCCGGGAGGAGTTCCGGGACGGGTTCGGATTCCGCGGGGAGTACGACGAGGAGATCCCGCAGCGCGCCCCGCGGACCGCCCGGCCCTCCGCGCGCCCGAAGTCCGCCCGGACACCGCGCTCCCCGGGTTCTCCGCGTTCCCTGGGCCGCACGCTCCTGGTCCTCGTCCTCCTGCTGCTCGGGGGAGCCGTCGCGTACGCCGTCCTGTTCCTGCCCGGCGAGGGCGAGCAGCCCGCCGCGCGGGTCACGCCCACGGCCGGTCCGGCGTCCTCGGCCCCCGGCACCTCCCCGTCCACGAGCGGCCCGTCGGCGACCGCGGAGCCGTCCGCCGATCCCACCACGAAGCCGGCCACCACCCCGCCCCCGGCGGACCCTTCGGCTCCCGCGCTCGCCGCCGGGTACGAGCTGCGTCAGGACCCGGAGGGCTTCCGGATCGGGGTCGCGAAGGGGTGGCGGCGCAGCCCGATCAACGACGCGGGACAAGTCCGCTACACGAACGGCGACTTCACGCTGATCGTCGTCCCCGGCCGGGACGGCGTCCGGGAGAACGGCTCGGACCCGCTGGAGTACCAGAACGTCAAGGAGCGCGAGCTGGAGCCGTACCGGTCGTCCAGCTGGTCGCAGGTGGAGAAGACACGCCGGGTGGACATCGGCCGGACGCCGACGGCCGAGGGGTCCTACACCTGGCCGGACAGCACGGGCCGCATCGTGTTCGTGCGGAACCTCGCCCTGATCGACGGCGGTCGGTACCACGTGGTCCAGGTCATCGGACCGGAGAGCGAGCGCGACAAGGTGTCGGAGATCTACGAGCAGGCCGCGAAGGGTTTCCGGCCGGGACGTTGATAGGAATGTCCCACCGGCCCCCGGTCACAGTGCTGTTCCTATGACCGCCCCGAGGTTCCGCCGCCCGTCCCCCCCTCCGTAACCTTGCATCAGAAGGAACGGGCGGGGGCAAGTGGAACATTCTCAGAGCACAGGTGCCGGGCTGCTGCTCGCCGGTCGCTACCGGCTGGGCGAGTCCATCGGACGCGGCGGCATGGGCAAGGTCTGGCGCGCGCACGACGAGGTGCTTCACCGCGTGGTGGCGGTGAAGGAGTTGACGGCGGGCCGCTTCGTGGCCGAGGCCGACCGGCTCGTTCTGCACGCCCGCACCCAGAAGGAGGCGCGGGCCGCGGCGCGGATCACGCACCCGGGCGTGGTCACCGTCCACGACGTCCTGGAGCACGACAACCGGCCCTGGATCGTCATGCAGTACGTCGACGGGCCCTCGCTCGCCGACGCCGCCAAGGCGGCCGGAACGATCGAGCCCCGTGAGGCGGCCAGGATCGGTCTGCACGTCGTCGGCGCACTGCGCGCCGCGCACGCGGCCGGGGTGCTGCACCGGGACGTCAAGCCGGGCAACGTGCTGCTCGCGCGCGACGGGCGCGTCCTCATCACCGACTTCGGCATCGCGGCGATCGAGGGGGACTCGACGATCACCCGTACCGGTGAGATCGTCGGCTCCATCGACTACCTGGCGCCCGAGCGGGTACAGGGCGGCGACCCCGGACCCGCCTCCGACCTCTGGTCCCTCGGCGCCACGCTGTACACGGCGGTGGAGGGCACGTCGCCGTTCCGCCGCACCTCCCCGATCAGCACCATGCAGGCCGTGGTGACCGAGGAGCCGCCGCACCCGGAGAAGGCGGGTCCGCTGGCCTCCGTCATCGTGGCCCTGCTGCGCAAGGATCCGGGGCAGCGGCCGCGCGCGGACGAGGCCGAGCGGATGCTGCTCGACGCGATGGAGGGGCGCGCGCCGACGGCAGCCCAGGCGTACGTGCCGACCCAGCGCGTGGCCAGGGAGGAGCTGGACTCGGCTGCGGCGGCGCACACGGCGGACGGTACGGGCACGGGTACCGAGAGCCTCGCGGGCGAGCCGGTCAAGGCGACCGCGCAGTGGCCCCAGTCGGCCCAGCCGTCCCACGGACCCCACCAGCCCCCCGGACCGCACCCCACCCTCGTTCCCGCCTCCCCGCCCCCCTCGGGCCGCGGCCGCTGGCGCTCCGCCGTCCTCGCGGCGCTGCTCGCCGGGGTCGTCGCCGGCGGCGCCGTCTTCGCCGCCATGAACTACGCGGGCGGCGACCGCGACGCCCGCGGCGACGGCGGCCGGACCACGCCCGCGTCCTCCCCGGCCTCCCAGGGCGCCGGGGACGGCATCCCGGACGGCTGGCACCGCGTCGAGGACCCGAAGGGCTTCAGCCTCCTCGTACCGGACGGCTGGAAGCGCCAGACCGAGGGCGACCAGGTCGACTACACCCCGGACAACGGCGAGCACCGCATCCGGATCAGCATCGACAGGAGCCCCGACTTCGAGAACCCGTACCTGCACGCCATCGACCTGGAGCGCGTCCTGCAGAAGCGGATGGACTACAACCGGGTCAAGCTCGGCCAGGTCACCTACCGCGACCAGGTCCGCTCCGTCCTGTGGGAGTTCACCTGGACCGAGCGGAAGGACTTCCCGGGTCCCCGGCACGCGATCGACCAGATGTACTACGAGGACGACGGCACCGAGTACGCGATCTACATGTCCTCGCCGGAGTCCAGCTGGGAGAAGACGCGGGAGCAGTTCGACATCGTCCTCCAGCACTGGCGCGCGCCGGGCGACTGAGGGGCGGGAAATCTCCGCGCTCGGCCCCCGGCAGCCGTAAGCCCCTGATCAGGCCTTATGTGCCAGTGATCGCTGGCGTGGTGTGTGTCGAGGGTGAAAACGCGTTACCGACGGGTACCCAAAGGTCGGAACGCGGCCTACGCTCGGGCTCATGACGGACTCGCAGGCCCCCGCCGCCCCCACGGTTCCCGCCGACACCGCCGCCGAGGAGGCCCGCCCGGCCGCCCCCGCCGGCGCGACCAACCCGGTCGCGCCCGCGCCCGCGGGCGGGCGGACCGCCGCCGACGTCGTGACGCCCGCGCTGGTCGCCCGGCTCACGCGCGGCGTCGCCGGTTCCGGCCGGACCGCCAACCACACCCCCTTCACCGGGGAGAAGCTGGCGGACCTGCCCGAGGCCACCCCCGAGGACGTCGCCGAGGCCTTCACGCGCGCGCGTGCCGCCCAGGCCGCCTGGGCCGCCACCCCCGTCCGGGCCCGCGCCGCCGTCCTCCTGCGCTTCCACGACCTCGTCCTCCAGCGGCAGGCCGAGGTCCTCGACCTCATCCAGCTGGAGACGGGCAAGGCCCGCCTGCACGCCCACGAAGAGGTGCAGGCGGTCGCCGTCGCCGCCCGCCACTACGGCCGCAAGGCCGCCTCGTACCTGCGCGCCAAGCGGCACACCGGCGTCGTGCCGACCCTCACCAAGGTCACCGAGCTGCGCCAGCCGCGCGGCGTCGTCGGCCAGATCGCCCCCTGGAACTACCCCCTGGAGCTCTCCGTCGGCGACGCGCTCCCCGCCTTCGTCTCGGGCAACGCCGTCGTCATGAAGCCCGACACGGAGACCGCGCTCACCGCGCTCTGGGCCCGTGACCTGCTCATCGAGGCCGGCCTTCCGGCCGAGGTCTTCCAGGTCGTCCTCGGCGAGGGCCCCGTCGTCGGCCCCGAGGTCGTCGCCCACGCCGACTACGTCTCCTTCACCGGCTCCACCCGCACCGGCCGCGAGGTCGCCCGGGGCGCCGCCGCCCGGCTCGTCGGCGTCTCCCTCGAACTGGGCGGCAAGAACGCGATGCTCGTCCTGAAGGACGCCGACGTCGAGAAGGCCGCCGCCGGAGCCGTCCGCGCCTGCTTCTCCTCCGCGGGACAGCTCTGCATCTCCATCGAGCGGCTGTACGTGCACGAGTCGATCGCCGACGCCTTCCTGGAGCGCTTCGCCGCCCGCACCCGGGCCATGCGGCTCGGCAGCTCCCTCGCGTACGGGGCGGACATGGGCTCCCTCGTCGGCGAGCGGCAGCTGGAGACCGTCACCCAGCACGTCGAGGAGGCCGTCGCCAAGGGCGCCAGGCTCGTCGCCGGCGGCGTCGCCCGCCCCGACATCGGCCCGCTCTTCTTCGAGCCGACCATCCTCGACGGCGTCGAGGCCCCGATGGCCGTCTGCTCCGAGGAGACCTTCGGACCCGTCGTCTCCGTCTACCGCTTCACGGACGAGGACGAGGTCGTCGAGGCCGCCAACGCCACCCCGTACGGCCTCAACTCCTCCGTCTGGACGAAGGACTCGCGCCGCGGCCACGCCGTCGCGGCCCGGCTGCGCACCGGCACCGTCAACATCAACGAGGGGTACGCGCCCGCGTACGGCAGCGTGCAGTCCCCGATGGGCGGCATGAAGGACTCCGGGCTCGGCCGCCGCCACGGCTCCGAGGGCATCCTCAAGTACACCGAGGCGCAGACCGTCGCCCAGCAGCGGCTGATCCCGCTCGCGCCCTCCTTCGGGATGGACGACGAGAAGTACGCCGCGTTCATGAGCGTGTCCCTGAAGGCGATGAAGGCCCTGCGCCTGCGCTGACGCCCCTCCCCGGCGCCCTTCCCTTTTCGTCCCGTTCCGTACGATTTTCACACCGTTCCGTACGAGGAGAGCCATGACCGCGGTACCCCCTGCCCAGAATCAGGGCGAGGACAGTGCGTACGACTACGACGTCCTCGTCGTCGGCTCCGGCTTCGGCGGTTCGGTCACCGCCCTCCGCCTCACCGAGAAGGGCTACCGGGTCGGCGTCCTGGAGGCCGGACGCCGCTTCACCCGCGCGACCCTGCCGAAGAACTCCTGGGACCTGAAGAACTTCCTGTGGGCCCCCGCCCTCGGCCTGTACGGCATCCAGCGGATCCACCTGCTCGGCAACGTCATGGTGCTCGCGGGCGCCGGCGTGGGCGGCGGCTCCCTCAACTACGCCAACACCCTCTACGAGCCGCTGGCCCCGTTCTTCGACGACCCGCAGTGGAAGGACATCACGGACTGGCGCGCGGAGCTGAGCCCGTACTACGACCAGGCCAAGCGGATGCTGGGCGTGCGCCTCAACCCGACGATGACGCCCTCCGACGTGCACCTGAAGGCCACCGCCCAGGCGATGGGGATCGGCGACACCTTCCACATGGCCCCGGTCGGCGTCTTCTTCGGGGACGGCCGGGACGGCGACGGGACCGCGAAGGCGAAGCCGGGCGGCGAGGTGCCCGACCCGTTCTTCGGCGGGGCCGGCCCCTCCCGCAAGGCCTGCACCGAGTGCGGCGAGTGCATGACCGGCTGCCGGCACGGAGCCAAGAACACCCTCAACGAGAACTACCTCCACCTCGCCGAGAAGGCGGGCGCCGTCGTCCACCCGATGACCTCGGTCGTCGCCGTCACCGAGGACTCGCGCGGCGGCTACGCGGTCAGGACACTGCCGACCGACAACAGGAAGAAGGGCGCGGGCCGCACCTTCACCGCCCCGCGGGTGGTGATCGCCGCCGGCACGTACGGCACGCAGACCCTGCTCCACCGGATGAAGGACACCGGGCTGCTGCCCCGCATCTCCGGCCGGCTCGGCGAGCTGACCCGTACGAACTCCGAGGCGCTGGTCGGCTCGCAGACCACCGACCGCCGCTACCGCAAGCGGCACGGCAAGGACCGGGCCGACTTCACCAGGGGCGTCGCCATCACCTCGTCGATCCACCCGGACGACAACACCCACATCGAGCCGGTCCGCTACGGCAAGGGCTCCAACTCCATGGGCGGCATGACCGTCCTCCAGGTGCCCTACGGCGCGCACCGGGTCCGCAACTGGCTCCTCGAACTGGTCAAGCACCCCGCCCTCGCCGTCCGCTCGCTGTCCAACCGCCGCTGGTCGGAGCGGACCATCATCGGCCTGGTCATGCAGTCCCTCGACAACTCGCTGACCACCTACCGCAAGCCCGGCGGGCTCGGGAAGGGCCTGCTCACCGCCCGCCAGGGGCACGGCGCGCCCAACCCCACGCAGATCGAGGCCGCGACCCGGGCCGCGCGCCTGATGGCCGAGGAGATCAACGGCTTCGCCGGCTCCAACATCGGCGAGCTCATGGGCACCCCGCTCACCGCCCACTTCCTCGGCGGCTGCCCCATCGGCGCGGACGCCGGAACGGGCGTCATCGACCCGTACCACCGGCTCTTCGGCCACCCCGGGATCTCCGTCGTCGACGGCGCGGCCGTCTCCGCCAACCTCGGCGTCAACCCGTCCCTGACGATCACCGCGCAGGCGGAGCGTGCCATGTCCTTCTGGCCGAACAAGGGCGAGGAGGACCAGCGCCCGCGGCAGGGGGAGGCGTACGTACGGCTCTCGGCCGTCGAGCCGAAGTCCCCCGCGGTCCCCTCCGAGGCCTTCGGCGCCCTGCGGCTGCCGTTCCTCGGGATGCCGGCGGTCCCGCCGAAGCAGGACTGACGCCCTGCGTGCGAAAGGGCGCTGCACCCCCCTCCGAGTGCAGCGCCCTTCCAGCTTTTGTGGTGCTGCATAGATGACCCGCCGCCGCCGCGATTGGTTGTAGCGGTTGCGCAGGATCTTCGTGTGACGCGCGTCACGTCGTGGGGAGGGCTGTGAAAAGGGCCCCGCGCTCGCGATTCCGGTCGCGGCGCGGGGCCCTTCTGGCCGGCACCGGTGTCAGGGCAGCGGCGGTGCCGAGCGGGGCGGCGCCGGGGGGTTGCGCCGCAGGGGAGGGGGATCGGGGGATCGCCGGGACGGGGGAGGAGCGGGGGAGCGGGAGATCGGCCGGTTGCGGCCGGCCCCGGGCGTCCCCGGGACCGACCGCCCTTTCTGGGTGACCGGGCTGCTGTCCCCTGCTGTCCGGTCACACGCGCTGGTGCGAGGTCCCACGACGTACCGGAGAGGTACGCCACACGCCCCAGCGAAGCCACGCGTGGTTTCTTCGGGCCCGCCCCTGGCTGGCACGGACAACCGGACCAACGAAGCCCGGCCGGAGCCGGTCACGCGCCGTACGGGTGAGAGCGGCCCCGAACTCGGGTGCGGGAACCCACTCGGCCGCGTCGCTCCGCATCCGAGGCGTCGCCCGGATACGGCCCGGTGTCGCTCTGTATCGGCCGCCTCGCTCGGGATACGGCCCCCGCGTCGCTCCGCATCCGAGGCGTCGCTCAGATGCGGCCCCGGCACAGCTCCAGCATCGTCATCGCGAGCGCCGTCCCCGGCTTGCCCAGCGCGTCCCTGTAGTGGCCGAGGACCTCCATCTCGCGGGCCAGGTTCACCCGGCGGCCGCCCGAGGTGATCCGGGCCTCCTGGATCACGGCCGAGACGGCCATCCGTTCCTGGATCAGGCCGATGATCCGGTCGTCGAGCGAGTCGATCCGCTCACGGGCGTCGCCGATCAGGCTCGCCGCCTCGTCGGTGCGGGCGCCGGTCTTCTCCGTGGTGGCGGTGTGCGTCGTCATGCTGGGGCTCCTCGTGGTGTCGGAGACCCCGGAGCGACATCGCCCGGAGGGAATGCAGAACGCCCCGGGCCTTGTCGGCCCGGGGCGCCTGGGAAGTCGCTTGTCAGTTGCTCAAGCAGCACGACCATGGCAGCCGGTGGGCCGGTTGCCATAGGTAAACAGGAAGGTCGTGAGCTCGCGCATGGCCCCAGTATGGACCCCTTCCCGAAGCCGGGGACAACCCGGGTTCGGATGGTGAGACGAAAAGCGACACCGGCGCGCCGGTAGAATCGACAAATAGCCCCCCCTTCGGGGGAACCCCAGGGAACCTCTCCTACCGCCGGAAGGCCGCCGTAGTGTCATCAGCGACTCCCGCTGCCGCGCCCGACGTCTCCAACCCGGACGTAGTCCTCGTTGTCGACTTCGGCGCCCAGTACGCCCAGCTCATCGCCCGTCGCGTCCGTGAGGCGCGGGTCTACAGCGAGATCGTCCCGTCCACCATGCCGGTGGCCGAGATGCTGGCCAAGAACCCGAAGGCGATCATCCTCTCCGGCGGCCCGTCGTCCGTGTACGCCGAGGGCGCCCCGCGCCTCGACCGCGCGCTGTTCGAGGCGGGCGTCCCCGTCTTCGGCATGTGCTACGGCTTCCAGCTGATGGCCCAGACCCTCGGCGGCACCGTCGACGACAACGGCGCCCGCGAGTACGGCCGGACCCCGCTGCACGTCTCCAAGGCCGGCTCCACCCTCTTCGAGGGCACTCCGGTCGAGCAGTCCGTGTGGATGTCGCACGGCGACGCCTGCTCCGCCGCCCCCGAGGGCTTCACCGTCACCGCCTCCACGGACGTCGTGCCGGTCGCCGCCTTCGAGAACGACGAGAAGAAGCTGTACGGCGTCCAGTACCACCCCGAGGTGCTGCACTCCACGCACGGCCAGCAGATCCTGGAGCACTTCCTGTACCGCGGCGCCGGCATCGCGCCGAGCTGGACCACGGGCAACGTGATCGAGGAGCAGGTCGCGGCCATCCGCGCCCAGGTCGGCGACAAGCGCGCCATCTGCGGTCTCTCCGGCGGCGTCGACTCCGCCGTGGCCGCCGCTCTCGTGCAGAAGGCCATCGGCTCGCAGCTCACCTGCGTGTACGTCGACCACGGTCTGATGCGCAAGAACGAGACCGAGCAGGTCGAGAAGGACTTCGTGGCCGCCACCGGCGCCAACCTGGTCGTCGTCGACGCGCAGGAGCGCTTCCTCGACGCGCTCGCCGGCGTCTCCGACCCGGAGACCAAGCGCAAGATCATCGGCCGTGAGTTCATCCGCGTCTTCGAGCAGGCGCAGCTGGAGATCCTCCAGGAGGACGGCCCCGAGGTCGCGTTCCTCGTCCAGGGCACGCTGTACCCGGACATCGTCGAGTCCGGCGGCGGCACCGGCACCGCGAACATCAAGTCCCACCACAACGTCGGCGGCCTCCCCGACGACATCGAGTTCGAGCTCGTCGAGCCGCTGCGCCAGCTGTTCAAGGACGAGGTCCGCATGGTCGGCCAGGAGCTCGGCCTGCCCGAGGAGATCGTCCAGCGCCAGCCGTTCCCCGGCCCCGGCCTCGGCATCCGCATCGTCGGCGAGGTCACCAAGGAGCGCCTGGACCTGCTGCGCGAGGCCGACGCCATCGCCCGCGAGGAGCTCACCGCGGCCGGCCTCGACCGCGACATCTGGCAGTGTCCGGTCGTCCTGCTCGCCGACGTCCGCTCCGTGGGCGTCCAGGGCGACGGCCGCACCTACGGTCACCCGATCGTGCTGCGCCCCGTCTCCTCCGAGGACGCCATGACGGCCGACTGGTCGCGCCTGCCGTACGAGGTGCTCGCCAAGATCTCGACCCGCATCACCAACGAGGTCCCCGACGTCAACCGTGTCGTCCTCGACGTCACGAGCAAGCCGCCGGGCACCATCGAGTGGGAGTAGTCGCGTGGGAGCCGTCGCTCCCCGCGTGCGCGTGAAGCCGTCGTCCCGGACCTCCGGGGCGACGGCTTCGTCGTGTTCCCGTCCGGACTCTGGTGACTTGACCGGCCGGGCGTTACCTTCCGGCGCATGAGCGTGATACCGGACCCCGTCCCCGTCGAACGGCTCCACTTCGCCCTGCCGCCCGTCCACGCGACGGCCGAGGAGGAACGCACCCACCGCAAGCAGCGGCTCGCCGGGGCGCTCCGGCTCTTCGGACGGCTCGGGTACGAGGAGGGCGTCTCGGGTCACATCACCGCCCGCGACCCCGAGCACCCCGACTGCTACTGGGTGAACCCCTTCGGGGTGCCGTTCGAGGAACTGACCGCGAGCGACCTGATCCTGGTCAACGGCGAGGGCCAGGTCGTCCACGGCGGCCACCACGTCAACCAGGCGGCGTTCACCGTCCACGCCCAGGTCCACCGGGCCCGCCCCGAAGCCGTGGCCGTCGTCCACACCCACTCCGTGTACGGGCGGGCCCTCGCCTCCCTCGGCGAACTCCTCGACCCGATCACCCAGGAGGCCTGCGCCTTCTACCAGGACCACGCCCTCTACGACGCCTACACCGGCGTCACCGTGGACGCCGAGGAGGGCCGCCGGATCGCCGTCGCCCTCGGCGCGTTCAAGGCGATCGTGCTCCGCAACCACGGGCTGCTCACCGTCGGCACCTCCGTCGACGCGGCCGCCTGGTGGTTCATCGCCCTCGAACGCTGCGCCCGGATCCAGCTCGCGGCGCGAGCCGCCGGCAAGCCGGTGCTCATCGACCACCGCGAGGCCGTCGCCACCCGGGAACAGCTCGGCAGCGACCTCGTCGCCTGGATCAACTACCAGCCGCTGTGGCGCAGGATCAGCCGAGCGGAACCCGAACTCCTGTCGTAACACGATCGCTTCACCCTTCTGTACGTCAATGCGATGGCGCGGCAATCACTCTCCGGCGGGGCGCACGCGGCAGGCGCGGGAGCCGCCGGTACGGCACAATTCCGTTGATTCAACGGTTGGTTGGCCCTTCGGGGCGCTCCGGTCCGCATCGACGCGGGCCGTGAAGTGAGCTCCGGGAGTGAGCACCGTGGCGGTTCAAGAGGCGAGACAGTACGGCGAGCACGCGACGGCCTGTGCCGGCTGCGCCCACTGCGGGCAGGCCGGACACCGGAGGGCCGTCGCCGCGTTCCTGGCCAAGCGCGACGAGCTCGCCGCCGGCCACGGCGTCCCCGCGGCCGTCGCCCACTCGCCGGTCGCCGCCCGCCAGTGGGTCTCCGACGAGCTCGCCCAGTCCGCCCGCGCGGTGGCCGTGCGCGGCCGGGAGGCCGGGACCGCCTGGCTCGACCGGGTGCGGCGCGGAGGTCTCGGCGCCGTCTGGGGCGCCGTCCTCGCCCTCCTCCTCGGCCAGGCCCTCACCGCCGTCGGCGGCGGCTGGACCGGCGCCCGCACGGCCGGCCTCTGCGCCGCCCTGGTCCTCGCCGGGCTGCTCGGCGCCGCCGCCCACGTCCACCGGGCCCGGGGCGGTCTCCTCGCCCCGCTGATCGGCGAGGACAACCGGCTCTCCACCACCCGCGCCGTCGCCGCCGGCTGGCTCCTGTTCCTCTGCTTCACCCTCCTCTTCCTGGCCTTCCGGTCCCCGGGCGCGGCCGCCTTCGGTCTCGCCCGGGGCGCGGGCCTGCTGACCGTGCTCACCCTCGTCGTCTCCGTCACCGTCACCGCCCGTCTCGTCGTCGCCCTGGGGATCGCGGCCGGCCGCGTCCAGAAGGTGCGCGCCGACCGCCCGCGCGCCGCCGACCTGGTCTGCGACGACAGCGGCCGGGCCGCCCTCGCCGACGTCCAGTACCTCCTCGTCTCCGGCTCCGTCCTGGCCCTGACCGCCGTCGCCCTGGCCGGCGACCCGGACCGGCTCCCCGAGGTGCCCTGGTCGCTCGTGCTGCTCGTCGGCGTCTCGGCGGCCTGGCACCTCGCCACGAAATGCACCGAGGGCGTCCGCCCGACGATCCACTCCGTGGTCCGGTCCCGGGAGGCCGGCGACCTCGACGCCCCGATCCGCACGGGCGACGACATCGAGATCCGCGGCCGCGGCTTCGTCCCGCCCGGAGCCGGCGCCCCCGACCCGCTGACCCGGCTGGTCGTCCGCATCGGCCCCGTCCACGCCCACGTGCCGCTCGTCCCGGTCCCGGGCGGTTTCGCCAACCCCACGGACGCCGCCCTGACCGTCCCTCTTCCTGCGGACGTCGAGCCGGGCCGGGTCGAGGTGTCGGTCGTCACGGCGGCCGGTGTGGAGACCAACCGGGTCACGATCGACGTCGTGGACTGAGCGTCCCGCGCCCTTCCGGTGTCCCGGGCGCCAGGTGCGAGGAGAATCGTTCCGCGAACAGTCGTACGGGGTGTGGAGAGGTGACCGACGATGACGGGACAGACGGACCGACCGCACGACACGGGCGACGGCCCGGGCGGCGCCGATGACGCCCGGGGCACCGCCGGCGCCGCCGGGGGCGATACCGGTCGTGGCAGTGGCAGTGGCAGTGGCAGTGGCAGTGGCAGCGGCAGCGGCAGCGGCCGTGGTGACGGTGGCGACGGCCGTGGCGACGGTGGCGCCCGTCGTGGTGACGGTGGCGACGGCGATCGGCGCTTCGTCGAGTGCGTGCCCACCTTCGACCAGTGGAAGGCGATCGCCTCCCGCTACGCCCTCCTCCCCTTGCGGATCTTCCTCGGTGTCACCTTCATCTACGCGGGACTCGACAAGCTCACCGACCCCGCCTTCTTCGCCGACACCGGCAGCGGCTCCATCGGCGAGATGATGCGCGGGGTCCGCGACGGCTCCGCGATCCCCGCCCTCGTCGACGTCGCCCTCAACAACCCGACCGGTTTCGGATACGCCATCGCCTTCGGAGAGCTCGCCGTCGGGCTCGGGACCCTCTTCGGTCTCTTCGCCCGACTGGCCGCGCTCGGCGGCGCACTGATCTCACTGAGCCTCTGGCTGACCGTGAGCTGGCAGGTGCACCCGTACTACCTCGGCAACGACCTGGCCTATCTGATGTCCTGGGTGCCGCTGCTGCTGGCCGGGGCCCCGGTGCTGTCGCTGGACCGGGTCCTCGCCGAACGGCGCCGTATTCGATAGGCGACCCAGGTCGTGAGGGCGGCGGCGCCCAGGCCGCCGCTCAGCACGGGGATCACCGTGTACCACGGGGTGGTCCAGGCGCCGGCCGCGTCGCCCGCGTACACGGCGGCCAGGACGAGGGCGGTCAGGCCGACCAGGAGCCGGCCGGGGCGGAACTCATGAAGCAGCACGGGTGACCTCCACCTGTCCGAGTCCGACCTCCAGAGAGAGGTCCAGGGTGCCCGCCGGGGTGGTCCCGGCCGGCGGGGCGAGCGTCCGGGTGACGTCGCGGTCCGGCTCGATGTCGATGTCGTCGGCGGGCGCGCCCGGAAGCTGGAGGTCGCCCAGGCTCACCTGTGCGTGCAGCTTGACCACCGCGCTCTTCGGGACGATCACCTTGAGCTTCCCGGCGCCCACCGAGGCGTGCGTCGCCGCCGTCGTGCCCGCCGGGAGCGGGATCGCGGACAGGTCGAGCGTCCCGACGCCGGTCCCCAGCTCGTACTCCGGCTGCACGGCGGCGACGGACACCGGCCGCCACGTCTCGCGCACCCATTCCGTGCTGATCCGGTCGGGCAGGGCCGAGGACAGCGCGAGCAGGCCCGCCGTGACCACGGTCAGGAACACCGTGCCGAACCCGGTCCGTCCGAGGAAGCTGCTGACGACGAGGCCCAGCCCGAACACCGCGAGAGCCGCCGCGAGACCGACCTGCAGGCTGGTGCCCAGCGGGTGGGTGTCCCAGGTCAGGCCCGTGCCGAGACCGCCCGCGAGCAGGGCGAGAAGGAAGACGGGACCGCCGATCGAGAACGGGCTCCGGCGGACGGAGGGCGTCGGCCGCCCGGGCGCCCGAGGGCCGGGACCCCACTGGCTGCCCGGCTCGGGCACCTCACCGTCGACCTTGCCGTCGTCGTCCAGGATTCCGTGCGGGCCCCACAGGTAGCCGATGGCCAGCCTGCCCGTCGAACCGTCCTTGACGATCGGGTCCTTCCACCAGGAGGGGGACTCGTAGATCGGCGGGGCCTTGGTCTCGGGCGGCGCCTCGGCGACCGCGAGCACGGCGGCCGTGTCCGGTCTGCCGTCGGTCTCGCCGGCGGCCCTCCGCCGCTGCGACCAGACCGCGGCCCCGCACACCGCGAGCGACAGGGTCAGGGTGAAGCCGAGCACCTCACCGCTGTGCAGGGTCGAGAGGAACACCCCGCAGCCGATCAGCGCCATCAGCAGCGCGGCGAGCGAGGCCCCGGACACCCGGCCCGTCAGCAGCCGACGTCCCTCGCTCTCCTCCTCGCCCGCGAGCGGGATCAGCAGCCACGCGAAGCCGTAGAACACCAGCCCCAGGCCGCCCGCCACGGCCAGCACACCGATGACCACCCGGAAGATCACCGGGTCGAGATCGAAGTGCCGCCCGAGACCTCCGCAGACGCCGCCCACGACGTTGCTCCCGCGCGAGCGCCGGAGCGGCGGGGCGGGATCGGCCTCCGCCGTCGGCGGGGCCTCGTGCTGCGAAGGCATCGAACTCGTCATGCCTCCATGGTGACGTCCGGTGACGCCCGGCGGCACCGGGGCCGACCCTGGCCCGACCCTGATATTCGCGGGGGCACCGCCCCCGAGTCCGTACCAGGGACGATCTCAGGGCCGACCCTGATGTCCCGGGCGGGCCCGGCGTGTGACGATCGGTGCATGTCCGCAACCGCTCGTGTCACCGAGACCGACGAACCGCCCCTGCGCAGGCTCTACCGGAGCGCCGACGGGCGGTGGCTCGGTGGTGTCGCGCGAGGCCTCGCGGGCCACCTCGGCCTGCCGGTCGTCTGGGTGCGCGTGCTGTTCGTGGTGCTGTCGTTCTCGAACGGCCTGGGCATCGTGCTCTACGCGGTCTTCTGGATCGTCGTCCCGCTCGGCGTCGGCGGCCGGTCCGCCCCGCGCTCCCTCTTCGAGACCACGTCGGACGGGCGCCGAAGACTCCGCAAGCCCGACCGGGGCCAGGTCGTCGCCCTGATCGCGCTCGGCATCGGCCTCGCGGCCCTCGTGGGGAACGTCAGCGTCGACAACGAGACCGGACGCTACATATGGCCGCTGATCCTCATCGCGGTCGGCGTGGCCCTCGTGTGGCGCCAGGCGGACAACGCCCGGCGCGCCAGCTGGACCGACCCCGGGCGCCGCAGACGCGCGTTCCAGCTCGTCCGCGGTCTCGTCGGCGTCGGCCTCGTCGGCACCGGTCTCGCGGTCTTCGTGGTGGTCCGCGGCTCCGTCGCCCAGCTCGGCACGGCCGTCACCGCCGCCGTCGCGGTCCTCACGGGCATAGCGCTCCTCGCCGGCCCCTGGCTGGTCCGCATGTCGCAGGACCTCACGGACGAGCGCACCCTGCGCATCCGCGCCCAGGAGCGCGCCGAGGTCGCGGCCCACGTCCACGACTCCGTGCTGCACACCCTCACCCTGATCCAGCGCAACGCCGACGAGGCCGGCGAGGTGCGCCGCCTGGCCCGCGCCCAGGAGCGCGAGCTGCGGAACTGGCTCTACAAGCCCGAGGGCACCGGCAGGGAGGAGGAGCCCGAGACCCTCGCCGAGGCGGTGAAGCGGGCCGCGGCCGAGGTCGAGGACAAGCACGGGGTCCCGCTGGAGGTGGTCGTCGTCGGCGACTGCCCCCTCGACGAGAAGCTGGCCGCGCAGATGCAGGCCGCGCGCGAGGCGATGGTCAACGCCGCGAAGTACGGTGGCGAGGGAGGGGCCGTGCAGGTGTACGCCGAGGTGGAGGGGCGCACGGTCTTCGTCTCGGTGCGGGACCGGGGTCCGGGCTTCGACCTGGACGCGGTACCCGAGGACCGGATGGGCGTACGAGAATCGATCATCGGTCGTATGCAGCGCTACGGCGGTACGGCCCGGCTGCGGTCACCGCAGGGCGGCGGCACCGAAGTGGAGCTCGAGATGGAGAGGGCGGACGGATGAGCGACGAGACCGGAGCGGCGGCCGGAGCGGCGGCCGGAAGCGATGCGGGGACGGGGGGCACTGAGCGCCGGGTGCGGGTGGTGCTCGTCGACGACCACCGCATGTTCCGCACCGGGGTCCAGGCCGAGATCGGCCGGACCGAGGTCACCGGCGTCGAGGTGGTCGGCGAGGCCGCCGACGTCGACCAGGCGGTCACGGTCATCACCGCGACCCGACCCGAGGTCGTCCTCCTCGACGTGCACCTGCCGGGCGGCGGCGGGGTCGAGGTCCTGCGGCGCTGCGCGAGCCTGATGGGCGCGCACGAGGATCCGGTCCGCTTCCTGGCCCTGTCGGTCTCGGACGCGGCCGAGGACGTCATCGGGGTGATCCGGGGCGGTGCCCGCGGCTACGTCACCAAGACGATCACCGGTGCCGACCTCGTCGACTCCGTCTTCCGCGTGCAGGAGGGCGACGCCGTCTTCTCGCCGCGCCTCGCCGGCTTCGTCCTGGACGCCTTCGCCTCCACGGACGCGCCCCCGGTGGACGAGGACCTGGACCGGCTCACCCAGCGGGAGCGGGAGGTGCTGCGTCTGATCGCCCGGGGATACGCGTACAAGGAGATCGCCAAGCAGCTCTACATCTCGGTGAAGACGGTCGAGTCGCACGTCTCGGCGGTGCTGCGGAAGCTCCAGCTCTCCAACCGCCACGAGCTGACCCGCTGGGCCACCGCCCGCCGCCTGGTCTGAGCAGCCCCGGCGTCCACGCCCCGAGGCCTGATCTCCGAGGCCCGAGGCCCGAGGCCCGAGGCCCGAGCGGCGGCTCAGCCGATCCGGGTCGCGCCGGCGAAGGGCATCTCGTCGATCGGCGCGACGCGCACCGGGGCGCCCGGGCGGGGCGCGTGGATCATCTGGCCGCCGCCGATGTAGAGCCCGACGTGGCTGATCCCGGAGTAGAAGAAGACCAGGTCACCGGGGGCCAGCTGGGAGCGGGAGACGCGCTGTCCCGCGTTGATCTGGGTGTACGTGGTGCGGGGCAGGGTGACGCCGGCCGCGCGCCAGGCCGCCTGGGTGAGACCGGAGCAGTCGTACGCGGAGGGGCCCGTCGCCCCCCACACGTACGGCTTGCCGAGCTGGGCGCGGGCGAAGGAGATCGCTTCGGCGGCCCGGGCGTTCGGGGCGGTCACCGGCGCGCGCCCGCCGGTCGAGGAGCGGTCGGCCCGCACGGTCGCCGAGCCCCCGGCGGAGCCCCCGCCGGTGCCGCCGGTGGTGCCGCTCGGGTCGTCGGCCCGCGTCGAGGTGCCGGAGCCGTTCCGGGCCGCGGCGGCCGCCTCGTACCGCGCCCGCTCCTCGTCCGTCAGCCGGTCGAGCAGGGTCCTGGCCTCCGCCAGCTTGGCGACCACCGCCGCCTTCTGCCGCCGCAGCTCCGACTCGTGGCCGCGCAGTGCGGTCAGCTTCCCCGCGGATTCGCCGCGCAGCTGCCGGATCGCGGCGAGCTCGCGCCGTACGGCCGTGACGGCGGCCGCCTGCCGTTCCCCGGCCTTCTCGGCGAGCGCGGCCCGCTCCAGGTACTGGTCCGGGTCGGAGGTGAGGGCGAGCTGCACGGCCGGGTCCAGTCCGCCGGTGCGGTACTGGGCGGCGGCCATGGCCCCGAGTCCCTCCCGGGCGGTGTTGAGGCGCTGGGTCCTGCGGGCCGCCTCGTCGCGCAGCCGGTCGAAGGCGGTGCGCGCCGCGTCGGCCTTCTCCTTCGCCCCGTTGTACCGCTCCGTCGCGACCTCGGCCTCTTCGTAGAGCCGGTCGACCTCCGCCTTGACCTGGGCGGTGGTGGGCCGGGGGTCCGCGTGTCCGGACCCTTCGAAGAGCGTCGCCGTCGCCGCCGAGGCGAGGGCGAGGGTGGCGGCGGTACGGACCGCCGAGCCACCGAGGGGGGACTGTTTGGACTTCCGGTGCGCTGCCACGAGGGCGGGTCACATCCTCTTCCCTGGGGGGACGGTGCCCGCCGGACCGGCGGCGGCCCGCACAGGGGAGACGGACCGCCGCCGGGTTTCTCGGCGGGGGTGACCGACAGCCGCCGGATCGCCGGCGGTGGTGGGGAGCCGGTCACCTGGTGGAGGACGCTAAACCTGGGGTCACGGCCGGATGGGGAGTTGACCGTAATTGGCGCCAGAAGGCATGTCGCGGATCGATTTCTTTCGTCTGGGCGCCCTGGATCTTCGTCTGACGTCCTGGAGTGAGGAGACCCGGCCGGAGGGCGGCGCCGGAGCCCCGGTTAGGCTCCGCCCCATGGACGTCCTCATCAATGTCTTCGTCGCCCTGCACATCATCGGCATCGCCTCCCTCCTCGGCGGCTTCCTCACCCAGATGAAGGCGATGGGCGCCGGCACGGCCCGCTTCAGCCCCGCGATGCTGCACGGTGCGCTGACCATGCTGATCACGGGCATCGCGCTCGTCGGCCTCAACCAGGCCGACGACCAGACCGTGAACAACCTCAAGGTCGGCATCAAGCTCGCGATCCTCGTCGTGATCCTCGGCCTGGTCTACGTCAAGCGGGACGAGGAGAAGGTCGACAAGGGCCTCTTCGCCGCGGTCGGCGGCCTGACCATGGTGAACATCTTCATCGCGACCCTCTGGGTGTGAGGGCTTCCACAGAGACCCTTCCGAAGGCGGACCCGGATGTCGGTGGGGCGTCCTAGACTCGTGAGGCGATGAGCAGCCTCTTTGACGACAGCTTCCTGGCCGGCCTCCAGAACCACTCCTCGGAGGAGCCCCCGCCCCACCCCGAGGACGAGCACGGCTCCCCGGCCGCGGAGGAGGTCCCGCACGACCTCTTCGGGGAGCACTTCGACGTGCCCCCGCCCGCCCGGGAGACGCACTACCGCGACGGTCACCCCCGTCCGGTGGTGGACCCCGCCGCGCTCCTGGAGGGGCTGAACGAGCAGCAGCGCGCCGCCGTCGTCCACACCGACACCCCGCTGCTCATCGTCGCCGGCGCCGGCTCCGGCAAGACCCGGGTGCTCACCCACCGCATCGCCCACCTCCTGGGCACGCGGCACGTGCACCCCGGCCAGATACTGGCGATCACCTTCACCAACAAGGCCGCCGGCGAGATGAAGGAGCGCGTCGAGCAGCTCGTCGGGCCGCGCGCCAACGCCATGTGGGTCATGACCTTCCACAGCGCGTGCGTCCGCATCCTGCGCCGCGAGTCGAAGCGGCTCGGCTTCACGTCCTCCTTCTCGATCTACGACGCCGCCGACTCGAAGCGGCTGATGTCCCTGGTCTGCCGCGACCTGGACCTCGACCCGAAGAAGTTCCCGCCGAAGTCGTTCAGCGCCAAGATCTCGAACCTCAAGAACGAGCTGATCGACGAGGAGTCCTTCGCCGACCAGGCCGCCGACGGCTTCGAGAAGACGCTCGCCGAGGCGTACCGGATGTACCAGGCGCGGCTGCGCGAGGCCAACGCCCTGGACTTCGACGACATCATCATGACGACGGTGCACCTGCTCCAGGCGTTCCCGGACGTCGCCGAGCACTACCGCCGCCGCTTCCGTCACGTCCTCGTCGACGAGTACCAGGACACCAACCACGCCCAGTACACCCTCGTGCGGGAGCTGGTCGGCACCGGCTACGAGGACCTCGGCCCGGCCGAGCTGTGCGTCGTCGGCGACGCCGACCAGTCGATCTACGCCTTCCGCGGCGCGACCATCCGCAACATCCTCCAGTTCGAGGAGGACTACCCGGACGCGACGACGATCCTCCTGGAGCAGAACTACCGCTCCACTCAGACGATCCTCTCCGCGGCCAACGCCGTCATCGAGCGCAACGAGTCCCGCCGTCCCAAGAACCTGTGGACGAACGCGGGCGCGGGATCGCAGATCACCGGCTACGTCGCCGACACCGAGCACGACGAGGCGCAGTTCGTCGCCGACGAGATCGACCGGCTCACCGACGCGGGCGACGCCAAGGCGGGCGACGTCGCCGTCTTCTACCGGACCAACGCGCAGTCCCGTGTCTTCGAAGAGATCTTCATCCGCGTCGGACTGCCCTACAAGGTCGTCGGCGGCGTGCGCTTCTACGAGCGCAAGGAGGTCCGGGACGTCCTCGCGTACCTCCGCGTCCTCGCCAACCCCGAGGACAACGTGCCGCTGCGCCGCATCCTCAACGTCCCCAAGCGGGGCATCGGCGAGCGCGCCGAGGCGATGATCGACGCCCTCTCCCTGCGCGAGAGGATCACCTTCCCGCAGGCCCTCAAGCGGGTCGACGAGGCGTACGGCATGGCCGCGCGCTCCGCGAACGCCGTGAAGCGGTTCAACGCGCTCATGGACGAGCTCCGCACGGTCGTCGAGTCCGGCGCCGGCCCCGCCGTCGTCCTGGAGGCGGTCCTGGAGCGGACGGGCTACCTGGCGGAGCTCCAGGCCTCGACCGACCCGCAGGACGAGACCCGGATCGAGAACCTCCAGGAACTCGCGGCCGTCGCCCTCGAGTTCGAGCAGGAGCGCGGCGAGGAGCCCGCGACCCTCGCCGAGTTCCTGGAGAAGGTCGCCCTCGTGGCCGACTCCGACCAGATCCCCGACGAGGACGAGGAGGGCCGGGGCGTCATCACGCTGATGACCCTGCACACCGCCAAGGGCCTCGAATTCCCGGTGGTGTTCCTCACGGGCATGGAGGACGGCGTCTTCCCGCACATGCGCGCCCTCGGCCAGGCGAAGGAGCTGGAGGAGGAGCGGCGCCTCGCGTACGTCGGCATCACGCGCGCGCGGGAGCGGCTCTACCTCACCCGCTCGTCGATGCGCAGCGCCTGGGGCCAGCCCTCGTACAACCCGGCCTCGCGCTTCCTGGAGGAGATCCCGCCCGCGTACCTGGAGTGGAAGCGGACCGGTCCGATGGTGAAGCCCGCCGGGCCGACCTCGGGGATCACGTCCTCGCTGTCGTCCTCCCGCTCGCGCTCCGGCCCGTCCGGCTTCGCGACCCGGCGTGCCGGTGAGAAGCCGGTGATCTCCCTCCAGGTCGGGGACCGCGTCACGCACGACCAGTTCGGACTCGGCACCGTCATGTCGGTGACCGGCGGGGGCTCGGACGCCCAGGCGACGATCGACTTCGGCGACGAGAAGCCGAAGCGGCTGCTGCTGAGGTACGCGCCGGTCGAGAAGCTGTAGCGCGGTACGGGAAGGGGGGCCCCCGCGGGGGGGCGGGGGGGGGGGCGCGCGCGGGCGCGCGCGGGGGCGGGGGGGGGGGGGGGGGCGGGGGGGGGGGGGCGCGCGGCCGCGCC
>NZ_JBHWFF010000012.1:175254-178093 GCF_042733785.1 Streptomyces sp. NPDC059695 | reverse complement strand
AGGGTGCGGGGGGTTCGGGTCCGGGCCCCCGGCTTGCCCCGCGGGGCCCCCTTCCTCGTCCGTACGCCGGAGGGCTCAGCTGGTCGGGTCGAGGCCGTGGCTGCGCAGCCAGGCCAGCGGGTCGATCGCGGAGCCGCCGCCGGGCCGGACCTCGAAGTGGAGGTGCGGGCCGGTGGAGTTGCCGGAGTTGCCGGAGTACGCGATGACGTCGCCGGCCTTGACGTAACCCGAGCGGATCTTGGTGCTGCTCAGATGGCAGTACCAGGTCTCGGTGCCGTCGGGGGAGGTCACGATCGCCATGTTGCCGTAGGCGCTGTTCCACTGGGTGCGGACGGTGCCGTCGGTCGCGGCCATCACGGGGGTGCCGTACTGCACGGGGAAGTCGATGCCCGTGTGCACGGACATCCAGTTGACGCCCGACTGGCCGAAGCGCGCGCTGAGCTGGTGGAGCTTCACCGGCAGCAGGTACTTGGGACGCAGCGCCTCCTTGCGGGCCGCCTCCTCCTCGCGCTTCTTCTTGTCGGCGGCCTGGCGGGCCCTGAGGTCGATGCGCTCCTGGGTGCGGCTGGCGCGGTCGCCGAAGTCGCGGGCGTCGGCACTGAGCGCGGCGAGCTGGGTGTCGAGCGCGTTGTTGGCGGCGACCTGCTTGACCGAGGCCGGGTCGGCGGCGGCGAGCGCGGTCGTGTCGTCCTTCTGCGCGCCGGCCGGGGTGGTGCCGGTCAGGCCGCCGACGGAGGCGGCGGCGATGCCGGCGACTCCCATCACGCAGGCGGAGGGGACGGCGACGGTCAGCAGCGCGGACCGTTTGGCGGGCGTACGGCGCCGGCCGCGGGCGCCACCGGAGGAGCGGCGCACGGGGCGGCCCGCGAGGGGCGACTCGGTGCGGACCTCGACGGCGGGTTCGTCACCGGCGGCCGGCTCGTCGTGGTCGTGTGCGTGGTCGCCGTCGTGCTCGTAGTCGTACGCGTCGTCGTCGCCCTGGAAGGCCTCGGGCTCCTCCGCGCCGTCGGCGGCGTGTTCCTCGTGGCCCTCGGGGACGTACTCGCAGGCGAACTCGGCGGTGTGCTCGGCCTGCGGGGTGTACTGCTGGGGGACGACCGGCTCGGGCTCGGGGGAGGCGTGGTTCCACGCGGTCGCGTCGAAGGCGCCGGTCTCGGTCGCGAAGGCGGGGGCGGCCCACTGCCCGGTGGCGTCGTAGGCCTCGTAGCCGTACGTGCCCTGGGCGGCGTAGGCGCCGGCGTGGGCGGTCTCGTACTGGCCGGTGTGCTGGGCGTCGGTCCAGGCGGAGGCGTCCCACTGTCCGGTGGTGTCGTACTGCGCCGTGGTGGTCGCGTACGTGCCGGTGGCCTCGTGGCCGGTGGCGGCGGTGTTCCACTGCCCCGTGGTGTCCCACTGGCCGGTCGTGTCGTACTGACCGGTGGTGTCGTACTGCCCCGTGGTGTCGTACTGCCCCGTCGTCGGGTACGTGCCGGTGGCCGCGTACGCGCCGAGGTCCCACTGGCCGCTGTGGTCGGCCTGACCTTCGGGGTAGGCGCCGAACAGCGGGTCGATGGCGAAGCTGCCGGTGTGCTGGGCGCCGTCTCCGACGTACCCGGCGTGGGGGTGCTGGTCGTTCACCAACGTCTCTCTCGCCTCGGCAGCAGGACCAGTCCGGGGCGGGCCCGTGAGGGGTGTCCCGGGGGTAAGCAGTGGCGCGACTGTACCCGGCGGTATGCGCGGCGGACAATCTTCGGCGGGGTTCGGGCCCGTAGGAAAAGGGCAATCGACCGCGTTTCTCCAGGTCGAGTGGAGAGCTTTGGCCTTGTGTTCGATGAACGTTCGAAGAACGGTGTCGTGTGCTCAGGCGACGGAGGTGGCCCCGGGCCCCTCGTCCCGAGCTCCGGAGGCGACCGGACCGCCCGCGTCGAGGGCCTCCCGGACCCCGGCGGCCACCGTCGGGTGCACGGGCAGCGCGAGGTGGCCGATCCCGCTCACCCGAACGTTGTGCACGAGCAGGTCGGGGTGGTCCAGACGCGCGGTCTCCACCGGCACCATCACCTGGTCCAGATCGCTCCAGAAGCTCACGAACCGGGTCCGGCAGCCGGGCGCGGGCTCCGCGAGCTCGCGCAGGACCTCCGAACCGGGCCGCATCTGCCGCACCAGCGGATGCGCGTCCGCGAGCGGGGCCACCGTGGTGCCCGCGTGCGGGGTGCCGAGCATGATCAGGGTCCGCACCCGGCTGTCACCGCCCAGGCGCTGTACGTAATAGCGGGCGATCAGCCCGCCCAGGCTGTGCCCGACGACGTCGACCTCGGCGTGGCCGGTGCGGGCGCGGATCTCGTCCACCCGGCGGCCCAGCAGCTCGGCGGCGGCCCGCAGGTCGCAGGTGAGCGGGGAGTAGTTGAGCGACTCGACGTGGTCACGGCCGTTCCGGGTGAGGGAGCGGCGCAGCAGCACGAAGACCGACCGGTTGTCGACGAAACCGTGCAGCAGGATCACCGGACGGCTGCCACCGCCCCGCGCGATCGCCGTCGGGGGCGACGTCTCCGCCCCGGCCGGGTCGGGGCCTTCGGCGGAGGTCGTGGGCGTGGAGGGGCGCTTCGCGGAGGCCGGGGCGGGGGAGAGCCGCTCGGCGACGATCCCGGACGGGTAGAGGACGAGATGACCGGCCAGGATCGCGACTTCCAGCGCGGTGGCCTTCATCAGGGCGGTGACCTTGGTGAGCTCCATGGCCGGCCTCCCGAACGGCACGCGGGGCCGAACGGTACGCCGGGGGGGGGGGGGGGCCCCGGCGCCCGCCGCCGGGCCGCGCGCGGCGCGGGGGGCGGCGCGCGGCGCCGGAGCGAGCGCCCCCCCCCCC
>NZ_JBHWFF010000012.1:171510-175244 GCF_042733785.1 Streptomyces sp. NPDC059695 | reverse complement strand
GGGGTGCGTTGGGTTTGCACCTGGGCGGGCCCCCGGACGGGCCCGGGGGGCGGGGGGGGGCGCGGGCCGCCCGCGCCCCCGCGCGCCCCGCGGGGGGGCCGGGGGGCGCGGCGGACCTCGTCGCGGCTCCCTTCGCGACCGGCCCCGCTCGCGGCTGGTGGGCCCAGGAGGAGGGCCCGAAAGCGGGGACGGCGCAGAGCGAACATGTCCCACGTGTGATTTCCCCCTCGGTGGCCTCCGCGAAACGGCCGGGTGCGGGATGCTGGGGATAACGTTCGTTCACCTCCCCGGCAATGAGGCGCGGGGGTCGCATGTGGAGGCAGTGATGGGTGTGAGCGGTCCGATCCGCGTCGTGGTCGCCAAGCCGGGTCTCGACGGCCACGATCGCGGAGCCAAGGTGATCGCGCGGGCTCTCCGCGACGCCGGCATGGAGGTCATCTACACCGGGCTCCACCAGACGCCCGAGCAGATCGTCGACACCGCGATCCAGGAGGACGCCGACGCGATCGGCCTCTCGATCCTCTCCGGAGCGCACAACACGCTGTTCGTGAAGGTCCTGGAGCTGCTCAGGGACCGCGACGCGGAGGACATCAAGGTCTTCGGCGGCGGCATCATCCCCGAGGCCGACATCGCCCCGCTGAAGGAGAAGGGCGTGGCGGAGATCTTCACGCCGGGCGCGACGACCACGTCCATCGTCGACTGGGTCAACGCGAACGTGCGCGTCGCCGCGTAACCGCTGCGCGTGCGCGTCTGCCCACAGGGCCCTCCCTTCCGGGAGGGCCCTGTCGTGCTCCGGGGCGGGTGCCGGTCCGGTCCTGACGGGTGGGCTTCCGCGGGCCGGACCGCGCCCGCGCGAGAGCGCCGGAACCGACCCGGACCGGGACGCGGTGCGTGGCCGGTTCGCGGTCGGGTGGGTCACAGCGGCGGTGCGGTCGCGGAGAGGTGCGGCGGTGCGGTCGCAGTGAAGGGCGGCGGCGGGGTCGCGGAGAGGTGCGGCGGCGGGGTGAGTTCGGCGTGCATCGCCGCGCGGAGCCGGAGCGTGGAGACCAGGCGCTGGAAAGCCTCCGCCCAGTAGTCGCCCGCGCCGGGGGAGCTGCCCTCGGCCTCGTCGGACCGGGCGGTCAGTGACTCCAGCTGCCGTGCCGCCTCCGGGGCGAGGCAGCGCTCCGCCAGGCCCATCACCCCGCTGAAGCTCCACGGGTAACTGCCCGCCTCCCGTGCGATGTCGAGGGCGTCGATCACCGCCTCGCCGAGCGGCTCGGCCCACGGCACGGCACAGACACCGAGCAGCTGGAACGCCTCCGAGAGTCCGTGCGCCGCGACGAACGCGGCGACCCAGCGCGCCCGTTCCTCCACGGGAAGCGTCGACAGGAGCTGGGCCCGCTCGGCCAGGGAGGAGGTGCCGGGCCCCGTCGCGGGCGGGACGGCGGGGGAACCGAGGAGCGCGCGCGACCACGCCGGGTCCCGCTGCCGGACGGCCGCCCGGCACCAGGCCGCGTGCAGCTCGCTCTGCCAGTCGTCGGCGACCGGGAGCGAGACGATCTCCTCCGGGCTCCGACCCCCGAACCTGGCCGGCCAGGAGGACAGCGGCGCCGCCTCGACGAGCTGGCCCAGCCACCAGGAGCGCTCGCCCCGGCCCGCCGGGGGCGTCGCCACCAGGCCGTCCCGCTGCATCGCCGCGTCGCACTCGTGCGGGGCCTCGACAGCGATCGTCGGCACCGGGGCCGTCCGGTCCAGGCCGACACAGGTGGCGGCCCGGCCCGCCATGCGGCCGGCCAAGGCGGAGGCCGGCAGGGCGGAGAGCAGCTCGGCGGCGGTGGCCCGGACGTTACGGCTCCGGTCGCCGAGGGCCTCCTCCAGGAACTCCTCGTCGGCGTCGGAGAGTCCGTTGCGCAGCGAGTCCAGGAACATCAGCCGGTCCTCCGCCCGCTCGACGGACCAGGTCGAGGCGAGCAGCGCGCGACCGGCGGCCGGTTCGTCGGTCCGTACGGCTGCCAGCAGCGCGACCCGCTCGGCGAACAGCCCCTCGTCCCACAGGGCGCGGACCCCCTCCGGGTCCTTCGGCGAGGGGAGGCCGCCGCCCGCCCCCGTGCCCCGGAGGGCGAACCTCCACTCGGGGTTGAGCCGGGCCAGCCACAGGCCGCGGGGCCCGGCCAGACGGAGCGCCTGGGGCCGCAGATCGGTGCGGGCCCTGGCCGCGTCGAGCAGCGCCGGCAGGGCGGCGGGCGACGCCTTGTAGCCGTGCCGGTTGGCGAGGGCCAGCCACTGGGGGAGCAGCTCGGCCAGGTCGGGGGCGGACCCGCGCCGCCCCGCGGGCGCGGGTGCGGCGCGGCCCGCGAGCAGCTGGTCGAGCCGGCGCCGGGCGGCCTCGGGCAGCGGTGCGCGCGGGTCCTCGGGGGCGGGCTCCGGCAGGGGCGCGGCGGTCCCGGGCCGCAGTCCGGCCCTGCGCCGCACGGTGTGCAGCGCGGCGGCGTCGAGCAGGGCGCCGGGTACGTCCCGGGCGGCCAGGGGGCCCGGGAGTCCGGTGGGAGGCCGCCGGTCCGTCCCCAGGAGCGCCGAGCTGACGAGCTCCTCCCAGAGCCGGGCGGCCCCGTCGGTGGTCGAGGTGGTGTCCATCGGGCTCCTCCCGTGGTGCGGTGCGGGGTGACCGGGCGTCATATGAGGGGGACCGTCTCTCCCGGGGCCTCCGGCGACCAGGCGGCGAGCGGCGTGAACCCCCGGTGCCCGCACTCCCCGAAGACGGTCACCGGAGCCCCGCCGGACAGGGCGACCAGGCGCCAGAGACCGGGCCGGGACCCGGCGGCGGGCGTCAGGGGCAGCGCCTCGCGGCCGTCGGCGTCGGCGAGCTGCCAGCCGTACTCCGCGCGCGCCGGCACGACCCCGCTCAGCGTCACCGGCCAGGACTCCAGCCAGGGGTCCTCGGCCAGCGCCCTGCCGTAGGCGTCGAGTGCCGAGCCGACCGGTCCGCCCGCCGGCGGGGCGACGGGTCCGGCGACCGGGACGAACCGCTCGCCGGGCTCCGCCCGCACCTGGCCCGCGCCGCGGTGCGGGGTCAGTTCGCCGTCGAGCAGCGCGCCCACGGGGAGCGCGAGCTGCGGCGCCCGGCCCGCCGCGCCGAACGAGAGCAGGAGCGCGGTGCGTCCCGTCGTCGTGCCGTGCAGCCAGATCCTCCGGGTGGTCAACCGGGTGTCGGCCGCGTCGTACTGCGCGAGGACCAGCCAGTGGTCGCGCAGCGGGACGCCGTCGGCCGGGGAGGGCAGGCCCACCCGGGTCCGCACCGTCGTCGCGAACGGGGCGGGCAGCCGGTCCGCCGCCAGCCACGCCCGGTCGAGGAGGTGCGTCAGGGCGCACTCCTCCAGGAGCCGCACCGGCCAGCCCGCCCCCGAGCCCGGTATCGCCCCCAGCTCCCGGACGCGCCCGGCGAGCCCCGGCGCCTGGGCGTCGACCATGCGGGCCGCCGTCTCCTCCCACAGTGCGTACCCCGTCTGCCCGGCCGCCGCGAGGCCGCCGCGCAGCAGGTCGGCGAGGCGCCGCTCCAACTCCTGGGCGCCCGAGGTGATCCGGGCCGCCCTGCGCTCGGCCCTGCGGCGCGCCGCCTCGGGGTCGGCCGGTGCCCCCGGAGCCGCGTCCCCCCCCCGCCGGGGCGACAACTCCGTGAACTAGACCTACCAGGTCACGTACGAGGTCAGCGGCAAGGGCAGATGTCTCTTATACACAAATACCAACCCCCCAGA